>JBGTAT010000329.1:0-1669 GCA_041749755.1 Terrimicrobiaceae bacterium | reverse complement strand
CCGGCTCCGTGCGGCGGGCGATGCACGCGGCGGTCGACGAGATGGGCGCGCGCGAATCGTTCCGAGGGTACGGGCCGGAGCAGGGGTATGAATTTTTGAGGGAGGCGATCGCGGAGAACGACTACCGCCAGCGCGGGATCGAAATCGCGAACGACGAGATCTTCGTCTCCGACGGCTCGAAGTGCGACTGCGGAAACATCCTCGATATCTTCGGCCACGACAACCGCATCGCGGTGATGGACCCGGTCTACCCGGTCTATGTGGACACGAACGTCATGGCCGGCCACACCGGGGCGGGCAATGAGTCCGGACTCTATGAGGGCCTGATCTACCTGCCGTGCACGGCCGAAAACGGCTTCGTCGCAGCCGTCCCGACCGAGGCGGCCGACATCATCTACCTCTGCTACCCGAACAACCCGACCGGCACCACCGCCTCGCGCGAGCAGCTCGCCGCCTGGGTCGCCTACGCGCTCGCCAACGACGCGGTCATCCTCTACGACGCCGCCTACGAGGCGTACATCCAGGACCCTGCAATCCCGCACTCGATCTACGAAATCCCGGGAGCAAAAAAATGCGCGATCGAATTCCGCAGCTTCTCAAAAAATGGTGGTTTCACCGGCACCCGCTGCGCATTCACCGTCGTGCCAAAAGACCTCGAGTGCTCGACGGATGGCGGCGAAAAGCGTCCGCTCCACCCGCTCTGGAACCGCCGCTTCAGCACGAAGTTCAACGGCGTCAGCTACGTGACCCAGCGCGGCGCCGAGGCCCTCTACGCGCCGGAAGGAAAAGCCGAAGTCGCCGCGCTCATCTCCCACTATATGGGAAATGCCGCCATCCTTCTCAACGCGGTCCGCGACTGCAGCCTCGAGGGCTTCGGTGGCACCAACGCCCCCTACATCTGGGTCCGCGGGCCGCGCGGCCTTACCAGCTGGCAGATCTTTGACAAGGTCCTCAGCGAGGCCAACGTCGTCGTCACCCCGGGAAGCGGGTTCGGCCCCGCAGGCGAAGGCTACTTCCGCATCTCCGCCTTCAACTCCCGAAGCAACGTCCAGGAAGTCGCCAAGCGCCTCGGGGCGCTCGATTGGCAGGAATAAAGCCGACACTCAACGCTGTTCACTTAAGTGGCATCGGCATCCTGCCGATGCGATTGTTTTTCGGCACATGGGAAGGATGCCCATGTCACGGCGGCCTGCAAAGTGAACACTATTGGGCCTGCACTAGCACGCAAATCTCACGGCCGCGTAGCGTCGCTCTATGAGCGTCGATGCCTGCTTGGCTGCGTGGCGAGCACAGACCGCCGCTACAACATGCGGAGCCGCAAACCGGACTGTGAGATATGAGGGCTCTAGAGCTCTCCTGCGCGCGTGGCCGCCACGAATTCCCCGGCGGCGCTGCGGATCTCTGCGGCGACGTCGGCGCGGGCGCGGGCAAACCTTGGCTTAAACCACGGGAAGAGCCCGATGACATCGTGCACGACCAGAATCTGGCCGTCGCAATCCGGGCCGCTGCCAATCCCGATTGTTGGGATTTCGAGCTGGCGGGTGATCTCGGCAGCGATTGGGGCGTGGACGAGCTCGAGCACGAGGGCGCTGATCCCGGCTCGCTGAAGGGCGAGCGCGTCGGCGACTAGGCGCTCCGCCTCGGCTTCCGTGCGCCCCTTGATCCGGTA
>JBGTAT010000328.1:0-8007 GCA_041749755.1 Terrimicrobiaceae bacterium | reverse complement strand
GTTCGCCGGGCTCGGCCTCACACCCGTCCAGGTCGCGCAGAAGCTCGGCCTCACCGGTGGTGGCCGCGTGAGCAACGAGCGCTACCAGAGCGCCGCCGCAACCAAGTCGAAGATCGTCGGCAGCTATGCCGTTGTCTTCTTCGGCGAGGACGGCGTGGGCAAGGACGATCCGTCCAGCGTCAAACGCTTCGTCACTCCGGTCGGTCCGGAAGGCGTCCGCGTTTACCGGAAGGAAGATGACAAGTTCATCGACATCACGGTCGAGCACTACTCGAACCTGGTGAACACCTCCGCGCTCGGAACCGCCAAGCTGAACATCAGCTAGTTCAAACCCTGCGGCTCCCAGCGATGGGGGCCGCAGTCTTGAATTATGAGCAACATAAAAATGAGAGCCAAACTTGTCGTCGAGAGTGTCGTGCCTGGCACATACAACGGCGAGACCACGAACGAAGTTTTGTCCATGCGGGCCGTCGCCAAAAACGATGGGTATCCCGAAGGCGGAATGGATGAGGACAACACCTTTGCTAAGTTCAGCCCGAGCGCGAGCTTCACGATCAACATCGCAAACCCGGCCCTGTTCGGAAAGTTCGAGGTCGGCCAGAAGTTCTACGTCGATTTCACGCCTGCAGAATCCTGACCTTCCATGTGGATCACGATCACAACCGATGACGTAAAGACCAGGCTCGCCGGAGCAGAGTTCGCCGCATACACGACGAAAGCTCTCGCGGCCGGCCAGGTCGATCCGTTGCCCGACATCACCGCCCAGGTGGTGCGCGAGGTGCGCGGACATGTCGCGGGTGGATCGAACACGGTCGGCGATGGCCTCACCATTCCCGACGAGCTGCTCGCCGCAGCGGTGGACATGATTGTCTTCCGGCTCACGACCCGGCTCGGCATCGCGGTGAAGGAAGATCGCAAAACCGCAAATGACCAGGCGAAGACTCTCATGGGTCAAGTCGGGCGCGGTGAGTTCAAGGTTGCGCCTCCGGTGACCGCAGCCAGCACGCAGGCCGGGGGCAACGCCATCAAGGTCGTTACAAGTCGGCCGCGCACAGAAGGGGTCGGATCACTATGAGCGTCTCCCTGGCCAATCCCGTTCCGCTCGCCGATGCGGTCGCTCGCATGAATGCGAAGACTCCGATTGCGCAGGCGATGACGAGCGCCGAGTGGTCGGACGTTCCCCTGGCATTGCGCGAGCGCTCATTCTGGACGGCGCGGTTCGCGAAAGCGGACGTGCTGCAGATCATGCACGATAAGATCCAGACCGCTCTGGAGCTTGGCAGCGAGGAGTTGGACAACGGCAAAACCCGCCTGGTCTCTCGCTCCTCGTTTGTCCGGGATCTGAGGAAAGCGCTGTCGGACTCGGGTTACATTCCGGAGCCCGGCCGGGAAGGCACGCTGCGCGATCACAGCTCACGCGGCCGTCTCGGGCTGATCTACGATTTCAACACCTCCCAGGCTCAGGAGTTTGCCCGGTGGAAATCCGGCCAGGCTGAGGGCGCGCTGGATGCTTTCCCGTGCCAGGAACTCTACCGTGAAGAGGGACGCCAGGTGCCGCGCGATTGGCGCGCCAGGTGGTCTGCTGCAGGCGGTGAGTTTTTCAGCGGCCGGATGATCGCCCGGAAGGACTCTCCGATCTGGAGCCGGATCTCCCGGTTCGGCACTCCGTTCCCGCCATACGACTTTGGCAGCGGCATGGGCATCCAGGACGTTTCGCGCGAGGAGGCGATCTCGCTCGGCGTGCTGCAGCCCGACGATCAGCTCGAAATGCCCGAGGTGGGATTCAATGAAAATGTGGAAGCCAGCCTTTCCCGGTTCTCTCCGGAGATCCGCGCGGATTTGCTCGCCAGCCTCGGGGCATCCGCCGAGGTGGACGGTGACACGGCCCGGCTCGCAGGAGGTCCACAATGACGATCACGATCACAGACAACGCCACGGCCCAGGTGCAGGCGATCTTCGCGAATCCTGCCACGGCGCGCCGCCGCATGCAGGCCATTGGCAAGCGGGTGGAAGTGGATCTGCGCAAGCATTTCGACCGGAAGAATTCCGAGGGCAACAAGCGCGGGTGGTATCGCTCCAACTTCTGGAGCAAGAACGTCAAGCGTGCTACGTCCTTTACGGGCGCAACCGAGAACGAGGCCACGGTCACCATCGCGAGCCGGGAGTTCGTCCACAAGCTGCGCGGCGGCACGATCCGCGCGAAGGCCGGGCGCATGTTGGCGATCCCTCTCCGCAGCCAGGCGAAGGCCGCTGGTTCTCCTGGTGAATGGTCCACGCCTGGTGACGGGCAGCTCACGTTCATCCGAACCAAGAAGGGCGCATATCTTTTTCGCAATCGCGGGTTCCGGGGGCGCGGCATCAAAGGCCAGCGCCTCGAAGCCTGGTATAAGCTCGTCGCGAGCGTGAGGCATCTTGCAGATCCCTCCGCGCTTCCGGAGGAGGGCGTTTTGTCCGCTGCCGTGGCGGACCAGGCCGAAAAGGAAATCGCGGCAGAAATCCGGAGAATCTCATGAGCAAACTGTTTTTCAATAAAGTCACCGGCATCCTGGGCGCGTCGGCAACGGCTTCCACGAATGTCCAAAAGATCACCGTCAAGCGATACCAGGACGTCGAGGTCGAGTTGACCCCGGTGAAGGCGGACGGGACCATAGAACTCTTCGCGACCGGGAGCACGGGCCTGCTGGTCGTGAAGACGGTCAATGACTTCACGGGCACGGCAAAGCTTCTGGACACAACCTGGGACGCTCCCACTCTCGACGGCCGGGGATACACGTTCGCCTTCGTGGCCGTGAGCGCCGGGATCGACACGGCCCTGGGAACGAAAGGCTCCGAGGTGTTCGCGCTGGAGATCGTCATTGTCGAAAGCGGGAAGCGGATCGTCCTGCCGACGATTCAGCTCGTCATCGAAAACAACTACTACCGCGAGGACGAGCCGGTTCCTGAAGATCCAGATCCTCCCTACCCGCTGCCAGGCGAACTCGTCACGCAGGGGACGATCTTCGGCGCGGTCCGGATCTCGGCCGCAGGACTCGAAATCAAGGACACCGCCACAAACACCTGGCGTCTCGTCACCTTCAATGCCGGGGAACTCACTTTTACGACTCTATGAAAATCGGAAAACTCATCTCTCAAAGCGGCCGGATCGCCGCCCTGACACTCGTCGCCGGTGGCGTCGCCTCCCTGGCATTTCTGGCCATCACATCGCCCGTGCTCGGGCAAACGAACGTGGTCACAAAGACGCTCACGCTCGACACGAATGGCGTGGTCACGAAGCCCACGAACTTCTGGATCACGAATGCGGCCGGGATCACGAATGCGGTCGGGACGAACTACGCGACGGCCGCCCAGGGCGCGCTCGCTGCCTCCGCGCTGCAGCCAGGCACGGCGATCACTAATGTCTCCGGCCTGCAGGCGGCGCTCGACGGCAAAGTGGCGACGAACGATTCCCGGCTCACCAATTCCCGCGCACCGTCTGGATCTGCTGCAGGGGATCTGACTGGAACCTATCCCTCGCCAACCCTCGCGACCAATGGTGTCACGGCCGGAAGCTACGGCACGCAGACCAACACGCTCAGTGTGACGGTGGACGCCAAGGGCCGCGTCTCCGGGATCTCGACCAACAGCCCGATCACCCCGGCCAGCATCGGCCTCGGCAATGTCAATAACACCGCTGACACAAACAAGCCGATCAGCATCGCTGCACAGGCGGAACTCGATTTGAAGGCCCCCCTTGCTTCCCCCCCGCTGACGGGGGTGCCTACCGCGCCCACGGCGGCGGCAGACACATCAACCACGCAGGTGGCTACTACGGCATTTGCAAAGGCAGAAGCCGACGCGGCCCAGGCGGCGAGTCAGCCGCTGAATAACGATCTATGGGTTAACCAATGGGCGTGGTCGAAAGCGTTCGCTAAACTCTTGAAACTGGAGCGTCCGGAAAGTGGCGAGACTCATTGGTCGGCAACAGGATTTGGGGACAGCATGGCCATGCTGCCGACAAACTATTTTCTGGAGGCGATGACGGGTCGGTATGGCCGGGGAGCAGTGACGACCCCGAATCTTGGCCACCCATTTAACGGGGCGGCGTGGGCCTATACAGGAGGGGCGTCTTGGCCGCAAAACGATTTCACTTATCTTCCCGGAGCCAACCAACTGCATATGCCGGACGGCTCGACTGCCGCGTTTACATTTCCGGCATCTGCCGGTCAGGCAAGCAGCACTGTGACGGGTGGATTTTATGGAAAAGCTTCCCAATACTACCCGCTCGGAAACTACACGAAAGTCACCTTGATTTACCTGAAGCGGCCGGGGGATGGGACGATTACAGCAACTCTCTCTCAAACCGGTCAGACGTATTCTCCGGTCGTGATGGACTGCAATGGAGCGGTCGCTCTTGGCTCGGTGGAGGTGACGATGCTCGACAAGGCGTTGCCGGTCACGCTGTCGCTCGCCAGCAGTGGCACAACCCGATTTATCGGCGCGGTCGCATGGAGGCCCCGTGGCGTCTTCTCATGGCAGTCTCAAGTCGGTGGGACTTCGCTGGAGCAACAGAAAGCCTCTATCTCGGCGGGCCAAATGTCTCAGGTGTATAAGGATCTCTGCGCCCTATTGAAGACAGGTGCGGTCTTCTACAACTGGCGCGGGTATGGCGAGACAAATAACGACACGAACATCCCGATTGTGTTCGACGCGATGGGGGCATCGTTGACAGATGTGACGCATGTGATCGTGGCGGAGGCTCCTCGCATGGACGGGAACGATGCCTACACTCCAGTCACAAATGCGGCGATGCGGGCTCAGGCGCTCGCGCGCGGTTGGACGTTTTTCGACAGCTACAATGCAGTGGGCGGGCTTGCTGGGCTTACGTCGCTGGGCTCGACATGGTGGGGAGACAACGTGCATCTGGGGATTCCATTCTGGAGATACATCGGAGGACAGTTGAGCGGCGGACTATTCAAGATGGCACCTTCGGGACAGATCGAGGAACTGACACCGTTGACGGCTTCAAATCTTACAAAGTGGTGGACACGGTTTCTTGCGACCAAAAGTTCTGGCGACTACACTATCTCGGGCCACGCGGGACGGAGTTGGGAGTCTCCAGCGACTTCTGGTTCAGGGTTCGCTACGTCGTCCACAAACGAAAAAGGCTTTGTTCTCACCGGAGGAACGGCAGTGGGGTATGCGGCGGGTCGGATCGGTGTCATGTCTGGATTTCCGTATCCTGATCTACGGCAAAATGGGATGCTTGTCGTCGCGAAGGGCTATCGTAACATTACGCTGCCCGCAGGCTATCGAGCTTTTTTGCATATCGGCTCTACGGCTACCAAGACAACACTTGTCGGCCTCGCGGAGCGATCCTGCGGAGTGGAGATCGCCAAGGGTTCGGATGTCGGATCGCCGGGCGGCACGACGGGGCTCGTGGCCCGCATTTACGCCTACGACACGAGCCTGCTTACAGGGCCGTGGGTGGGAGTGTATAGCAGCGCAGATGGCGAAGGGGAATGGCATCTGTGCATTATTTTGCGGTGGGACCCGGAGAAAAGCTGCTTCTACCTCCACACCGGCAGCGGTCAACACAGCGCTATTGCAAAAATTAAATCATCACTGACGGTGGCTTGGGGGGCGGGCTTAGCCGGTCACTGGATCGGCTCTGGGCTTGTAGCGGAAGACGCAGGGAACGTGCCAGCAACAGCAGGAGCACTCTCCTGGCTACAGATCGACGCGAACATCGATGTGATCGATAGCGGGTACAGCCCGTATTACAATATGTGGCCACAAGGGGCTCTGCCGTGACAACGACCACAGAGATCCCCATCGCGACGCTTGATCTGCTCAGGCGGGCCGAGGGCATTCCGGCCGGGGTCGCCTTCATCGAGCGGAAGGAGAAGAGCATCGAGAACGACATCGAGGCCGAGTTGGCGAAGCTCGGGGCCTGTATGTTCGTGATGCCGGTGAAGCCGCTCGAAGTCCAGCCGGGCGCGGATTTCATCTTTGTGAAGCGCGGGGAACTGCGGGTGCGGATCATCGTGGACCCGACGCTCAACGAAACCGGGATGGACAGTCCGGAGCTGGCGGCGCAGGCCCGGCTCGCTCTCCACGGATCGAATCCCGGCAATCTCCTCGCTGACAATCTTCGCCTGGCAAACCCTCCGGTGGAGGAAGTCGAAGATCCATCGGCCGTGGTGATCGATCTGATCTTTCACGCGGCCTACCAAGAATCCAAGTAACCAAAAAACCATACCATGCAACTCTACGGAGCATCACTCATCTGGGGCAGCGCTTCAGCGCCACAGCCCGCCACCTGCATCCTCGAATCCTGCGACTACAAGCTGTCGTCCCAGGTCCACCATGAACCGGACGGCAACGGCGACAACGCCGCCTCTGCGCTCTATCGGAAAAAGGCCGCGATCTCGTTCGCTGGCACGATCACCGATGGCACGATTGATCTTCCGGATCTGTCGGCCGGGGCGCTGATCGGGATGACGCATGCCGCCATCGTCGGCGGGATCGTCCTCTGCTCCTCGCTGATCGAGGAATGGGGGATCGACCAGCCGAAGAAGTTCTCCGGCGCGGCCACGCACTACCCGGACGCCGCCGCAGGCACTGGAGCCGAGGCGGGCACCCTCGACGGAACCTTCGAGCAGACCGGGCCGCTGATTCATCCCGCCGCCAAGCTGGTGTGGAGCACGCAGGGCCTCACGTCCGCCCTGGGCACCGTTCAGCGCCTCCGCATCGAGCAGAGCCTCACGCTCACCGAGCCGCCTGCAGATCCGCTCAAGATCACGGCCGTGGTCGCCCACGGTTACATGCGGAAGATCTCGCTCGAAATCCTCGCGCTCCCGAACGCGGTGCTTCCGGCGAATGATTCCGTCCTCTCGGTGACCGGGGCACCAGCCCACGCGGCCGATGCGATCATCTCCGATGCCGGGTGGAAGTGGAAACGGGCCGATGGCGCGATGATCGAAGTCGAAGCCTTCTGGCATCCTGGTATCGCGGCCTGATCCCTGCTTTGAAAAATGACCGACGAGGAAAAACTAGCGGCGATGAGCAAAGCGCTGGCCGCAGCGGAGAACGATCCGCTGCAGCCCGCGTGCGTCATGCGCGCATTCCTCGACACGGAGTCTCCGCTCGTCTTTGGCATTGAACTTCCCCAGGTGACGCTCCGCGCCTGGCTCGCCTTGGAGCGTGCGGGATCTCCCTATGTGACCGGAGCGCCGCAGCCGGAGCAGATTGAAGACCGGGTGCAGTGCCTCTGCACGGCGATTGCAACGATCAGCGGCAAGCCGCTCTTTGCTGAGGCAATCATCGGGTCGGTGCCAGCGGATGAAGTTCTCGAAGCGGAGGCCGTAGTCGCATGGCGCTGTGGCACGGCTTTTGAAACCTTCCTCCCTCTTCGCAATCCGGAGAAGAAAGAGACGACTTCCAAAGATCCCGGAACCGGCTGGTGGGTTCGCCTGGTGGCTCGGCTCATGAGCGATCTGAACATGTCGCTCGACGCTGCGCTCGACACTCCGATCTCGGTGGCCTTCGCGCTGCTGGCAGCATACGGCACCAGCGAGGGCATGGAGGTCGTCGGGGAAAGCTGGCGCGAGCGTGAAGCTCTAAACAACTTCGAGCAGGAGGTGTCCCGTGGGTAGAGAAGGCATCGACATCAAGATCCGGTCTGCGGTCGAGAATGACGCAGCGCTCAAGGATCTGCGCGAGCAGGAGGCCACGCTCAAGCAAGTGGGCAACGCTGCCAAGCGTGCCGGGATGGACACGAAGAAGCTCGAAGCCGAAACCGCATCCCTGGGCAAAGCCGCCGCCCGCCGCGAGCTGCAGGTGCAGATCGATGCGCTGGAAAAAATGGCCAACCGCTCGCGCCTGGCCGGGAAGGAAAACGAGCATCTCGCAAAGTCTCTCGCCGCTCTGCGTGCGTCTGCTGCCACTCCTCCGGCACTCCCAAAAATGCCGCCTCCGCTTCCTGGTCGCGGTGGCATGATGAGCGGAGCCGGTCGCGATGCTCTCTCC
>JBGTAT010000327.1:0-8676 GCA_041749755.1 Terrimicrobiaceae bacterium | reverse complement strand
GAGGCGGAAGATCGTGGCGGGGCGGGATGAACCCGGAGTGGGTCGCCCAGCGCGCGGAGGCGGCGATCGCCCAGCTCCCGAAGGAGGCCCAGGCCGCGGCGAAGGCGGAGCTCAATGAGATGCGCCAATTTTGGACCGAAGTTCGCAGCCTCCCCGACGACCAGCGCCGCGCGAAGATGGAGGAGTTTTTCAGCCGCCCCGATGTTCAAGAAAAGATGGCCGCCCGCCAGGAAGCCCGTGACAACCGGAGAACCCCGGAGCAGCGCGAGCAGCGGATGAAATCGTATGTCGAGCGGAAAAAGCAGATGAAAGCGGCGGGGACAACGCCGTGAGCGGAGCGCGGAACCGTTCGCGGTCGGCCTTCACCCTGGTCGAGCTTCTCGTCGTCATCGCGATCATCGGGGTCTTGGCGAGCCTGCTGTTCCCGGAATTCGGGCGCTTCCAGGACCGCGCCCGAAGCGTGGTGTGCATGAATAACCTCCGGCAGATCGGAGTCGGCGTGCTCTCCTATGTTGGCGAACACGACAACATGTACCCGATCATCGAGCCGAACCCGGATTCTCCGGTATACAGCGAGGAGGACGAGGCGGAGCCGATGTTTGTCGAGCTCGAACCGTACGGGGTCACCCAGCAAGTTCTCAAATGCCCGGCCGATATCCAGGGGCCGAATTGGTTTGCAAAGAGGACCACCACGATCGACGGGAAGACCTACGGGACCAGCTACCAGTGGAGGCCGATCGTGGATGGCGAAAACGGTGTCGCCCCCAGAATCTATGGCGGCCGCCGCGGCGCTGGCGTCCGCATCGTCAAGCCATCCCGCGTCACGCTTTGTACAGACTTCGAGGGAATCCACTCCGGCCGCATGAACCGTCTCTACGCCGACGGCCACGTCTCGAAGCCTAACTAGCCGGCCCAAATACCAAACATACGGTGCAAAGAGTAGAATATCACGGCGGTTTCGGCGAAACCGCCCTACCACCTAACGGTAGGGATGGCTCGCCGAGCCGTCCGTCGATTTGACCCTTTTCGGTGTAAAAATGGTCTAAGAGCACGGAAAGAGGACATTTCATCCCTTTCCCACGTCCTGGACTTTCAGCCCGGCACCCGCACCCGGCAAGCGGGTGCCCGCAGCGCTCATCTCCCGACGCTGTCAAGATTTGACTGCCGACCCAAATGGCGTTAAGATAGTTGGCTTTTGGGATACTGCCCCTACAGGGCAGGGGCGCTTATTCTCCATGACCCAGGGCTGCGCTGGCGCTTGCCCTGGGCTAGAGGATGAAGCCCCTTCGGGGCTTAACTTAACGCCATTCGGGTCAGGGGGCGGATTTTTGATCGAGGTCGGGAGCAGGCTCTGCAGCTTTGGCCACAACGTAGGCTTTGGCGTCGGTCAAATCAATGTAGAGGCCCTCCTCCGTGGCGATTTCCAAAATGTCGAGCAGGAGGTTTTCAACTTTGCAGAGTTCCTCAAGCACGGATTCTGCATCCTGGATGGCCGCAGAAAAGTCCTTGGAGGCGTGGCGCAGATGGTTATCGCCCTGATTGGCGGGGTGTTCATCGAGGTCGTCCTCGTCGTCTTCCTCGACTTCCTCGTCCTCATCGATCTCCTCGTCCAGGTCGAGGGGATCACCGTCTTCAGGAGCGTCCTCTGGGGTTTCTGCAGGAATGAGGTGAATTTCCTCCTCGAGGTCCGCCTTCGCCCACTCGGCGAAGCCCTGCTGACAATCGTCGAGCGCGACATCAAACATCTGCATGGCATGCAGGCAGTCCTCCTTGGCATGGGCGACGTCGTCGGAGGCGTGGGACAGATCGCGGGCGGCGTGCCGGTAGGTCTTGATGGCGCGCGCCAGACGCTTCTGGATTTTTTTGGAATCGGGGTTTTGAGCGAGATAGTCGGAGAGCGTGGTGGTTTTCATGTGTGGTGCAGGTCCTCTCTCCACCATCAGTGCATCAGAAGCAAGAACATGGCGAAATTGTCACAATCGGCCCGTGCGGGGATCTCCCGGATCGGATTGCAACAAAAATGTCGCAAATATTTTCTAGGCAGACCAGGGCCTTTGGTCCAACGCTTACAGGGTATGTCCGAATCCCAAGCGCCAGCACCGACTGCCGATCAAACCGAACGCCTGCTGGAGCGGGCGCACAAGGAGCTCCTCGACAGTTTCGATGAAGAGCTGGAATTGGAAATGGAGGATCGCCGGGATGGCGAGAAGCATGCGGCTCATACCCTGGAGGACCTTGCCAACGAATCGCTGAGCCGCAGCCTCTACTTCCGGGAGCTGTTCCGTCTCCAGGCGGAGCTGGTGAAGATGCAGGAGTGGGTCGTGAAGGCGGGCCACAAGCTTGTGGTGATATTCGAAGGGCGGGACTCGGCTGGAAAAGGAGGGGTGATCAAGCGCATTACGCAGCGGTTGAATCCCCGCGTCTGCCGGGTAGCTGCACTTCCCGCGCCCAACAACCGCGAGCGCACCCAGTGGTATTTCCAGCGGTATGTTTCGCATCTCCCGGCCGCCGGGGAAATGGTGCTGTTTGACCGCAGCTGGTACAACCGTGCGGGTGTGGAGCGGGTCATGGAGTTCTGTTCCGAGGATGAGTATCAGCAGTTCTTCCACGACGTACCCGAGTTTGAAAAAATGCTGGTTCGCTCCGGCATCCAGCTGCTCAAATACTGGTTCTCCATCAGCGATGAGGAGCAGGAATTCCGCTTCAACTGCCGGGTGCATGATCCCCTGAAGCACTGGAAGCTCAGCCCCATGGACCTTGAGTCGCGCCGGAAGTGGGAGGACTACACAAAAGCCAAGGAGTTCATGCTGGAGCGGACGAACATCCCCCAGGCTCCCTGGTGGGTGGTCCCGGCCAATGACAAGAAAAAGGCCCGCCTGAACTGCATTCATCATCTTCTGAGCCAGGTCAGCTACTCGCCGGTGGAGTATTCCCCCATCGTTCTTCCGCCCCGGGAACACCACGAGGATTATACCCGCCTGCCCGTGCCCGAGGAAATCATCATCCCGCAAAAATATTAGGGAGGACCGGGAAAAGAGCGCAGCGTGCTCAGCATTGTCCCTGCGATCGCCGGGGGGCAGGGTCGGAGGAGGCTCTATAGCGTGCGTTTGGGGGCGGCGCTCTTGGCCCCGGGCGCTTCCTCGCTTGGCAGCAGGCATCGGATGGCGTCGTTAAGGAGCGGCTCGTCAAGCAGGGCGAGCGCGGCCTCAACCGGAAGCACCCGCCGGCGGCGGCGGCCTGACTCTGGCCATTTTTTAAGGAGGGCCGAGACGCTGAGGGGGTAGAGTCGCACGGGGGGGCGACCGTCCGGGTGGATGACGACCGGTCGGCCCGGGACGATGGACCCGAGGGCGCCGGCCTCCTCGGCCGTTTCCAGCAGGGCGACATCCTGCGGGGTCATGTCGGGCTCGAGGCATCCTTTGGGCAGAATCCAGCGCGTTTGGGAGGAGTTCGTGACGACCACGAGGTGGAGGCGGCCGTTTCGCCAGAGGAAGGGGACGGCGCCAGCTTGGTAGACTGCGTTGGGGGCCGATGGCAGTCCATGCTGAGCAAGCGAGGCGTTTGAGTAGTCGTCATCGCCCGTGATGTCGCGGCCGAAGAAGTCCGGGGGAGCAAAGGCGGAGCTCGCCTCCACCGACGGGAATTCCACTTCGGCGACGCAGAGCGGAGCGAGGGCTCCGAGGTAGCGGTCGATCTCAACGAGGCAGGCACCCACCTTCAGCGCGGCTCGCTCTTTTTCGAGGCGTCTGCCGGCGGTGATTTTCCAAAGGCTTTCAAACTGGCGGCGGTCGATGCGGACTTCTGTTTCTTTGCGCACCAGGCCGGAGCCTTCCTTGCAGGTGAGGAAGAAGGCTCCGGAATCGTTGCGAATGCGGATCTCACAACCGCCGCCGTGGGTGAGGTAGCCCTGCCGGACGGGCCTCCAGCGCAGGCGGCCCATGCCGGAGGGAATCTCCCCAAGGAGAAATTTGCGCTCAATTTCCATGGCTTAGTTCTGCCCGCGGAGGGCAAGGACTTCAAGGGAGAGCGCCGCGTAGGCCCGGGCGGCCGGGCAGTCAGGGTCGAACGTCTGGATGGGGCTGCGATGGAGCCCCATCTTCTCGACGCTCGCCGCGTGCGGCACCACGGTTTTGAGGAATGCCGGAAATTGTGTCGGCAGCGAGGCCATCAGGTCTGTGTGCATCCGGTGGCTGGACTGCGCCATCGAGAAGAACGGGCGGATCACCTCCGAAGGCAGGTCGTGGTCGGCAAAAAACGCGTAGGCCTGGGCGAGGGTGCGGCCGCTGAGCACCGTCGG
The DNA here is from genome assembly GCA_041749755.1 of Terrimicrobiaceae bacterium. Taxonomy (GTDB): domain Bacteria; phylum Verrucomicrobiota; class Verrucomicrobiia; order Chthoniobacterales; family Terrimicrobiaceae; genus QYQL01. The sequence continues at coordinate 4,379 of JBGTAT010000327.1, read as the reverse complement.
GATCACCGGCACAAGGAGGAGGTCGCTGGCCCGGAAGACGTTCTCTGCCAGCAAGGTGAGGCCGGGCGGGCAGTCGAGCACGACCGCGTCGTAGTCGCTGGCCAGCTCATCCATCAGAAAACGCAGCTGCTTGCGCGACTTGCGCATCCCGTCGAGCGCGATGTCAAACTTTCGATACGACGGGCTCGCCGGCAAGATGTCGAGGCCGGAGTAATCGGACTCGCGGATCGCCGCCCTGAGCCCGGCGACGCTGAGCCCGTCGCCCTTGAGAGGGAATTTTTCTGTCGTGCTGACGCGGAAGTAAAACGTAGCCGCTCCCTGCGGGTCGAGGTCGACCAGGAGCGTCTGTAGGCCGGCGCGACAAAAGGCGTAGGAGAGGTTCACGGAGAGGGAGGTTTTTCCGACCCCGCCTTTGATGCTGTAAGAGGCGAAGATTTTCATGGGCAAAAAGAGTGAGCTGGTGGGAGGCTGCGCCGCACGGACTTGAGCAATGAGGGCGAGACGAGGGCCTCCAGCGCCCGGTGCGCCCCGGCACGAAATCCTGCTCCCTGCGCGTGGAGGAGACCTGCCAGAGTTCCCAGGGCCACCGCGCGGTCGTTGGGAAGGTCCGGCCCCGCGTGCTGCCACAAATCGAGCAGGAACTCCCTCTGCACCGCCGCGTCGTTGAATGCTCCGAGGCGGTTCTGCAGCCGCCGCAGAGGATGCTCAAGGATGGCTGCGGCCTGAGGCACGGCGGCAGCAAAAAATTCGAGCAGGTAGCGCAGCTTCTTGCATTGGATGCGGATCGCGTGGAGCTGGGCATCCGGCGGCTCCGCGCCGAGTTCTCTGGCCAGCTTGGCAATTTTCCGGTGGCGCCGGGCCACCCGCGAGGAGACAGCCGAGGCAATCGGCACCTCCGCCTCCAGGCCGGGCTTCAAGCCATCCGGCCGATCAAATAGCGCCGAGATCTCCTGCTTGAGCTCTTGGTGATGGGGGGCCATGAGCGACGAGGCGACAGCGGCCTGCTCGCGTGCACGCTCTTCCGACAAACCGTCGAACAGCCCCCGCACGGCGGGCCGCAACACCTCAGGCACGGAGTCCTCGTGCTCGCGCCGGGCGAGCAGGTAAACGTCCAGATCGCGCAGCCGGTTGGTCCTCGCCGCCATGCTCCCAAGCGCATCGCGGACCTTTGAAACCCCGGCAGCATCAAAGGCCCCGGAGAGAAGCCCCAGCGCCGAGCGGGCCTTGCGAAGGCTCACCCTGTAGTCATGCAAAAATTCTGTATCGGTATCGCGGATGATCCCCTCCTCGTTCTTCCACGCCGTCTCCAATGCCGGGGAGACCACGTGGCGCAGCGCCTCAGCCGCAGGCAATCCAGGTGCGATCTCCGTTCGCAAGAACCCGTTGGAGAGGTGCGGCGAGACCCCTGCCTCTGCCAGGGCGCGCTCCAGAAGCCCTCCCTCGCGCACGTCCGAACCCCCAAGGGCCAGGCAGCACGCCTCCGCCTCCGCGCCGTATCCCCGCAGCGGACGGGGAACAAAAACCCTTTGGGTAGCCGCCCCGCCAACACAGACCACAACAAATCGGAAGACCACCTTGCCATCGGTATTCGAAACCTCGAAGTCCCGCGCGACCACCCCCAGGCGGGCGACCTGTTCGATCTTACGGATCCCCGAAGCCTCCCCCAAGCGCTCGGCGAGTTCGGACTTCCTCAGATCCCACCAGAAGAATCCACCCACCGATGGCCCGGCGGCCTCGGCCAACAATGTTCCCTCGCCGAGAAGCGCCAGTGAGGCGTCCCGGCGGAAAAGCACCAGCCCCGATCCCCAAAGACCCCACGACGGCGTGTCCATCACCTCGACATCAAATTCCTCCACCGCCCGGGGACTCAGAACCAAACCCGACGGCATCGTCGGATCTGGACTCGGCGCTGAAAAATCCCGCGCGCCCGGCCCGAAGGCCTCCATCCATGCGCCACCCACCTACTTGCCCTCCCCCAAATACCGCTCTATCAGCTCCTCCACGATGCTCTGCAGGCTCCGATCATCATCCACGGCACGCCGTTTCAAGGCCTTCAAAATCTCCGGGCTGAGCCGCAAGGACGTGTTCTTTTTCGATTTCTTGTCTTTCTTAGCCATCTGAAATAAGTGACGTCATGATGTCACTTATATGCCCATGGCGTCAAGCGGGATCTTTCCTGCTTTTTTTGCCAAGCGGGCTGCTGATGTCCGCCTGACAGAGCGCATATTCAGCGGTTCGATGGATGATTGGAGGGTTTGGAACACTGGGGTGAAAACACGCGTTTACAAAGCCGGAAGAACACTCACGATCACGCGAGTATTTTCCCCCTACTCAATTTCCACCAGAGTTCCGACGGGGACCTCGGCAAAGAGGGCGGCGGCGTCTTTGGGCGGGAGGCGGATGCAGCCGTGCGAGGCCGGATAGCCAGGAAGCGCGCCTGCGTGCAGACCGAAGGCCTGGCAGGAGAGGCGGAGGTAGTAGGGCATCTTCACGCGGTAGATCGTTGACTTCCAGTCTTTGTATTTGTTTGTCACGACATAGCGGCCTTTTGGTGTGGGAAACTTTTTCCGTCCCGACGAGATCGGGATCGTTTGCTGGATGACACCATCCTTCCAAACAAAGGCGGTCTGATCGTCGAGGCTGACCCGGATTTTGTAGCGCGCCGCCTCGGAGCCGGCTTCGACGCCGAGGAGAATTTGCATGACCTCGACGTGGCTACCGCGCCCGGCGAGCCAGAGAGCGAATGTTTTGTGCTTCTGGGTGACCGCGTGGCGTTTGGCTCCGCGAGCCAGGAGGGATTTGACGAGGTCTGGGTTCCCCATGGCGGAGGCGAGCATCAAGGGAGTGAGTCCCTTTTCCTGCCTCACAAAAAATTCCAGATTGGTATCGAGGAACCTTTGCACGAGGTCGTCGGGCGCCGGGTGCGAGAGGGTCGCGTTGACATCGACCCCGGTGGAAATCAGGTTTTCGACGGCGGGAATGTCGGAGGCGGCGACGGCGCGAAAGAGGTCGGGAGTGAGGTCGGGCGTTGGTTCGGGCGTTGGTTCGGGAGTGGCTTGGGATGCTGCCCCGTCAGGGCAGGGGGTATCGGTTGATGAAACCCAGGGCGGCGCTGGCGCTTGCCCTGGGCTAGGGGATGAAGCCCCGTTGGGGCTTGAGGTGGCGTGGTCGGAGGTTGGCTCAGGCGACTCCGCAGCGACGGGCAATGCTGCCGTGGCCTGAGAAGGGCCGGTTCCGGCGACGAGGCAGAGGGCTGCCAATGTGAGAAGCTGAAGAGGTAGGGAGGGACGTCCCATGCGGGTTAGTCTAGCGGGCTGTTGGGAAAAATGAGCATCAATCCGGTTGAGGGTGGCAGCTCTGTGGAGATTACCAGTCGCGGTCATTTGCTTGGCCTTCGGCTGTGGATCCATCGCGGACGATGCAGCGGCGGAGGTGGGAGCCAGGGAGGACGGTGGCTCCGTCCCAGAGGATGGAGTCCTCAAGGCAGGCACCTTCTCCAACGTGGCAGTTGCGTCCGACCGAACTGGCTCCGGCAGTTTTTGCGGAGGGGGCGATTGACGATGGCTCCTGCCGGGCCTGCGGCCAGTCATCTGGCACATAGGATAAGCGATGGCCGCCCGGTTGGAGGAGCGCGTGGGCTTCGAGGTACGAATCCCGGCTGCCGAGATCGAACCAAAGCCCGTCGTCCGCGATGATCCCTCCCAGCGGGAAGCCGTCGCGGAGGAGGTTCAGGTAGACCGGGATAATCGAAATCACTTGGCCGGCCGGGATGTGGCGGAAAATTTCCGGCGAGAGGATGGTGATGCCGGTGAAGAGGAACGATGGGGCTTTGGGTGTGCCGAGGGAATGCCGGATGTCGCAGACGAGGCCGTCCCGGCATTGGACATGGAGCGGTCCGCCCGAGGATCTGAGGACGAGGCTTGCGAGGTTCCCAGAGGCGAGGTGGCGGTCGATCGCCGGACGCAGCGGGAAGTCGGCGAGCACGTCGCCATTGTAGACGAGGAACGGTTCGCATCCGAGGAGGGGCTCGGCATTTTTGATTCCGCCGCCGGTATCGAGCAGGACAGGCTCATGGAGCCAGTCGACCGGGCAGCCCCGGTACATCCCGCCGGGGATCTCTGTCTCGTAGGCCTCCGGGCAGTGGTGGGTATTGACCACAAACGACGTGATCCCGGTGGCAATCAGGTGGTCGAAGGCAAACGTGATCAGCGGTTTTCCGTAGATCGGGACAAGCGGTTTCGGGCGTCGTTCGGTGAGCGGACGCAGTCGCGTTCCGAGGCCGGCCCCCAGCACGAAGGCTTTCATGGGCGGACCGGGCCGTTCGCTGTGGCCAGCCGGAGGATGGCATCCGCCGCGCAAGCAGCGCCGAAGCCGTTGTC
>JBGTAT010000326.1:0-6134 GCA_041749755.1 Terrimicrobiaceae bacterium | reverse complement strand
CTGGGCACGTACGCAGGGATCAGCCTCCTGCGGCCGTTTGTCTCGATGAGCAAAGCCGGCATCGCGGCGGAGGGCGCGCGGCTCGGGGTCGACTTTTCCAATACCTGGTCGTGCTACGTCGGCGGGGACCGGCACTGCGGGGAGTGCGGGACGTGCGTCGAGCGCCGCGAGGCGTTCCTGCTCGCGGGAATCCCGGACCCGACGGACTACCTCACCGAAGGCCCGCTGCCGAAGAAACCCGGCCGCGCACCAGCGGACCGGGACGCCCAGGATGCATCGCATGAAAATCGCTGAAATCTTTTTTTCGATTCAGGGCGAGGGCGAGCTGACCGGCGTGCCGTCGGTTTTTGTACGCACGTCCGGGTGCAACCTGCGCTGCCGGTGGTGCGACACCCCCTATGCTTCCTGGACGCCCGAAGGACGCGCCATGGGGGTGCCGGAAATTTTGGAGGAGGTCGGAAAATTTCCCGCGAGGCACGTCGTGCTGACCGGCGGGGAGCCGATGATCGCCCGCGACATCCACGCGCTTGCGGCCGGCCTTCGCGAGGCTGGATTCCACATTACGATCGAGTCCGCCGGGACCGTCGCGCCCGGCGGGATCGCCTGCGATCTGGCGTCGATCAGCCCGAAGTTCCGCAATTCCACCCCGCTGGCCGGCACGATTGCCGACGAGTGGATCGCCCGCCACGAGGAGACCCGCCTCGCACCGGGGGTGCTCGCGCAATGGGTCGAATCCTACCCGTACCAGATCAAGCTCGTCGTCGGCAGCGCGGGTGAGGCGGACGAGGCGATCAGCACCCTCAAGCGCGACCTGCCCGGCCTCCCGAACGCAAAAATCCTTCTCATGCCGGAAGGGACCGACCCGGAAACCCTTGCCGGCCGGAGCTGCTGGCTCATCGACTTTTGCAAAAATTCCGGCTACCGCTACTGCCACCGGCTGCACATCGAGCTGTTCGGAAACACCAAAGGAACCTGAATGCCCTACCGCCTCTGCAAGACCATCGAAATTGAAAACGGCCACATGCTGGCCCGCCATCCGGAAAAATGCCGCTTCCCGCACGGGCACAGCCGGAAGGTCGAATTTGTCCTCGAGGCGGAGGAGCTCGATGCGAACGGGATGGTCTGCGATTTTAAAATCATCAAGGACGCGGTCGGCGACTACTTGGATGGATTTGATCACGCGCTCTGCATGAATACGGAGGACCCGATGTACGAGACGTTTCGGCGCGCCTATGGCGAGCGGGTAATCGGGTTCGAGAAGACCGAGCCCACCACCGAGGTCCTGGCCCGCACATTTTTTGACGCTGCCGCCAAGCTCCTCTCCGACTACTCCGCGCGGGCCGACGCGAGATTCCAAATCTCTGCCGGTGTCCGGCTCGTTCGTGTCCGGGTCTGGGAAACCAGCTCCTCGTGGGCCGAATACGAGGCCCCGCAGTAAACCCCGACGAGTCCGATCCCCCCGATCGTTCGTACACTCTCCTATGAAATCCGATAATTCCGGGCTCGGCCCGACCTCCGCCGGCATCCCGGCCCGACTCCGACGCATCCCGGCTGACAAGCCGCTCAGCAAGCGTGCGGTCGCCGCTACCGCGGCCAAGCCGGCCCCAGAATTTTCGTTCCGCCTCAAGCCGCGTGATGTCGCCAGCCACCTCGGGCGCTTTGTCATCGGCCAGGCCGAGGCCAAAAAGGTGCTCTCTGTCGCGCTCTGCGACCATTTCCAGCATGTCCGCCTCTGCCTCGAAGGCCACGACGCGCCCTTCTACCAGAAGCAGAACGTCCTGCTGATCGGCCCGACCGGGGTCGGCAAGACGCATCTGATCCGCTCGGCCGCCGACCTGATCGGCGTCCCGTTCGTCAAGGCGGACGCCACAAAATTCAGCGAGACCGGGTATGTTGGCGGCGATGTGGACGACCTCGTACGGGATCTGGTTCGGAGAGCCGGCGGGGATCTCCGGCGCGCGGCGCACGGGATCATCTACCTCGACGAGATCGACAAGCTGGCGACCCATTCGGCCGGCGGCGGCCGCGATGTCTCGGGGCGGGGGGTGCAAACAAATCTGCTGAAGCTTCTCGAGGATGGCGATGTGCCCTTGATCTCGCCGAACGATGTGAACGCGCAGATGCAGGCCGCTATCTCCTCAGCCCGCGGGCAGGCTTCTGGCGCGCCGGACACGATCTCCACCCGGCACATCTTGTTTATCGCGAGCGGGGCGTTTTCCGGGATGCCCGCCGCGCGCGGTTCCGGCCCCCGATCCCTGCCGGCGGCCACCACGTCCGACCTGATCTCCTACGGGCTCGAGCCAGAATTCATCGGACGCCTCCCCGTGCGGGTCGCCTGCCACGCGCTCGACGAGGACGACCTCTTTCACGTCCTTCAAAAAAGCGAGAGCAGCCTGATCCACCAATACGTGCGCGCCTTTGGCGCTTACGGGATCACCCTGAAGTTCCAGGATTCGGCGCTGCGCGCGCTGGCTGCCCTGGCGGGCGGCGAGCAGATCGGGGCCCGCGGGCTCATGACCGTCATGGAGCGGGTCTTCCGGGACTTTAAGTTTCGCCTTCCCTCCACGAAGATCCGGAACTTGGTGGTGACGCCAGACCTCGTCTCCAATCCGGCGGCGGTCCTCCGCGCGCTGATCGCGAAGTCGTAACGGGGAAAACCCGTCCTTGCGTCATTCCGGCATCTGGTGAACAGTCCCCGGCATGGCAAGAAATGTATTGGGCGGGACGCTGGAGGCATGCTGCTTCAAACCGGTGACGGGGTATTTTCGCGATGGCTTCTGCCACACCGGAGCCGGCGACGAGGGGGTGCATACGGTCTGCGCGGTTATGACCCAGGAGTTCCTGGAGTTCTCGCGGCAGGCTGGCAATGACCTCTCGACCCCGCGCCCGGAGTACGAGTTCCCCGGGCTGGTCCCCGGCGACCGCTGGTGCCTGTGTGCACCGCGTTGGAAGGAAGCCTACGACGAGGGCCGGGCACCGCAGGTCGTGCTGGAATCCACCCACGCATCGACCCTTGAATTTGCGACGCTGGAGGAGTTGAAATCCTGCGCGGTCGCCCCGTAAATCTCTACTTCCGGGCGCCGTAGGCGTTATTGCGGTCGGCAAGAAAAAGGTCTGCCCCGCGGCGCTGGAGGACAAACGTGTTGTTGTCACCCCATTTTGTCCAGGGTCCCGTCGGGACATCGCGGGCCTCGACAAACTTCCAGTCCGTCACATCCTTGTTGCTCATCCCGAGGTAGTCGCGGACGGCTGGCGAGATATCCAATCCGGCCCCCTGGTTGAGGTTCGGGATGGGGCGCTCGTTGCCGAAGACATATTTCCAGTGGTCGGTCCGGAACGGTCCGCAATCCTCCCACTGGGCGTAGGCGATTCGGCCTTGGAAGCGGATGGCGATCCAGCGGCCTTTGCAGACCGATTTGCCCGGCCGCTCAAATGCCTGCTTAAACCATGGGATCGCCTTGCGGGATTCCGGCTTCGTCGTCCCGCGGGTGACGTCGTTGTACGGAAGGGCGACGTAAAACGGATTCTGCCGCGGAACAAACCCCTTCGGGAGAAATGCCTTGCGGGCCCCCGGATCCGGGTTGTCGTAGCCCCCGAAGTTTGCCGCCCAGCGGGCGTCCCATGAACTCTTGTCGTTCGGGACCGGATTGTTTTGCGTCGGCCGCTCGCCGACCCAGAAGACGGTCGTGACGATGCGGTTCCGCCATGGGAACCGGTTAAACCCGGACCGGAAATTTGTCGGTGTGACGACCTGGGGTTCGACCCTCTGGATCTCGGCCTGTCGGAGAAGCATGGCGTAGTTCTCGAACTCCGGAGAGTTGGCCGCCTGCGCATGCAGGAGGCCGGCGAGGAAGCCGGCCAGCAACAAACCGTAACGTCGGGTGGAAATCATCATCGGTCGAGAAAGGTCAGTATCCCTCGAATCCGGCCCCACGGCAAATGAAAAACCAGCGCAGCAGAAATTCCGCCGGAGAACGGGGTTGACACGGGAGGGGAGGATGGGACACGATGTGTCCCATGCAATCCCGACGTCCGTCTGTCCGCCTGTCCCGCCAAGATGAGCGCCGCCGCGCCCCCGCCACGCGATCAACCCGCCCGCCGTACGCGCGCATGATCAAGATTCACGAGCTGATCGCAGCCGGCCGGTTTCCGAACTGCTCGACGCTGGCGGACGTCTTTGAGGTGTCGTACAAGACGGTGCAGCGGGACATCGACTTCATGCGCGACCAGATGATGCTGCCGATCGACTACGACTCGGTGCAGCACGGGTTCCATTACACGAAGCCGGTGGGTTCATTTCCGGCCGTCAATATCACTCAGGGCGAGGTCGTCGCGCTGCTCGTGGCGCAGAAGGCGATCGAGCAATACCGCGGGACCGCGTTCGAGCGCCCGCTTCGCGCCGCCTTTGAAAAGATGACCCACGGCCTGCAGGACGAGGTCTCGCTTTCGCTGGAGGATCTCGGCCGCGCGTTTTCGTTCCGCCCGATGGGGGCGGCCACGCAGGAAATGGAGGTCTTCAACCTCCTGGCCGATTGCATCCTGAGCACCCGGACCGTCGAGTTCGATTACCAGGCGCTCAAAAAAACCCAGCCCGAGCGGCGCCGGGTCGAGCCGTACCATCTCGGCTGCATCAACAACCTTTGGTACCTGATCGGCCACGACGTCGTGCGCGGCAAGGTCCGGACGTTCGCGCTCACCCGGCTCACCCGCCCGAAGGCCCAGAAGCAGACGTTTAGGCGTCCGGCGGATTTTTCGCTGAGCACGATGATGAAGGACAGCTTCATGGCGTTTGAGTCGGGAGCGACGCAGACGATCCGCCTGCGGCTCGACGACTTCGCCGCGCGCCTCGCGTCCGAACGCATCTGGCACAAATCACAGAAGCTCAAACCCCTGCCCGGCGGCGGAGCGGAGATGTCGCTCGAGGTCGGGGTCGCCCCGGATCTCGAGAACTGGATTTTGGGGTGGGGGAACCACGCTGTGGTTTTGGAGCCGCAGGAACTCCGCGAGAGCATCGCCGCCACGGCCCGGGCAACGGCGCTCCTCTACGCAGGTTTGGCGTGATATTCCTGAAGGCTCTTCACTCCATAGCCGGCCTGCTGGATCGCCCGGATCGCGGCCACGCTTGAGCGGGCGCCGCGGAGAGTTGTCATCGTCGCGACACGCGCGGCCACCCCGGCGCTCCGGATCACCACCTCGTCCTGACGCGGCTGGCGTCCGCTCGGCGTGTTCAGGATGAAATGGATGTCCCCGTTTTTGATGAGGTCGAGCACGTTCGGGCGGCCTTCCTGGATTTTGAGAAGGGTCTTGACTGGGATGCCGGCCGCGGCGAGCAGTTTCGCGGTGCCCGAGGTCGCATGGACGGTGAAGCCGAGCCCGACAAAATCTTTGGCGACCTCGACGGCCGCCGGCTTGTCGCTATCCTTCACGCTGATGAAGACGTTCCCCTTTGTCGGGAGCGGCGGCTGGGCGGACATCTGGCTTTTGGCATAGGCGATCCCGAGGTCGGCATCGATCCCCATGACCTCGCCGGTCGAGCGCATCTCCGGGCCGAGGATGATGTCGACGCCCGGAAACTTGATGAACGGGAAGACCGCTTCCTTCACCGAGTAATAGGCGGGCACGACCTCCGCGGTGAAGCCGAGCTCGCGGAGGGTTTTTCCGGCCATGATCTTAGCGGCCATCTTGGCGAGCGGAACCCCGATCGCCTTGCTCACAAACGGAACCGTGCGCGAGGCGCGCGGGTTGACCTCCAAGATGTACACGTCGCCGTCCTTCACCGCAAACTGGACGTTCATGAGCCCGCGCACATCAAGCTCGCGGGCCATCGCCTTCGTCGCATTTTTGATCGTTTCGAGCGTCTCTGGAGCGAGCGAGAAGCTGGGGATGACACACGCGCTGTCTCCCGAGTGGATCCCGGCCTGCTCGATATGTTCCATGACCCCGCCGATCACGCACGTCTCACCATCGGCGATACAGTCGACATCGACCTCCGTGGCGTCCTCCAGGAACCGGTCCACGAGGACCGGGCGCTCCGGGCTGGCCTCGACGGCGGTCCGGATGTAGCGCCGCAGGTCGGCCTCGTCGTGCACGATTTCCATCGCGCGGCCGCCGAGCACAAACGAGGGGCGCACGAG
>JBGTAT010000325.1:0-4354 GCA_041749755.1 Terrimicrobiaceae bacterium | reverse complement strand
TTCGGGAGGTGCTCCCTTTCCGGCTGGAAACCTACACCGGGGCTGGATATCCTAACCCTGTTTGGAAAAAGAATCTGAGGGCGGGGGAAAAACCTGATACCGCGCTGAACATGATCATCTTCTTCGATCCTTCTGCAGGCGGGTTCCGGCTTCCAATGTATGATGAGTTCCGCATCGCGGACGGCCCAATTCCAGCCAACCCCGACGACACCGAGTGGATCGCGGACAACTCCGGCGGGAGAACCCATCCGGTTGGCACAAAGTCTCCGCAGGAAAACGGCCTTCAGGACATGAAAGGCAACGTGCTTGAGTGGGGATGGGATCAGGATGCCTCCCACCTCAACTCGATGGTGGATTACCGGGTCAATGGGATCGGCTATTTCTTCGAAAAGCCGGAGGCCGTCAAAAATACTGCCAAAGGGTTTTTCAAGGAATACACCGGAACCGCGCGGTCGTTTGTCGGCTTCCGCGTGGCCAAGGGAAAACCGCAGTAGCACATGTTCTTTTCCAATCGCCGATCATTTATCAAAACCGCACTCGGTGCCACATTCGCCACCACGATGACAAAGCTCTCGATGGCCGCATCTGATTCGCAATCTCACGACCCCGACATCGTCGTTGCCGGGGCGGATGACGATGCGCTTCGCGAGGAGAACCGCCGCATCCGCAATTCCGACCCGCGCCCGAATATTCTGCTGCTCTTTACCGACCAGCAAACGATCGATGCCATGAGCTGCGCAGGCAACCGTTGGGTGAATACGCCCCATATGGATGCCCTTGCGCGCTCCGGCGTGCGCTTCCTCAACTCGTATTGCGCCGCGCCCATCTGCGGCCCGTCACGTGGCGCCATGGTGACCGGACTGCCGCCGCATGCGAGCGGGGTCATCTACAACGGGGATCCTCTTTCCAAAGATATCCCCACGATTGGGTCCGTGCTCCGCGATAGCGGCTACTACACCGCATGGACCGGAAAGTGGCATCTTCCGCAAAGCTATCTTCGGGAAGCCACTGATGCGTGGGGCTTCCACCACCGACCGCTTACAAAAGATGTTCCCATGGCTGCACTGGGCGACCAGACGGATTTTCTCACCGCGATGGACGCTGAGTTTTTCCTGCGCTGGCAGGCCGGGAAGCAGCCGAAACCCTGGTTCCTCGGAGTCTCTCTGCACAACCCTCACGACATCTGCTACCATGTCATGGAAAAGGGGTTCGAATACGCAAACAAGGACACCTTCCCGCCGCTTCCCGCCAACTTCGAGGCCGACCCAAACGAGCCCGAGGCCATCAAACTGCGCCGCGAGAACACGCGCTACGGCCACGAACTGGCCGAGACAAAAGATTGGGATGAGGCCCGCTGGCGCGCCTATCTCCACACCTATGCGCACATGGTCACGCAGGTAGATCGCGCAGTCGGTCAGGTTCTCCGGGCGCTCGAAGAAGGCGGCTGGAAGGAGAACACGCTTGTCATTTTCACCTCCGACCACGGCGAAGGCGTCGCCGCGCACCGCTGGGCCACCAAGCTTTCGCTCTACGAGGAATCCGCCGCCGTGCCGCTGGTTTTATCCTATCCCGGTCACATCAAGCCGGGGGTTTCAAACGCCCTCGCCTCGGGCCTGGACCTGATGCCGACCATCTGCGATTTTGCAGGAGCCAAGCATCCCGAACGCCCGGGCATTTCCCTTCGCCCCGCACTGGATGGCAAGGAAGATGCGGAGGGCCGTTTCGTGGTGTGCGAACTCGCAGCCGACAAGGACCGCCCCGAGATCCAAGGGCGCATGCTCCGCACGAAGCGCTACAAATATTGCGCCTATGCGCCTGGTAGTCCCTCCGAACAATTATTCGACCTGCAGGAAGACCCCGGCGAAACAAAGAACCTTGCAGCAGATCCTCACCATGCCAAGACCTTGCAACAGCACCGCAAGATGCTTGCCGACTGGGGCAAAAAAACCGGCGATCTGTTCTAAACGAGCGGAACAGACCCCTCTTTCCCGGAAGTGGGGGTTCGACTTATAACGGCTCCTCACCGAGTGCAGCCATGGCTTCGCCAAGTCCACACGCCGTGATCTTTGGTGCGAGGGGATAGGTTCCCGGGCGCGGGGAAATGACAAAAATCTCGTCGAGGGAAAGGTCATGCAAGGCGATGTGCATGGATTTTGTCGCTTTGGGAGCATCGGCCACCTTGCATTCAAACCCAATCCTGCGTCCTTGGTGGAGGAGCAGGAGATCAACCTCCGCGCCGGTGTGGGTGGCCCAGAAATAGGCCTGAGATCGAGGGGCCGCACAGCAGATTTGCTCGATGACAAAACCCTCCCACGATGACCCCAGCTTGGGGTGGGCGAAAAGCGCGTCGATGCTGGGGATGTCGAGCAGGGAATGCAGGATGCCGGAATCCCGTAAATAGACTTTGGGAGATTTGACCTGCCGCTTCATGAGGTTTTCGTGCCATGGCTGGAGCTGTCGCAGCATAAAGGAGCCGCTGAGGATATCGAGATGACGTCTGACGGTCCTGGCTGACTCGCCGAGACCTCCGGCAACAGCCGAGGAATTCCAGATCTGTCCGTGGTAATGTGCACACACCGTCCAGAGCCTGCGTAGCGATGCCGGAGAAATCTCGATGCCCATCTTGCGAAGATCACGCTCGAGAAATGTTGAGGTGAAATCCTGTTGCCAGATGCGGGCGGCTGTATCCTGCGATGCAAGATAGGCCCGGGGGAAGCCCCCGCGCCACCACAGCCTGTCTTCGTCATTCCCGGTTTCTTGCACATTGAAACCGCCCATCTCCAAAAATTCGACCCGGCCGGCAAGAGACTCGGAGGCCTTGTTCATCAATTCCGGAGAGGCGCTACCCAAGAGCAGAAAGCGTGTCAGAAGGGGAGTGCGGTCAGCCAGAACCCGTAGCACATTAAGCACAGAAGGCATCGCCTGCACCTCGTCCAGAACGACCAGACCGCTTTGTTTCTCAAGATAAATCAACGGCTCGGCAAGCCTGGCGGCGTCAGCCGGACTCTCCAAATCCAAGAAAATCACATCGTGGCGTCCCCTACAAAACTCTCGTGCCAATGTCGTCTTTCCGCACTGGCGAGGTCCCAGGATCGTGAGAATGGGGCTTCTCTCCAACCCCTCCGTGAGCTGACGAAGAAGCTTGGGGCGTGGGATGGGATTCATCATTGAATATTCGACATTAAACGCCGGATTATCAATGTTTATTCTTCAATATGGACCCTCTTCCTCACGGAAATTTGTGGGGGATTCAACCTGAGCGTGTCTTGGGGATGGAAAGAGGGTCCGTTGATGGGAAATTTTCAAGAAGGTGTCGGGAGAAGATATTCCGGGCAGAAAGCGCCCCACGCATGGCAGAGGCTGGATCGGGGGGCAAATTCTTCCCATAGGGTTGAATGTCCCGAATCGATCATTGCACCGAAGAGTTTTTGACACAGCTCCTTGGCTTCGCTTCGCAGGCCGTGGGTCGAAAGCGCGCGGCAGAAGTAGGAAAGCGAGTGCGGTGTGTTGCAAAGCACGGCGCGATTGGCGATCAGGCTGCGGTCCTCGGTGGCAGTGCAGATGAGGGGCGTCGTCCGCTTGAGCCACGGCACATGGTATTCTTCGCGGAGGCATTGCCGCAGGACGCCTGCTGCCTCGTCCTGTTCCAGCATGCCTGCGCAATAGCCAGCGGTGATCTGATTGTGGAGCGGAGCAGTCCACGGACGGAATTTGGCAGGGCGGACAGTCATGCTCGCAAGCGATGTCGCATCATTCGGGCAGTCCTTCGACACCTCACCGACCATGGCTGGGCCCGGGCGTCCGTTATCGAAGGCAATATGCACCTCCCAATCGATCGGGTTGTGGAAGACCTCAATAAGAAGCTCGACAGGGCATGACGGCAGGCCGCACTCCCACGGATCGAACGGGTGCGGATGCGTCCATGCTTTGCGGTTTGTCTCATCCAGAAGGAGAACCCCATCGCACCAGACACGAATGCGCCCGGGTGCGGCGATGGTGAGCGCCCTTGCAAGGCCAGGGATGGGAAACCTGATGACAAACGAATCCGGGTAGGGAGGTTCATCCAGGAAGTAGCCTCGATCCCCCTCGAAATGGTAGTTCCACCACGTGTGACGCTCATGATCCGGACTCCTGTCGCAGTCGAGAATTCGTCCGCCGCGCCAGAACAGGCTCCGCCAAGCCATGCGCAAATGATCCGCTTTGTTGAGAAAACTCTCCGCCCGGGAATCCCCGAGCACCAGCGACAATTCCCCAAGCGCCTGCCATCCATCCGACCACAGGGCGTTGAGTGCTGCGGAGCGTGGATGCTTGGCCAGCTCAAACGAATTGCAGAGAAAAATCCATCCCGGCACAT
>JBGTAT010000324.1:0-6574 GCA_041749755.1 Terrimicrobiaceae bacterium | reverse complement strand
AGCGCGCTCACCTGGGCGGGGCCGCGCGTGGCGCAGGTCGCCGGTGAGGATCTTCCGGCGCTCTCCTGGTTCGCGCAGAAGTCGGCGACCGGGGTCCCGGTCCGCGCGCTGGTTTTTCAGACACTGATCGTCCTCGGCCTTCTAGCATCCGCATCTTTTGAATCCGTTCTTCTTTATGCGCAGTTTGCCCTGGTCGCCTGTGCCTGCCTCACGGTCGCGGGCATGGTCGTCCTTCGCTGGCGCGAGCCCAACCTGCCGCGGCCTTTTCGATGCCCGCTCCATCCGCTCCCGGCGCTCTGCTTTTTGGGGGTCGGCTTGTTCTCGCTCGTCTATACGCTCGCCGTGCGTCCCGCCCAGGCTATTGCCGGCCTCGCGACGATGGCGGCCGGCCTCGGGTTCTCTTTTCTTTTCCGGAAAACTTCCCCCGGATCCCGCCCATGAGACTACTTGTGATTTTCTTTACCTTCGGCGCATTGGCGATCGCTCAGGACGTTCGCCGCGCGCTGCCCGTGGAATCCTCCTGGGATGAGACGGCCAAGTTCCTGGCCGGGTATCCTCTGCCGCCCGAGAAGAGGTATAGCCCGCTGCAAACAAACCCCGCAGGACGATTTCACGCCGCGGAATTTGAGCGGCAGTGGGCCCGGTACAACGAGTATTACTTCACGCCGATGCGCGCCTGGTCGGCTGCCGAGCTCGCTCCGAGGATTTCCGGAGCGGCCCCGCTCCTGTACTTTTTTGGCGGTCCGGATGCGATCTCCGCGCTGGCTCTTTACCCCATGGCCAGCGACTACATCCTGGGCGGGCTGGAACCCGTCGGGGCCCTTCCGGAGCCACTGTCCCTGCCTGCCGGGCGGCTGGAGCCGGCGCTTGCCAACCTTCGCGGCTCGACAGATGTGATCCTGAGCTACGGGCATTTTATCACCAAGGAGATGAAGGCCGACCTGGACGCCACCGAATTCCGAGGGGTCCTTCCGGTCTTGCTTACATTTCTTGGAATGTGCGGCGCCGAGGTCCTGGATGTACAGTTTTTCGGGGTCGATGCGTTGAGCGGAGTTGAGAAGGAAGCCGGGGCGGCCGGCGGTTCCCAGCTTCCCGGCGTGCGGGTCACCTTTCGCCAGGACCCGCTCTCCGCGCCCCAGCGGATCCATTACGTCCAGGCGAATGTGGCGGACGGCAGCCTCCGGGACGGGCTTTTGCGGTGGACCTCCGGGTTTGGAAAAGGGAACGTCTATTTGAAGGCGGCATCCTACCTGCTCCACGAGGAATCATTTTCTCAGATCCGCCAATTCCTTCTCGGGCAGGCCCTCTCGGTCCTGCAGGATGACTCCGGGATTCCGATCTCGTATTTTCTCGATGGATCCTGGCGGCTTCGATTCTTTGGGACGTACAATGGGACGCTTGAAATCTTTAAGAAATACCACCAGGAGGCCTTGGCGAAGGCCTTTGTGACCGAGCCGCTGCCGCTGCCATTTGGAACTGGCTACAAGTGGAAGCGCGGCGAGTCGAACCTCCTGCTCGCCATCCGGCAGGAGCCGGCGCGGGCCGAGCCGGTCAACGTGCCGCCGGCGTACTGAGGAGCGCGCGCAGGAAGTCGGGATCCCGAAATCCTTTCGGCTGCCCGAGGCGCACAACGACGGCCCCGAGCGAAGGAAAAACGTAGACGCGCTGGCCGCCGGATCCTGCCATACAAATCAGGTCGGCGGGGGCCTGGCGGGAGATGCAGGTCGCCTGCCAATCTGCGCGGCTGAGCCCGCCTCGGAGCGCCTCCTCGATATCCCGCTCGCGGGCATTGCTGCGCGTGTTCGGGTTGAGCCAAAACCCAAGCCCGTAACACGGGTTCGCCTCCGACCCGCGGATCGCTTCCCGAAACCGCTCCGTGGAGACGGCAGGAAAAAGTCCGGACCCGCGGGCGCGTTCGAGAACGAACCGCCCCAGGCGGAGGAGATCCAGCGGAGTCAGCACCACCCCGGCCGAAAGGTACGGCTGCCCGCGGCGGTCGGTGCGCCACCCCGCCGCGGATACGCCCAGCCTTTTCAGAAGGAGGGTCGGCGGAAATGGCCGGCCCACCGGAAAAATTTCCGGGACGTTCCCGAGCATCTCGTAGTGCGAGGGTCCGTAGGAAAACCGGTTTCCAGCGGCGGATTCCTCCGGCACTGCGGCCGCCGCCTTCCGGATATCCGGAACCGACTTCGCGTAAAGCCTGGTGTAGCCGGGGGCAAGCCCGGATGTCTGGTTGAGCAGCTGGCGAAGCGTCACGGCTCGCGTCGCCGCGCCCGACCCGACGTCTTTCGAGAGCACGGTCCGGGGAGCTGCGAGGCAGCTGAGCGCCACGATGCTTTTTGTGATGCTGTAGGCGGGCAGGGGCGTCCGCTCGGAAATCCCCTTTGCAAATGACTGGCCCTCCAATCGGCCATCCCTCCACACCATCAGGGCAAGCCCACCGGTCCGGGACGAATAGCGCTCCGCTGCCGTAAGGTTCCATGCGGCCGCACGGGCAAATCCCGGCACTGCGATCAGCAGGCCAAGCGCGGCGGCGAGTGAGCAGGGGACACGAAAGGACTTCCCCACAGCGGGCTAGACGGAGAGGGGCAGGCGGTTGCGCCTGGGAGGCAGCCCCTTGGGAACATATTCTTCCTCGTCGGTGGTCTTCATCCGCAGGTAGGATGAAGCCTTCCAGATCCCCCAGCCGGCTTCCCACCTGCCCCCGCAATTCGCGCAGACCTTTTCGGTGGACAGGGCGGGAACCCAGGGATTTTCGGTGGAGCACTTCGGGCAGATGTTCACAAACGCGGGCTGCGCCTTCAGGACCGCGTCCGCCAGCTTTTCCACCGTCACGTCGATGTCTCCGGCCTCCATCGGAAGCTCAAAATTTCGTTCCCGGCTGCATCGCTCGTAGTACCGTTTCTGGGCGGCGTCGAGTAGCTTGGCGACCCCTCCGGAATTTAAGAACCGCCGGTCCCGGCGGTCGTGCATCATGTGGAGCGAGAGCAAGATCTTGATCCGGGCTTTTGTGGTGAGCTGGATGTTAAGAGCCGCCGCCTGCGCGGCAAACATCTCGGCCACCTCGGGCGGGGAGGGGTGGGAAAAATGCAGGGTTGCACGAAATTGCTCCTCGGTTTCAGGGGCGTTGCAGAGCACGGGGCGCACGCTGTCGCGGGGCCCGGCAAAGATGAGGATCGGGTCCTCCCCGCATTCCTCCAGCACTTGGCGCAGGATCTCTCTCGTGCGGGCAAACGAGAACCGCGAATCCCGGCGGTCGAGCAGTTCCGGAGCATGCAGCATGAGCACCCCGCCTTTGGCCGAGGCGACGGCATCCGAACCGCTGAGAGCGCCGGTGAGAAGGTCCTCCATCTGGATTTCGATCACATCTCCGCTTCCCTGCAGCAGGCCGAGACCCTTGAGCGCTTTTGCCAGGATCTGTGCCGCATGCCGCCGGCCGCTCCCGACAGGGCCTTCAAAAATGCAGTGAAATCGCAGGGGGGGGACCGGCAGCCCGCGCTCCCGCCGCTGGATCGCGGCATGAGCCTGGTGCAGGATCGTCTCCATGATCTCCTTGGACTCGCTCATCCCGATCACCTGGTGGATTTCGGCGACGGCCGCCAGAAAGTGATCGTCCTTTCCGCGCGGCGGAACCTGGGCAGGAAGATTTTCGCGATCAACCCCGCCCCCGACGGATTCTACGTCCAGCCCCGCTGACGCATCGAACTCACAAAACGCGATGTGCGCACGGATATTTTCCAGCGTGACGTGGCCAAAATCAGTTCCGCCCTGCTCGCGAAAGTTGCATCCGTGCAGATGGAGCGGCCCGCCTCCGCGCATCATCAGGCTGCAGATCGACTGGCGTTCGAAAAGGTTGAAGAAGGCCTCCGCCGGGCCGGTTTTGATGAGGTGGACGCCAAGCTGGTTATCCAAAAACAGGTTGCCGGCCAGATGGATATCTGCGGCAGATTCGGCGTGCACTCCCGCCCCAGGGCTCTCGGGGTTTGTCCCTGCCGATCCTTCGATACAGGAATGAAGGAGCGTCAGATGGGATCCTTCGCCGGCCATGATCCCGACCTGGCATCCGGAAATGGAGCTTCCCCAGACTTCCGCCTTGGCCGCACTCTCCAGCGAAACCCCCACCTCGGAGCGGTCGACATGGCACGACTCCAGGTAAAGCGAGGTGGACGACCCCGAGACAACAATGCCGCCGGAAATGTGGCCGTTGGAAAGGATCAGGCTCCCGGTGCTCATCCGCACGCAGGGAACATCGCTCCCCGCCGCGCTCAGGTTGATTCCCGACAGCCAGATCGACACGTCGCGGTTTGAGAAAATCGCTGGTTGGCCGGTCTGGGCTTGAAATGTCACCGTGCCAGGGCGAAGGGCCCGGATAAAGAGCGACCGATTGCCCGGAGGTGCCGGATAAACTCCGGGGGGGAGGAGGATGCAGTCGTTGCGGTACGCTTTTCGAATTGCTGTCAAAAAGCCTCTTACCGGGGTGCTGCCATCTTCTGGCTCCTCGACGTACACCTCGCGCACCTGGGCGGAGGGGTGCATTTTCTCCTGCGCGGAGAGGATGGAGGATTGGCGGAGGACGGACTTCATGAAGCAGAAACGACTGAGGGAACGCGAGGTCGGATGACAATAAAAACCTACCATGCACCCGGATGTTTGAAAAGGATATTACGCGGAGGCGACTGCAAAAGACCCAGCCCCGGCGGACCTCGGCGTCCGGACACGCCAAGACTCCGTGGAGGCCCGGGGCAGCCCGCTTACCGATTTTCCAAAGGGACGTAACTGCGGATCTGCGGGCCGGTGTAGATCTGGCGCGGGCGGTAGATCCGGGATTTTGGATCATCCATGACTTCTTTGAAGTTGGCGATCCACCCGGGCATGCGCCCGATGGCAAACATGACCGTGAACATTTCGGTCGGGATTCCGAGCGCGCGCATAATGATGCCGCTGTAGAAGTCGACGTTTGGGTAGAGCTTGCGCTCGAGGAAGTAGGAGTCTTTGAGCGCCGTCTCTTCGAGCTTGAGCGCGATGTCCAGGAGGGGGTCGCTCTTCTTGAGCCTGGCGAGGAGCTTGTCGCAGCTGGCCTTGATGATCTGGGCGCGCGGATCGTAATTTTTGTAAACCCGATGGCCGAACCCCATGAGCCGCTTGCCGCCCTCCTTCGATTTGACGCCCTCCAGGAACTTCGAGCCATCATCCCCCTCGTGGCGGATGTGCGCGAGCATCTCGAGGACCGCCTGGTTTGCCCCGCCGTGGAGCGGCCCCCAAAGGGCGCAGACGCCGGCTGCCGCGCTGGCAAAAATGTTCGCGCGGCTGGAGGCGACCATCCGGACCGTCGAGGTCGAGCAGTTTTGCTCGTGGTCGGCATGGAGGAGGAAGATCTGGTCGAGAGCGGCGACCGCCTCCGGCTCGAGGTCGATGTCGGCATACGGAATCGAAAACATCATGTGCAGGAAGTTCGCCGTGTATTTGTACTCCGGCTTGGGGTAGACGATCGGGAGGCCGAGGGATTTCCGGTACGCGAAGGCCGCGATCGTGCGGACCTGGGAGATCAGGCGCGCGCTGTGGCGCTTAAACTTCGAGGCCTCATACGGGCCGGTGAGCTCGCGGGTGAAGCACCCGCAGGCGTTGATCATCGAGGAGAGGATCGCCATCGGGTGCGCGTTCGGCGGGAACCCCTCAAAGTGGTACTTCATGTCCTCGTGCAGGACCTGAAACTCGGTGAGCGAATCGGAAAACTTGCGGATCTCGGTGCGGGTGGGCAGGTTCCCGTGGATGAGGAGCCAGGCGACCTCGATGAACGTGCTCTTCTCGGCCAACTCCTCGATCGGGTAGCCGCGGTAGCGGAGGATTCCCTTCTCGCCATCGATGAACGTGATGTCGCTCGTGCAGGATCCGGTGTTGCCAAACCCGTCGTCGTAGGTGATCAGCCCGGTCTTGTCCCGCAGTTGGCCGATGTCCACCCCGTGCTCGTTCTCGCTCCCCACGATGACTGGCAGGTCGGTTGACGTTCCGTTGTAGGTGATGGTGGCTTTTTCGCTCATGGTTTTTTCGTGTGTAAAATGGACTCGGGACCAACGACCGCCCGGGATGATAGCCCACATCCCAATCAAGTTTCCACCAAAGAAGAAAAAAAGTTTTTAACCCCGTCGGCCCTGGCGAAATTTCCCCCGTCCGCGGGGTGTGACGCGGCAGATGGCGGAGGTTACAATGGCGCTGACGCCTGGAGTCCGGCTACGGCGCGCTGCAGCAATTCCTCCGGCAGCCGGGGCCCGATGAAGAGCGTCAGCGGGGTGCGGATCTTCGGGGCGGGGCCAACCGGGAAAAATTGCACATCCTCATCGAGCTTCTGAAACACAAAAAACTCGTCCGGCTGGGACTCGAACCGCACCAGGCCTTTGGCCCGGATGACTTCCGGGGGGAGGCTGCCGAGCATCGCGCGAAACGATTTTTCCGACACCGTTTCGGGGAGGAGGTACTCGCACGAGGTGAAGTGGTGGTCGGCGTGGTGGTCCGGATGCGCGTGGTGGTCGTGGCGGCAGGATTCGGAGCAGGCGTGCGCAGCCGGCTGCAGCGGGCG
>JBGTAT010000323.1:0-10017 GCA_041749755.1 Terrimicrobiaceae bacterium | reverse complement strand
GGTCACCGCCCGGACGATCGAGGCGCCGGACTCCGGGCGCACCTCGCGCTCGCACGTCGGGCAGAATCCCTTCGCGACGCGCGGGAAGAGGAGCTTCAGGTAGTCATTGATCTCGGTGATCGTCCCGACCGTCGAGCGGGTCGTGCGCACGTTGTTTGCCTGCTCGATCGCGATCGCCGGCGGGATCCCCTCGATCGAGTCGGCGAGCGGCTTGTCCATCCGGTCGAGGAACTGGCGAGTGTACGGGCTGAACGTTTCGACGTACCGCCGCTGGCCCTCGGCATAGACGGTGTCAAACGCGAGGCTCGACTTCCCGCTCCCGCTTGGGCCGGTCACGACGATCAGGCTGCCCAAAGGCAGGTCCAGATCGATGCCGCGCAGGTTGTTCTGGCGCGCACCGCGAATCCGGATGACGTCCATCCGCGGAGTGTCGGCCGGTTTCAGAGCTTAAGCTTCTTTTTTTGTGGCCGTTCGAAGCTCGTCGGTGCGGAGCAGCACCCGCTGGCGCATCACCTTACCGGACTTGAACTTCACCGTCGCACGGGCGGGGATGATCACATCCTTCTCCGGCTTGTGCGGGTTTCTGCCGACGCGGGATTTCGTGAGGCGAACCTCAAAGACCCCGAAGTTCCGGAGCTCAACGTCCTGCCCGGTCGAGAGCGCGTCCGTAATGCTGTCGAGCGTCTGCTGGATCACGGCGAAGACCTCCTGCTGAGTGATTCCGGTTTCCCTGCTGATCTGCATCACGAGATCGCGTTTGGTGAGATTGGGCATGGTTCAAAAAAATCTTGTCGCCCTTAATAATCAAGTTTCCCGCGATCCGCAACCCTGTTCAATGATTTTCAGCGATTCCGAAAAACCATCAGCCAGGCCCCCGTAACCGGCCGATTCCGCCGATTGGAGATGCATCCCCGATGACAGCCGATTTCGTTCGGGCCGAGGCATTTTCGTTTGTCTGAGACCTGTCTCCAGGTAGCATGCGGACAGGCAGCAATGAAGGACCCCTCAAAAATCATCGGACCTTTGGGTGATATCATCCAGGCGATGACGGAATCGCACGGCCTCGATGTCTCCCGATACGACGAGGCGTTTCTTGGGCAAGCGATCTCCAAGCGACTGGCGGCGTCCGGGATCGCAACCCTCGCGGCTTATGGCGAACATTTGGCAAAATCCGCGTCAGAGGCGGAGGCCTTTTTTGGCTCGTTGCACGTCAACCACAGCGAGTTTTTCCGCAACCCCCTTTCCTTTGCGGTGCTCGAACAACTGATTTTTCCCGGGCTTGTGGAAGCGAAGAAAAAGTCCGGCGATATCCGGATCTGGTCAGCCGGTTGCGCCGGCGGGCAGGAAGCTTGGTCGATTGCCATGCTGCTCGATGAGATCAGCCAGGCACAAACTCAACCGCTTTCCTATCGCATCTTTGCGACCGATCTGGACGAAACGAATCTCTCGTTAGCACGAGCCGGCATTTACAGCGAAGAGGCATTGGGCAAGGTCCGGTTGCAGCACATGAGCAAGTATCTTTTCCGGCAGGGAGATTCGTTTGCCATCGCCCCGCGCCTGCGCGCCCATGTGGATTTTTCCCCATACGATTTGCTGGATGGTTCCTCCTCAAGCCCGTCGGCCAGCATTTACGGTGGTTTTGACCTGATCCTCTGCTGCAATTTGTTGTTTTATTACCGACCGGAAGGGAGGCGACGCATTTTGGACAAGTTCAGCCGTGCCCTGGCGCCTGGCGGGTATTTCGTGACGGGCGAAGTGGAAAGGACTACGGTTTCGGGACATAAAGGATTTCGCGCACTGCTGCCGCCAGCGGCAGTTTTTCGAAAGACAAATGTTTCCCCATGAAACTTAGCGATCTGAAAATCGGCACGCAGTTGCGCCTCGGCCTGGGCATCATCCTGCTGCTCGTGGTCGTCTTCGCTGCGCTGGCATGGAGGCAGGCTGATCAGCTCTGGCTCCAGACCGAGACCATCTATGAGCATCCCTTCCAGGTCCGCCGTGCGATCGGGGAGCTCAAAGCCGACATCCTCGCCATGCGCCTGGAGTCAAGGAACATGCTCCTGACCGACAAGGAGGAGGACCGGGAGGCCGCGATCCAGGCCAGCGACATCCACGAGGCCGACGCCGGGAGGCAGTTCCAAATTCTGTTTGACCAGTATTTGGGGCCGGCCGCGGACGTTGAGGCCGCGCACGATGCCTTCGTGCGCTGGATCTCGGTGCAGAAAGGGAACCGCGACCTGGCGCGGATGGGGAAGATTTCCGAGGCCTTGGACCGCTCCCGTGCGACCGGCGATATCGGCAGCCACAGGGAAGAACTTCTCAGCCACATCGCGAAGATTGACGGCTTCGCCCTCAACAAGGCCGACGAGCTTTTCCGCGAGGGCACAGCACAGCATAGCACCCTCCTTGTCCAGCTCGCCGCCATGACTGCGGCCATCCTGCTGCTGACCGTCTCCATTGCCTGGCACCTTTTGAAGACGCTCACCGGTCCTCTCCAGCAACTGGCAATCACTGCGTCGCAGTTGCGGCAGGGGAAAATGGATGCGCGCAGCCAGCTTGTTTCCGCCAACGAGTTCGGTGCCCTCTCGGCCTCGTTCAACGCGATGGCGGATTCCATCCAGAGGGAAATGATGATCGAGCAGAGCGCCGCCGAGCTTGCGCACATCATGCTTCGCGAGGACGAGGTGCATGCGTTTTGCCGCGAGATGCTCAAGGCCCTGCTCCTGCACACCGGCTCGCAGGTCGGCGCGGTCTATTTTCTGAATGAGGCCGGGACGGATTTTGAGCATTTCGAATCGATCGGCCTCGGCGCTGGCGGCCGCGCCTCATTCTCGGCCGCAGGGCTGGAGGGCGAGCTGGGCGCGGCCCTGGCCACGCGCCAGATTCAGCGGATCACCGACATCCCGGCGGATTCGCGGTTCGCCTTCGGCGCGGTGAGCGGGCACTTTCTGCCCCGCGAAATCCTGACCATCCCGGTGCTTTCCGACCACACGATGGCGGCGGTGATCTCGCTGGCCAGCGTCCGCCCCTACGACGCGCCGTCCGTCCGCCTCGTCAACGATATCTGGGGCGTGCTCACCGCCCGCGTGAACGGCTTGCTCGCCTTCCAGAAAATCCAGAACCTTGCACAGCGGCTTGAACACAAGAACCGGGAACTCGACGCGCAGAAGCAGGAACTGTCGGTGCAGGCCGATGAACTGGGCAGGCAAAACACCGAGCTGGAAATTCAGAAACGGGAGCTCGACGAGGCCAACCGGCTGAAGAGCGCCTTCCTTTCGAGCATGAGCCACGAACTGCGCACACCGCTGAACTCCGTGATCGCCCTCACGGGTGTCCTGAGCCGGCGCCTCGCAAATTCCATCCCCGAGGAGGAGCACGGCTACCTGGAGGTTATCGAGCGCAATGGGAAAGCCCTTCTCGCCCTGATCAACGACCTCCTCGACCTCTCCCGCATCGAGGCGGGCCGCGAGGACATTACCTCCACCAGGTTTTCCCTCCGGGATCTGGTCGGCGAGATTGTCGCCATGATCGGGCCGCACGCGGCAGAAAAGAAAATTGAGCTCGTCAACGAGGTGCCCGTCGGCCTCCCTCCCCTCACCTCCGATCACGACAAGTGCCGGCATATCCTCCAGAACCTCATCGGCAACGCCGTCAAGTTCACCGAGCAGGGCCGGGTCACGGTCGCCGCAGAGTTCCAAGGGAGCATAGGCGTCCCGCCCGTGTATGACACGGGTTCTCCGGGCAGCGACGATCAGCCTCCAAACGGGCGGGACGCCCGTTCTCCCTTTGGCTTGGACCGCCTCCCATTCCGCATTACTGTCAAGGACTCCGGCATCGGAATCGCCGCCGACCAGGTTCCCCACATCTTCGACGAGTTCCGGCAGGCCGATGGCAGCAACACCCGCAAATACGGTGGCACCGGGCTCGGGCTGGCGATCGCCCGGAAATACGCCCTTCTCCTCGGCGGCGAAATCTCCGTGCAAAGCATCCCCGGCGAAGGCTCGACATTCACGCTGCGGCTGCCGATGGAATTGGAGGGCGCTGCGCCGTCAGCGCCGACTACTCCTGCCAAATATGGGACGGCACAGCGGCCATCCCTCCAAAACGTATCTCAGGGGGAACGTCCCCATGGGCAGAGTATCCTCATCGTCGAGGATAACGAACCGGCCATCATCCAGTTGACCGACATTCTCCAGGCCGAGGGCTACAGCGTCCAGGTGGCGCACAACGGGCAGGAGGCATTGGCTCAGCTTGAGCAACCCCTGCCCGACGCCATGATTCTGGACCTGATGATGCCGCACGTGGACGGGTTTCAAGTGCTCACGGCAATCCGCGGCAAAGCGCGGACCGCTCAACTGCCGGTCATCATTCTCACAGCGAAGCACGTCAGCAAGGACGAGTTGAGCGTCCTCAAGGCGAACCATGTCCGCCAGTTGATCCAGAAGGGGGACATCAACAAAGACGAACTGCTCGCTGCAGTGGCCTCGATGGTCGCGCAGCAGCAAGATCCGGAACCCAGGGAGAACAGGCGTCCCGCCTGTTTGGAGACCGACTTTCGCAGCCCAACCAGTGCCCACACGGGCGGGACGCCCATGCCCCCTGGGGGCAGGCCTCGCCGCCGCCGTCCCGCCCACCCCGGAAAGCCCGTCGTCCTGGTCGTGGAGGACAATCCCGACAACCTGCGAACCGTGAAGGCCCTGCTCGGCGACCGCTACCAGATCGTCGAAGCCGGAGATGGCCGCGCAGGCATCGAGCAGGCGCGGAGGCATCTGCCAGACCTTGTCCTCACCGATATCGCTCTGCCCGGCCTCGATGGAATTCAGGCCCTACACAAGATCCGCGATGACGGGGCATTGCGACACATCCCGGTGATCGCCGTCACGGCCAGCGCCATGAAAGGCGACCGGGAGGAGATTTTGGCCCATGGCTTCGATGGCTACCTGTCGAAGCCACTGGATCACGACGACCTGATCAACTTGCTGCGGGAATTTCTGGATGAACCATTATGAAAATCTTGGCGATTGACGACAGGCCGGACAACCTGACCGTGTTGAAGGCGGTTCTTTTGGACCGGCTTCCCGATGCCGGACTTGTGACCGCTCTGAACGGACCGAAGGGGCTCGAACTGGCAGAATCCGAAGATCCCGACGTGATCCTTCTCGATATCGTCATGCCCGACATGGACGGGTATGACGTCTGCCGGAGGCTGAAGGCGGACGTGCTCTTGAAAACGATCCCCGTGCTGTTTCTGACCGCCCACACCGACAGGGACAGCCGCATCAAGGCCGTGGAGGCGGGTGCGGACGGGTTTCTTTCCAAACCCTTCGACGAGATCGAACTGACCGTCCAGATCCTAGCCATGACCAAGCTCAAGGCTGCAAACCGGCTCCAACGGCTTGAGAAGGAGGAACTGGCAGCGATCGTCGCCGAGCGCACTCGGGAATTGGAGCACGAACTTGCCGACCGTAAGAAGGCGGAGGCGTATCGGGAAATAACCCGGGAAGTTTTGCAAATCCTCAACGGGTCCGGAGATATTCCGAGCTGCCTCCGTCGCATCCTCTCCGTGGTAAAGACGCGGACCGGATTCGCTGCGCTGGGGATTCGCCTGCAGGACGGCGAGGACTTTCCGTATTTTATTCAAGAAGGCTTTTCCAAGGAATTTCTGCGGACGGAAAATTCCCTGCTCAGCCGGAGCGCGGCGGGCGACGTGTGCCGCGACAAGGAGGGCAACCCCTGCCTGGAGTGCACCTGCGGTCTCGTCATTTCCGGGGTGACCTCCCAGGCAAATCCGCTCTTCACAGCGGGGGGGAGCTTCTGGACGAACAATTCCCCCACGCTTCTGGACATTCCCGCCGACAAGGATCCCAGACACCATCCCCGCAACCTGTGCATCCGCTGCGGCTATGCCTCTGTGGCTCTCATCCCGATTCGCATGCAGGATAAAATCGCGGGGCTGATCCAGCTCAACGACCGGACGAAAGACCGATTCACCATCGAGGTTGTTGAGCTCATGGAAGGCATCGCCGCGCACATCGGAGAGACGCTGGTCCGCAAGCAGGCGGAGGAGGCATCAAAACGCGAGCAGCATCTCACGAGCGCCATCATCGAGAGCATTCCCGGTGCCTTCTACATGCTCGACAAAGACGGCCGGTACGTGCGGTGGAATGCCTATCAGCGCGATGAGATTGTCGGCAAGCCGGAAGCTCTGGTCGCGGGCACGGATGCGATTGACACCATCCATCCGGACGACCGCGAGTTCCTCAGCGCAAAAATTGCCAACGTCTTGGAAAAAGGCGTGCATGAGACCGTGGAAGGCCGGGTTCTCCTAAAAGGCGGACCGGCATTCAGATGGTTGCTGATGGCCGGCCGACAAATGGTGATTGACGGCAGCCCTTTCCTTTTGGGGATCGGAATCGACATCACCGAGCGCAGGCGGGCTGAGGATGAACGGAACAAAGCCCTCCTCCGCGCCGAGGCGGCCGCCGCCGCGAAAAGTGAGTTCCTCGGCATCATGAGCCACGAACTGCGCACCCCGCTCAACGGGGTGCTTGGATTTTCCGAACTCCTGGCAGACACCCCGCTCGACGAAGAGCAAAAATCCTGCGTGGACACCATAAGCAAAAGCGGCGAACACCTCCTGGCCATCGTCAACGACATTCTCGATTTCTCCAGCATTGAAAATGGGGCCATAGCGATCCAAGTTGAGCCGTTTGCTTTCGCCGGACTCGTGGAGTCCTCAGAGCAGGCCGTCCGAAAATCCGCCATGGACAAAGGACTCGAAATCCGCAGCGTGATCGGGCCCGGCGTGCCGGAGCAGATTCCCGGTGACGAACGGCGGATCCGCCAGATCCTCATCAACCTTCTCGGAAACGCTGTCAAATTCACATCGAATGGATCGGTGACCCTCCGCGTTGAAACCGTCAAAATGGAAGGAAGGCAGTTCCTGGATTTTTCCGTGGAGGACACCGGCATCGGGATGACCTCCGAGACAATGGAGCTCCTTTTCCATCCGTTCGTGCAGGCGGACATGAAGAGGAACCGCACGTTCGGAGGAACCGGGCTCGGGCTGGCAATCTCGCAGAGACTGGCTGAAGCCATGGGCGGAAAAATCACGATTCTTTCCACGCCCGGCAAAGGCAGCACATTTACATTCCACCTGCCTCTGGAAATTTTGCCGCCTTCTTCCGAGCCTGCCGATGCAGCCCCTTGCGATCCGGATTCCGCGCAACCTGCGGGTGCCCTGGTGCTCGTCGTCGAGGACGACCACAACAGCACGGTGCTCGCGGGCAAAATCCTCCAGCGCCTTGGGTGCCGCGCCGAATTTGCCGCCGATGGCGCAGAAGCGGTCAAAACGTTTGAGCCGGCAAAGTTCTCCGCCATCCTCATGGATATGGCGATGCCGGTGATGGACGGCATCGAAGCCACAAAAATCATCCGCGCGCGCGAATCCGGCTCCCGAGTGCCGATCATCGCGCTCACCGCAAACGTGATGCCCGGCGACCGCGAGCGATGCCTCGACGCCGGCATGGACGACTTTCTCTCCAAACCCTTCAAAAAGGATGAGCTGGCTGCGATACTCGCCCGCGTTGCGCAGCGGTAAGATCCGAACCCTTGTCATCAATTTCGCCCATGCTGCGGCGAATCTCTGCCCGTACCGGCGAGGAGGGCTGCTGCGATTGGGAGCCGTGGCGGGCGCCGATCTGAAAGTCCGCCGATCTGGCCGGTTTGAAAACCGGATGCTTCCGAGCGGGCATTTTCTTCAAAAGATTCCCCCCAAGGCTTCCCCCGGCGCCCCGGCGACTCGGGGCTTGCCGGCCCGCTCCAGGCCGGCCAGATTTGGAGGCGAAATGCGAATTGCCGTCATTGCGGACACTCACGGGAAGCTGCCAGGATCGGTGCTCCCGGCGCTCCGATGTGCCGACGAAATCTGGCATCTCGGGGACTTTTGTGACGCCGCCACGCTGGAGGCGGTCCGCCGGATCGGCCCCCCGGTCGAGGCGGTGCTCGGGAACAACGATTTCGGGCTCGGCCTTCGCCTGACCCGCTCGCTCGAACGCGGCGGCAGGACGTTTTTTCTGATCCATATCCCCCCCGCCCGACCCCCGGAGGCGGAATTTCTCCTTCACGGGCACACCCACGTCCCGAGGGATGAGATGGTTCGCGGAGTCCGCTTCCTGAACCCGGGCACCATCGGCAAGCCGAACAAAGGAGCTCCAACCGGCTATGCCTGGCTCACGGTCGCCGAAGACGGCACGGTGACGTGGGAGCAGGTCCGGATCTGACTGGAGAAAAAAGCGCGATCCTCACGTGCCGGTATCATATTCGCCGGCGGCGAGTTTCCGCCAGAACTCCGCTGGCGGCTGGTCCTCCGGGTCGGTCGGAGAGCGGAGGACGCGCAGCGTCCGGAGCCCGCGGAGGCTGTTCAGCGACGCCTTGTCGGAGATCATCATCGGGCTCAATGTCAGGCGCGCCAGAGGCAAAAAGAGGAGAGCGCGCACGTTTTCGAGAGACAGGCGGCTGATATCGAGCGACTGGATCCTTCGGTTGGTCGCTAGGAGGCCGAGTTCGGCCACGGATGTCCCCGAGATATCGAGCGAAGTCAGAAACGGCATCAACCGCAAAAAACTGAGGTCGGAAAAACGCGTTTCTTTCAGCGAGAGGCTCTGCATTTTGGCAAATCCCCGCAGCATGAGAGAAGGCCCCTCCGTTGGGCACCCGGAGAGGTCGAGGGACTCGATGGGCAAGGCTGCGAGCGTCGGCCAATCGAGGGCGGCAGCGTCGCGGATCACAAGGCGCGCGCGGGGGGGCGTCAGGGACCTCAGCTGGGAGAGGTCGCTGAGTCGCTCAAATCCGGCCAGGGTGAGCTCTCGACCGGCATCGGCAAACGTGAGCTGACCCCGGCCGCCATTGGCGGCGATCACGTTCACTGCGGTCTCTTCCGGACCCGGAAAACGGGCGGTCGGGCTGGATCCGAGCGACGCCCGCCGGGCAATCGGCTTATCGCGGAGGAAGCGGAGGACGCCTGCGGCGACCTCATCCCCGGGGGTGCCGGTCCGCTCCAGAAGGGTCGCCCCCTTCTCAAAGCGGTCCGAGGAAGGCTTGATGAGCTGATCGGCGATGGCTGCCAGCGCGGCGGGTTGCTCCGGCCCGAGGAGGTCCGGTTGGTCGGCTGCCCGCCTCGTCTCTGCCGACGTTTCAGCCATCAGGAAAGCTTCCTTCGCCTGGGCGGCCTCCATGCAGGCCAGGTGGTAGCGGCCCTTGACGACCCACGCATGCGAGAGTGTCGGTTCGGCCAGTATAGCCTGGGAAATCGTCTTCAGTCCGTCGCTGATCCGCAGCAGGATCCGCTCGGGATTGTTCTCGTAAAGACGAAGCTCCGAGGCGTTGAGGTCGCGGTGGAACGTGATCAGCGCCTGCGACATCGCCCGGTGCGCCTCCATCATGCTCTCCCGGTTTTCGGCCCGCGAGGGTGCTTCCACCGCGGCGACTTCCGGAGCCGGCAGCGTCTCAGCCGTGGCTTGCGCTTCCAAGTCAGCGATCCGCTTCTGCTTCTCGGTCAGCTCGTCGTTTTTTCCGGCGATGCTCTTCTCCGCCTCCTCCCGCTTCCGGCGCTCCTGGTCGGTCTCGTTTCGCGCGATCTTCGTCGCCTGGTCGGCCTGCTCGCGCTCTCTTTGCGCCGCCTCCATTTTTGCGACCGCCTGGCGGGCCTCCTGTTCGCGGATCACGGCCTGGCGTTTTTGTTCCTCGGCGAGCAGCTCATTTTTGTGCGCGCGGTCGGCCTGCTTTTCTGCTTCGGCGAGGGCGGTCTCCGCCGCCTTGGCGCGGTCTGTGATCTGCCAGAAAGCGGCGATCGAGCCGGCGACAAAAAGGAGCAGGGATGCCGCGATGACCGCGCTGACCCCGCGGTTGCGGACGATCAGCTTTCGGACCAGCTCGATGGCCGAGACCGGGCGGGCGCTGATCGGCTCGCCCCGCCGGTAGTGCTCCAGGTCGGCCGAGAGGGCTGCGACGCTGCGG
>JBGTAT010000322.1:0-8510 GCA_041749755.1 Terrimicrobiaceae bacterium | reverse complement strand
CCTGCCGACCCGGATGCCGAACCTCTCCGCCATCCCGGCCGACCTCGATATGGCGGGCGCGGAAATCGAGGTCGCCCGGATGGACGACCACATGCTCCAGCTCCGGCGCGTGCTCGGCGACATCCGCGAGCAGAACGCATTCGACTTTGCGCTCCTCGACTGCCCGCCCTCGCTCGGGATCCTCATGTCGAATGCCCTGGCCGCCGCCGACGAGATCCTCGTCCCGATCCAATGCGAATACTACGCCCTCGAGGGCCTTGGCCTGCTCATGGAGGTCACCGAGCGGATCCGCGCCAGCGGGGCGAACCCAAGCCTCTCGATCTCCGGCCTCCTCCTCACGATGTATGACGGGCGCACGAACCTGAGCCCGGCGGTCGTCAAGGAAGTCCGCGACCACTTCCAGGAGGTCGTGTACAACACGGTCGTTCCGCGCACCGTTCGCTTCGCCGAGGCCCCGAGCCACGGACGCACGATCCTCGAGCATGACCCGGCCGGTGCTGGCGCAGACGCCTACCGCTCGCTCGCCAAAGAGCTCCTCGACCGCCAGAGCCGCGGGATCGCGTTCACGAGCGGATCGTGAGTATGACCGGCGTTATCTGTGACGCTTCCACCACGCCACCCATTCGCCATTGGCCAGGGAAGTTCGGTTAACCCATTCACATCCTGCGGAAAGCAAGCTTGAGCCGCCAACCGAAAGGAAGTAGCTTTTGCCCCATGGACTACCTTGAACGAATCACGTTTGATCCCGAACAGTGCAGCGGCAGGCCGTGCATCCGCGGAATGCGCATCCGCGTGAAGGACGTGCTGGAAATGCTCGCAGGCGGTGCCAGCGAAGCCAAAATTCTCGAGGACTTCCCCGATCTGGAAGCCGGGGACATCCGTGCCTGCCTGCAATACGCTTCTGCCCAGGTCAGTCACGCCGTATTGCAAGCGGCGTGAAACTGATCGTTGACGCCCAGCTTCCGCCTTCCCTTGCCGCAGCGCTGCGGCAGGCCGGGCGCGATGCCGTGGCCGTCCGGGAAATCGGCCTGCGGGAAGCCAAGGACGCCGCGATCTGGCAATACGCCCTGCAAAACAATGCGGCGATCCTGACGAAGGATGAAGACTTTGCCGAACGCTGCCTCTGCAGCGGGAACCCGCCCGTGGTGGTCTGGCTGCGAATCGGCAACGCCACAAATCCGGAGTTGCTGGCGTGGTTCCTCCTATTGCTGCCTGCGGTTGAACTGCAGATCCAGGCCGGGGACAAACTCATAGAGTTGCGTTAATCCGCGCTCGCCGAAGTCTTCCTCTGGTTGCTGCTGTTCCCGCGTCTGCTCACCTTCTTTCCAACCCCTTCCGACAAGTCACCTCACTCTGCACGTATGCACGGACCCCTCGGTGACCCCGGCAACAAATCGGCCCTGACGGAGCAGTGCCCTCCACTGGGAACGATCGCACCGGCGTGGAGGGGCGGGCATTCGCGTGATCCTCGTCGGCACTTGGGCTGGGTCATCCCGATGGGCGTCTTTTTCGCTCTGTCGAGAAGGCAATTTATTCCCACCCCTGCTACGGAAACGGCCTCAGGATGTCTTGGGCGAAGCGCCGCTGCCATTCGTCGGCCCGGCCGGAAGCTTGCTGAGGATCTCCATCAGGTGGTGGTACGTCCAGGTCACCAGCTCAAAATCTTCAAAGAGCGCGGCGGAGTCGAGGTTGCCGCCGCCGGCAGGGAACACCTCCTCGCGGAGGCCGCTTAAAAACGGCCCGTGCTTTTTGCTGCGAACCGCGAGTCCGGCGAGTGCAGGCGCATCCATCCGGTCGAGCGCGGAGGCGGCCTCAGAAAGAAAGCCCGCCAGAACACCATCGAGGCGGGATTTATTTTTAGAATTCACCGCGCCCGGCACGGCGATGCGCCCGGCATAAAACCGTCCGGCTTCTTCCGTGTGGCGGATGCCGCTCAGCGCGGCGCGGAGGCGGTGGAGGGTCACGATTTCTGGTGCGCTCAGATTCGGGCGCGCAGCGATCTGGAGCGTGAAGTCCTCGATCGCCTTCGAGAGGTTGTCAAACTCGGCAGGCGGCTCCTCCTCGCCCTCCTGCTCAGGCGGCTTCGGGCGCAGGCTGATCATGCCGATCATCCGGGCCAGCTCGCGCCGAAGCAAATCGAGCGCGGTGGAGGGATGGCCGAGCGCCTGCGGAGACAGGAAATGAGGTGCCCCGGGCGCATGGACCGCTTCACCTGGCCAGATCTTCTCGAGGAGATTTGCGCACTGCGGCAGGAGCGGCGTGAGAAGAATCGCCGGGAGGAGGTTCGAGAGCAGGAAGACGACTGCGAGGGCCATCTCGTCGGTCGGGCCAACCCAGCGCCCGAACGCGAGCACCAGCGGGATCCCGGCCAGCTCGACATAGTAGAGGAGCATCAGGAGCAGCCCGCTCACCAGGCAAAAAAGATCCTCCAGCCGAACCAGCCGCAGGGCGGTCCCCTGCATCCCCTGCGCCAGAAGCAACCTCAGCGCGATCGCGCCGAGGTTTGTGCCGTAAATCATGACCGCAGCCGCCTGGAACGGGATTGCCCCTGCTCCGGCCAGCGTGATCACCATCATCGTCGCCCCGGTGTTGGATTGGAGGATCGCGGCCGCGAGCGTTCCGGCAAGGAATGCGAGCGGAGGGGAGGAGATGGCGAACTCGATCCCGGCACGGAACCAGCCCTCATTCCGAAGCGGGGCAGCTCCCTCGCCCATCTGTTGAAGTCCGAGCAGAATCAACCCCATGCCGATCAGCACGCCCGCTACCGTCTGCCACGAGCGCACCCGCACCACCCCGAGCACGATCCCGGCTCCCCCGACGACAAACGCCACCGCCGGGTGGATATTCAGGGTGGCGATGAACGCAAGCGCGGTCAGGCCCACATTGCACCAGACGATGATGACCGCTGCCGAGGGGGTGCTGATGAGGCCGGCCGCCACCATGCTCACGCAGATGAACGTGACCGCCGTCGCGCTTTGCATCAGCGCGCCCGACGCGAGGCCCAGCCCGACGCGCAAGGCAGGCTGCTGCGTGCTGAGCGCAAGGCCGGTCCGCAGGCTGCCCCCCGCCAGGCCTTTCAAGTGCTCGCTGACCAGGCGGAGCCCGAGAAAAAACAGGCCAAGCCCAAACACCAGGGCGTTCAGCGGGGACATATCCCGGATACTTACGCGGACATCCCCTCCGAAAAAAGCAGAAAGATCGACTCTCCAGCCCGGAGGGCGCATCTCCGAGAGTTGCAACCGAAGCGATAGGACCCCAGAGAGCATGGGCGATGCTTCACTTCGTTTCGGTTGTGCTCCCTGCACCAAACATTCGTCTTTCCCACTTTACGAAGCGCTATCGCGCTGGTTTTCCGCCCCTGTGGGCGTTGGTTTGGCAGCGAAGGCCAGTCCCCAAACAGGCGAGACGCCTGTTCTCCCTGCTCTTTGCACTTATCGGAGATGCGCCCCGGCCCGGAGGCCGATCAGCCCTGCTTGAGGGCCTCGCTTTCGAGGACCTCACGCCGCACGCTCTTTCCGCGGAGCTTCGATGCCCAGAGCACGATCGGGGCTGCGATGTAGATCGAGGAGTAGGTGCCGATGAGGATGCCGACCAGGATGGCGAACGAGAAGTCGCGCAGCACGGCGCCACCGAAGAAGTAGAGCGCCCCGACCGAGAGGAGGGTTGTTCCACCGGTGAGGACCGTGCGGCTGAGCGTCTCGTTGATGCTGGTGTTCATGAGCGCTTGGATCGTGCCGCGCTCGCCCTGCTTGAGGCCCTCGCGGATCCGGTCGAAGACGACGATCGTGTCGTTGATCGAGTAGCCGGCAATCGTCAGCACCGCGCCGACCATCACGAGCGAGAGCTCGCCGCCGATCAGCGAGAAGAGGCCGAGCGTGATGATGACATCGTGCAGGAGGGCGACCACCGCGCCGAGCGCGAACGAAAATTCAAAGCGGAGCGTGACGTAGATAAGGATCCCGACCATGCCGAGCCCGAGCGCCCAGAGCGCCCGCTTGGCAAACTCCATTCCGATCTGCGCGCCGACCGTATCCTGGCCGGCCGCGATCACCCCGCTGGTGGGGAACGCCGCCTGAAGCTTGGCGAGCACCTCGCCCGAGGTGCCCTGCGGGCTGCGGAATGTGAGAAGGTCTTTCATCCCCTCGCGCTCGAGCTGGATGACGACGGAGGGATCGTCCACCGCCTTGCGCGCGTCGGCGACGGAGATCGGCTGCGAGGATCCGATGATCAGAAGATCGCCGCCGCGGAAGTCGATACCGAAATTTCCCTCGCCGCGAAGCGCAAAGATCCCGGCCGACCCGGCGATCATGAGGAGCGAGAGAATGGCCGCGATCCAGCGCTTGCCGAGGAAATCGAATTTCCGTTTCGGGATGAGGTCGAGCATCGTGAGCTTTTGGAGGCCGCCTTTTTCGACGAGCCAGCGGAATGCGGTGCGGGTGAAAAGGAGGGCTGAGAACATCGAGGCGATAATCCCGAGCGTGAGAGTGACCGCGAACCCCCGGACCGAACCGGTCGCCTGCCAGAACAGGATGATGGCCGTGATGAGGGTCGTGGCATTGGCATCGAAAATCGCGCTGAACGCCTTGTCGTAGGCGCCATTGAGCGCTGCCGCCATCGACTTGCCGGCCGCCATCTCCTCGCGCAGGCGCTCGTAGATGAGGACGTTTGCATCTACCGCCATGCCGATCGTTAGGATGATGCCGGCGATGCCGGGGAGCGTGAGCGTGAAGTTGAACATCGCCATCGCCCCGAAGAGGATGACGATATTGATGAGCAGGCCGAAGATCGCGACGAGCCCAGCGAACCGGTAGTAGAGAAAGACGAACGCCATTACCATGACGAGGCCGACCAGGCCGGCGACCACGCCGCTGCGCACCGAGTCCGCACCGAGCGTTGGCGAGACGCTCCGGGTCTCCTCGATCTGCACGGGGACCCGCAGCGGGTTCTCCAGCGCGCTCGCGAGATCGCGGGCTTCCTTGTCATCAAAGTTCCCGGTGATCTGCGCGCGGCCGCCGAAGTAATCGGTCTGGAGCGTCGGGGCGGTGATGATCTCGCCGTCGAGCAGGATCGCCATCCGGCGGCCCTTGTTCTGCGCGGCCACCTCGTCAAAGATCTTCGCGCCCTCGGCATCGAGCTCCAGAGAGACGCCATAACCCTGCTGGTCGAAATATGCGATCGCTTTCGTCACGTGCTCGCCGGTGAGCGCGGGGCGGCGGGTCACGAGGAGCTGCTCCTCGACCACCTTGCCGTCTTTACCCGGCTTGTGAGGCTTCAGGACGTAAGCCGGCGGCATGATCTCCTCGCCGGAAAGGATCCGGGCGACTTTTCCGGGTCCGCCATCATCGACGATGGCAAACTCGAGCTTCGCGACCCGCTGGAGCTGGGCTTTTGCCTCCTCGGTCTGCTTGGCATCGAGCCCGGCGATCTGCACGAGGATCCTGTCCGTTCCCTGCGGGCTGATGACGGGCTCGCTGACCCCGTACTGGTCGACGCGCTTGCGGATCACCTCGACCGCCTGGTCCAGGAGGTCCTTGGTGATGCCGGTCTCCGTCTGCGGGATGAGGCGGATCAAAAACGATGTCCCGCCCTGCAGGTCGAGCCCGAGGCGGATCTTCTCGCCCGGCGGCCAGACCTGCTGGAGGCAGAAGGCGGTCAGGAAAACCGTGAGGATCAACCCAAGCCAGCGCTTGCGGGGTGCGAGTTCGGTGGCGAAATACCAGGCAAAAAGCAGCAGGAGCGCCAGGCCAAGCGTGAACGTGAGTGCGGGTGACATCGTAAAAAAGTGGGGAAACGGCCGCTGCGGCCAGAATGGTTCGGGTTACGCCTCGGACGACTTCTCAACCGTCACGATCGACGCGCGGTCGAACTCGACCTTCACGTTATCCGCGATGCGGATGATCACCGTGTTCTCCTTGACGTTCGAGACGGTCCCGTGGATTCCCGCATTCGTGACCACCTCGTCGCCGGTTTTCACCGACTGGACGAGCTTCGCATGGTCCTTCGCCTTTTTCTGCTGCGGGCGGATGAGCAGGAAGTAAAAAATGACGAAGATGAAGACGAGCGGCATCATCGAAACGAGGAGGTTCGGCTGCTGCGCCGGGGCGGCCGCCTGGGCCAAAATCAGGAAATCGGATATGTTCATATTGAGGCCGAGGAGGATAGTCGGATGTTTGGGGTTGGCAAGGAGGAACACGTCGACAAGAAGACGGTTTGCGGCCAGCATGCGGGATGCTGGAATCTCCTGGAGCGTGGGCCTTGGCCTTGCTGGCCGCCGTGTGCATCGGCCTGAGCAAGACCGGCTTCGGCGGCGTCGGCATGGTCGCCGTGCTCCTGATGGCCCAAGTCCTCCCCGCGCGCGAGTCTACCGGGGCCGTGCTCCCGATGCTCATTGTGGCCGATCTCTTTGCCATCCAGGCATTCAGACAATTCACCGTCTGGAGCCACCTGGTCCGCATGCTGCCGGCGGCCGTCCTCGGCATCGTCACCGGCTGGCTGCTGATGCCCCACCTTTCCGAGCGGATCTTCGCCCCGCTCATTGGCTGGCTGGTCATCGTGCTCATCGGCCTCACCGTGGCCCAGAAGCTTTCCGGCCGGCTCTCGGCGTCCGCGGCCGCCCACCCGTCGGTCGCCTGGCCGCTCGGCTGGCTGGCCGGGGTCACGACGATGCTCGCCAACGCGGCCGGCGCGGTCATGACGATCTACCTTCTCGCCTGCCGGCTCCCCAAGTATGAGTTCGTCGGCACGGCCGCCTGGTTTTTTTTCATCGTAAATGTGATCAAGGTCCCCTTCAGCGCGTCGCTTGGGCTCATCAACCCGTCCTCGCTCCTGCTGAACCTTCTGCTTCTTCCCGGGATCATCGCCGGGGTCGCGGCCGGGCGGTTCCTGCTCGGCCGGATCAACCAGAACGTCTTCGAGTGGCTGATGATCGGATTTTCCCTGGCCGGCGGACTGCGGTTGGTGCTGGCCGGGTGATCGCTCCGCTTTTTTCTGGCACGAAACCCCTCCTCGCGCCAAGATAGGTCCATGCAAATCCACCTGAGTCCCCGCAATATCGCCCTCACCGGGGCGATCCATTCCTTCATCGCTGAAAAAATGACCCACCTCGAGGATCACGGGGAGCAGATCCTCGCCTCCCACATCGTCCTCCTCCACGACCAGAACAAGAAGAAGCCGTTTGTCGTCAAGGTCCACCTCGCGATGCCCGGGCCGGATGTCTTTTGCGAGGATGCGGAAGCCGACCTCTACGTGGCGATCGACAAGGTCGTGCACAAGCTTGCCGCCCAGCTCAGCAAGCGGAAAACCAAGCTCAAGGACCACAAAAAGCACCTGACCCAGCTCGAGCGCGAAGCGGCGAAGCGCGGGTTCCGGAGGCGCTGATCGCCCGGTGGAAGATTACAAGGTCAAGCTCGATGTCTTCGAGGGGCCGCTCGACCTCCTGCTCTACCTCATCAAGCGCGATGAGGTGGACATCTATGACATCTCGATCGAGCGCATCACGAAGCAGTACCTCAGCTACATGGAGGCGTTCCAGGTGCTCAACATCGAGCTCGCCGGAGAGTTCATCGTGATGGCCGCCAACCTTCTCTACATCAAAAGCCGGACGCTCCTCCCCGTGGACCAGCAGATGGCCGAGGAGGACGCCGAGGAGGATGATCCCCGGTGGGAGCTCATCCGCCAGCTCATCGAATACAAAAAATTCAAGGAGGCGGCGGCGAGGCTCCGCGACATCGAGTCGATCCAGGAGAACATGTTCCCGCGCGTCCCGGTCGTCCCCGACCTGGCCCCGGCCGAAAACCTCCTCGTCGACGAGGTCGGGATCTTCGACCTCATCAACGCGTTCCAGAAGATCCTCAAGCGGCTGGACAAAAAGCCGGAAAACCTGCGCGAGATCTTCGAGGAAAATTATACGGTCTCCGACAAGATCGACTTCCTGCTGAAGGTCACCGCGAGCGGGGTCTCGATGAAATTTGAGGAGCTCTTTATTGACGTTGCCAGCCGCGCCGAGATCGTCGTGACGTTCCTCGCCATGCTCGAGCTCATCCGCATGAAGCAGCTCCGCGTGCGGCAGGAGGCCCAGTGCGGCGAGATCTGGATCGACCGCGCCCTTGATACGACCCCACTTTTTTCCCGAGCATGAACGAGGCCTTCCCACTCCATCGCATCCTGGAGGCGATCCTTTTCGCCTCCCAAAAACCCGTCTCTCCGAAAGAGTTTCTCAGCATTCTCAAGGGGGCAGCCGACAGCGCGAAGGAGGATCCGCTCATCGCCTGCTACGCAAAGCCCTCCGTCGAGGACATCGAGGCGGCCATCCACTGCCTCGAGGAGGAGCTCCGCACCTCGGACCGCGCGTTCGAGGTCCGGGAGAGCGCGGCCGGATGGCAGCTCGTCACACGCGCCGACTTCTCGCCCTGGCTGCGCCAGCTCTTCCCGGAAAACCGCCCGGCCAAGCTCAGCGCCCCCGCGCTCGAGACGCTCGCCATCATCGCCTACCGCCAGCCGATCACCCGGGC
>JBGTAT010000321.1:0-32517 GCA_041749755.1 Terrimicrobiaceae bacterium | reverse complement strand
CTCGCATAATTTGGACAGCATGCAGATTTTACAAAGAAAAGACGGGGGGCAGATCCTCCCAAATACCCTTTTGCGGCCTCCTGAGCCCGATGAAATCAAACCCTCTTGTCCAGGTTCCATTTATTTTGGACAGCAATGATTGGTGATATGATATCCGGGACACCCCAAACCAAATACCGCTGGATCATTTGCGTTCTGCTCGGTGGCCTGCCTTCTTGAATTTTTCCTAATACCAAACATACGGTGCAAAAAGTAGAATATCACGGCGGTTTCGGCGAAACCGCCCTACCACCTAACGGTAGGGATGGCTCGCCGAGCCGTCCGTCGATTTGACCCTTTTCGGTGTAAAAATGGTATAAATCATCTGCTCTCGCCGAGGTTCGAGCTGGTCGCGATCCAAAAACCCATTCCCCCCACGAGAGCCGTCACACCTGAGAAGCCAAGCGCGTCGTCCTCGGAAGGGTTAATCCGGAGGGGAATTCAAGGATATGACTCTACGAAAGGATGCACTGCTCCCAGACGATGCTACTCCTTAATAAATCCCTCGAATCCCCAAAACAGATGAAACCCCGTATTCTCCCAGTGATCGTAACCTTAGGGTCTCTTTTGCTGATTGCGATTGCCGGCGGGATGGGGGTTGTCCGCGCCGACGAGCTGGTTTCAACCGGTTGCAGCGCTTGCCCGACGGTAGTGATCACAGGGCCCGACCTTAGAAAAAGGAAATTCAAGGAGACGGTCGAGGGCACGGCTGCTCCCGAGCTTTTTCAGGAGCAGGTCTTTGGCAACAATTTCACGGTGGCGATTC
This sequence comes from Terrimicrobiaceae bacterium, assembly GCA_041749755.1. Taxonomy (GTDB): domain Bacteria; phylum Verrucomicrobiota; class Verrucomicrobiia; order Chthoniobacterales; family Terrimicrobiaceae; genus QYQL01. The sequence goes on along the minus strand of JBGTAT010000321.1, from coordinate 31,712 downwards.
CTGATTTGAAGGAGGGGGCTTACAACGTGGATTTCGAGTTTGCGGAGATTGACGGAAAGAGGGGTCCCGGCATCCGTGTTTTTACGATTACTCAAGGGGACAAGGTCATTGCCAAGGATTACGATATTTTCAAGGAGGCGGGGGGAGCCGCCAAGGTGGTCAAAGTCTCCACCCTCGTCAACCATCCCGGCGACATGATTTCCGGGCCGGTCACCTTCGGTTTCGAAGCAAAAAAACTGGAAGCGAAGGTCAATGTCATCCGCATCCAAAAGGTCGGCGATGACAAAATCAGCTCCATCTCAGCGCGCGATTTTGTTGAGAAGTTTGATCCCGTCGCAGCGAAGATTCCGGAGGTTTCCGATCCCGTTATCTACCAGGATCCCGACCGACCCATGTCGGCTCGGATCGACGACCTCGTCAAGCGGATGTCGCTCGGCGAGAAGGTCGCCCAGATGTCCAACACTGCTCCCGCCATTCCCCGGCTGGAAGTTCCCGCCTACAATTACTGGAACGAGGGGCTCCACGGAGTGGCCCGCAAGGGCATCGCAACTGTCTTTCCCCAAGCCATCGGCCTCGCTGCGATGTGGGACGAAGCATTTCATAAACAGATCGCCGATGTTATTTCCACAGAGGGCCGGGCCAAGAAGGTCGGTCTGACCTTCTGGTCTCCGAACATCAATATCTTCCGCGATCCGCGCTGGGGCCGGGGCCAAGAGACCTATGGCGAAGACCCCTTTCTGACCAGCCGACTCGGTGTGGCCTATATCAAGGGAATGCAGGGGGACGACCCGAAATATCTCAAAGCGATGGCCTGTGCCAAACATTTCGCCGTTCACAGCTCGGAAGCAGGGCGCGGCGGCTTCCAAGTGTCTGCCTCCTCCGAAGATCTCTACGACACCTATCTGCCGCAGTTCGAGGCGGCGGTTCGCGAGGGTGGTGTGCTCAATGTTATGTCCGCCTACAACGCGCTAGATGGCGAACCCTGCTCATCGAACCACTTCCTTCTCACCGAAATCCTGCGCGACAAGTGGGGGTTCAAGGGGCATGTGGTCGCCGATTGCGGAGCCGTTCAAAAAATCTACACGAACCACAAAACGGTCGCGACACCGGAGGAAGCCTCCGCCCGCGCTGTGGTGGCGGGGCTGGATCTCGAATGCGGCACGACCTTCAAGGCGCTTTCCAGAGCCATGCAAAGCGGTCTTGTCTCGGAAGCCCAAATTGACCAGGCGCTCAAACGGGTCTTGGAAGCGCGCTTCCGCCTCGGAATGTTCGATCCCCCGGAGAGCGTTCCGTATTCCTCCATTCCTGCGGCCAAAAACGATTGTGCCGAGCATCAAGCCATGGCCTTGCGGGCCGCCGAGGAATCCATCGTGCTTCTGAAAAACGACGGACTCCTTCCCTTGGATCGTGCGAAACTCAAGCGCATCGCCGTTATCGGCCCCAACGCAGACGATGCCGTGATGATGTATGGCAACTACAATGGCACCCCGTCCAAGCCGGTCACTATCCTGGCCGGGATCGAGGCGGCCGCGCCGGGCATCGAGGTGGTTTACGAGCAGGGAGTGCCGCGCGAGTTGAAAGAGGGGACGACACTGAACCCCGAAGATCCGTCATTCCAGAAAGCGGTGGAAGCCGCCCGTTCGGCGGATGTGGTCATCTTTGTCGGAGGCCTCGACCTGAAATTCGAGAACGAGGGGCATGATCGCGACACCATCGAGATGCCGGCCTGTCAGACGACCATGCTCAAAGCACTTTGGGAAACCAAGAAGCCCGTGGTTTTTGTCAATTGCAGTGGGAGTGCAGTGGCCATGCTCTGGGAAGCGGCGAACTTGCCAGCGATCCTGCAGGCTTGGTATCCGGGACAGGCTGGGGGATCCGCCGTGGCGAATGTTCTTTTCGGAAGTGTGAACCCCTCCGGCCATCTCCCGGTCACGTTCTACGGCTCGACGGCGGATCTTCCCCCTTTCCTGGACTACGCGATGACCAATCGGACTTACCGATATTTTACAGGCAAGCCTCTCTTCCCTTTTGGACACGGTCTCAGTTACACGACTTTTGATTATGGGAAAATTGGTCTGAACCGGAACTCCGTCAAAGCCACCGAGACCATCAACCTGACAATCCCGATTACCAACACGGGCAAGCGGGACGGAGATGAGGTGGTTCAAGTCTATTACCGACCGACCGACCGGAAGGGATCGAAGCTGATCAAGGGCTTGTGCGCGTTCAAAAAAATTTCAGTTCCTGCCACCGGAACTGTGGATCTGCAGATAGAGATTCCTGTGAAACTCTTTCGCTGTTGGAGCGATGAGAAAAAGGACTATATTATACCTCCCGGGCAGTATGTTCTGGAAGTTGGATCCTCTTCGGCCGACATCCGCCAGTCGATCCCTGTAACCGTGGAGAAGGGATGAGGACGCAAAGCCATAACGCCGCCGTCGGATTTTCCAGCGGAAAGATTCCCATGAGGCAGAAAAATAGCCTTTTGATTTTGCCGCTCCTTTTCCTCCTCCTCGCGGTCTTGCCGGGGATGGGAGAAACCCTTCAAGGGAGCCTGTCCAATCAGGCAGCCTCGGGCGTTCCCGAGTGGGGGCTGGGGCCGTTCATCCGTCCAGCCGGGGCCGAACCAGTGATCAAGCCAAACCCTGATTCGATCTTCAACTGCCCAATGCGCAAGGCGCCGGTCCGCTGGGAGGCAACGCATACCTTCAATCCCGCAGCTATCGTCAAGGATGGGAAAGTCTACGTCCTGTACCGCGCCGAAGATGATATCGGCAGGGGTATCGGAGGATTCACTTCGCGCCTCGGTTTGGCTGTCAGCGAGGATGGCATTCATTTCAAAACATTGCCCGAACCGGTTCTTTATCCCGCCGAGGATGAACAGAGCGAGTTTGAGTGGGAGGGCGGGTGTGAGGATCCCCGCGTTGTTGAGACGGAGGACGGAACCTATGTGCTTTTTTACACCCAATACCAGCGCACGTCGGAACCGAAAAAGCGCGCTGTGCTGTTGGGCGTGGCCACCTCGAAAGATTTGATCCGCTGGACCAAGCTGGGGGCTGTGGTCAAAGGCTTCAAAGGCTTTGCCAGAAAATCTGCCTCGCTGGTGTGCAAAGTCGCGGGCGACCGCCTGATAGCCGCTAAAATCAACGGGCGTTATTGGCTCTATTATGGGGAGGGGGCCATCCGGCTGGCTTCCACTGAAGACTTCCTAACTTGGGAGGCGGAGGGCAACCCGTTGGATCAGTTTGACGAGGAATCCGTCCGGTTGAGTGGACTTGATCCAAAAAATTCCGATCCAAATATCCTGCTCGCCCCGCGCAGCGGAAAGTTTGATGCTGGTTTCCCGGAATGCGGCCCACCGGCGCTGCTGACAGAAAAGGGGATCGTTCTTCTCTACAACGGCAAAAACGGCATGGCGCTGGATGACATCGGGTTGGGAGAAAAAGCCTATTCCGGCGGGCAGGCGCTCTTTTCCGCCACAGATCCCCGCAAACTCCTCGACCGAACAGATGCGCCGTTTTTTCAGCCAACACTTCCCTGGGAAAAGAGCGGCCAATACACGCAGGGCACCACCTTTATCGAGGGCTTGGTCCTCTTCAAAAACCAGTGGTTTCTCTACTACGGCTGTGCGGATACATTTGTCGGAGTGGCGATCGCTCCGGTTCAACCCTGGCAGTTGCGCGCCCCCTCTTCCACGAAATCCTAAGATGAACGCGAAAACATCATTCCTCGTCCCGGTCTTCTTTGCCCTCCTTTCCGGAGCAAGGGCGGAAGTGAAACCCAACGCCCTCTTCTCGGACAACGCTGTGCTCCAGCAGAACGTGGAGATCCCAGTCTGGGGAGCCGCAGCGGAAGGCGAAAAAGTCACCGTGACGCTGGATGGGAATTCCGCCTCTGCGGTGGCCACCGACGGCAAGTGGATGGTGCGTCTGAAGCCCCATCCTGCCGGAGGCCCGTTTGATTTGGTCATCGCTGGAACGAACAGCCTCGTGGTGAAAAATGTCCTGGTGGGTGAAGTCTGGATCTGCTCGGGCCAATCCAACATGGCCTATAATTTCAAGGGCTCTGATAATGCCAAGACGGAGGGATCTCTCGCCGATTATCCCAAGCTCAGAATGTTTAAAGTAAATTCGCCGGGGGCGGCGACGCCCCAGAGCCAGCTTTCCGGGAATTGGGTGGAATGCTCCCCAAGCTCCGTTGATGGCTTTTCTGCGGTTGGTTACTTCTTTGGCCGAGACATCCACAAATCCACCGGTGTTCCGGTCGGCATGATCCACAGTTCGGTGAGTGGAACGGCGGCGGAACTCTGGACCAGCCTTTCTGGATTGGAGAAAGAGCCGGCCTTGCGCGGCTACGTGGAAGCAGCCAATCGGATATTGAAAAATGACAAGGGAGGAAGTGAAAAATATCTGCAGGATATGGAGGCCTACCAAGCCCGCATGAAAAAATGGCAGGACACCGAAGGGAAGGCCTATGGCCTGGCTCTAAACGCCTGGAAAGCTGAAACCAAAAACGGCGCAACCACGTCCCCGGCGCCAAAGCCCGCCGTGCCCAAGCCCCAGCCGCCGTCGGATCCCGGTGGCAAGCAGCCCACGAGTCTGTTCAATGGAAAAATCGCGCCGCTCATTCCCTATGCATTGCGGGGCGTCATCTGGTATCAGGGGGAATCCAACAGCCTGAAGGCTTTCGAGTATCGCACGCTCTTTCCCCGCCTCATCGCCGATTGGCGCGAAAAATGCGGGCAGGGCGATTTCCCTTTCCTCTTTGTGCAGATAGCTCCTTTCAAAGGAAACCCGCCCGAACTCCGTGAGGCCCAGTTTCTCACCTGGAAGAAAACCCCCAATACCGCCATGGCGGTCATTACCGACACGCCCCCCAACCTGCACCCGCCGGAAAAAGAACCTGTCGGAGTGCGACTGGCGCTGGCGGCGAGAGCCATCGCCTACGGTGAAAAAATTGAATACTCCGGTCCGGAGTATGACTCCGTGACATTCGAGCCGAACCGGGCGATCCTCCGCTTCAAGCATCTCGGCGGCGGTTTGGTCGCCAAAGACGGCCCACTCAAAGGTTTCACGATTGCCGGCGCGGACAAAAAGGTTGTGCAAGCCCAGGCCGAGATTCAAGGGGACACGGTGGTGGTTTCCAGTCCTCAAGTGCCCGCCCCTGTCGCGGTGAGCTATGCGTTTCTGGCCCTGCCCGATGGAAATCTCTGGAACAAAGACGGCCTGCCCGCTTCACCCTTCCGCACGGATCCCGAGTCCATGACCCAGGATCTTCCCCCGAACAAAAAGCCACAGCCAGAATCCGCCGTCCCCGAGTCATGAACCTTTTGCTGAATATGAAGATCACACCTCTCCTACTTTTCTCCGCTTGTGCCGTCGCCTTGTCGGCTCCCTCCAGTCATGCCGCAGAGGCCCAAAGCGAATGGGTGCATCCCGACGCCAGCGGCAAGCTCGTCTATAAAACCCTTCCGACCGGGGATCGCATCATTGACTTCTCTCATGCGGGTTATGGCGGAGGTGGCGTCAAGCTGCCCGTCGTTCCCGTGAAAAAAACCGTGGAGCCCTCCGGCGGGGATGATTCCGCCGCCATCCAAGAGGCCGTCAACGCCGTGGCCGCGCTGCCTTTGGAAAATGGATTCCGTGGTGCTGTTCTGTTGGCACCGGGAACGTTCCATTGTGAAAAAACCATCGTTCTTTCCCAAGACGGCATCGTTGTGCGCGGGTCCGGCTCGGGAGAGAAAGGCACGATCATAGAAATGAGCGGGCCAGGGCACACCTGCCTGAGTATCCAAGGGGCCAACCTCAAGTTCGGCAAAGAGGATCCGGCAGACCTTTACCCCATCAGCGACGCGTATGTTCCCTCCGGAACCACAACCTTGTCCGTGAAGGAGGCCAAAGGCTTGGCGGTCGGCGATACTGTTCTTGTCCGCCGGTTGCGCACCGCTGCGTGGATCCAATTCATGGGCATGGATAACCTGATCCGCGACGGAAAGTTGCAGAACTGGATCAAGGCGGATTCGGCGGTCAATTTCCAGCGAAAGATTCAAGCCATCGAAGGTAACCGCCTGACGCTGGATGTCCCGCTCGCCGATTCTATTGATTCCCAGTTCCTCTCCGGTGTGGTGGTTAAAATCCAACCGCCCAAACGTCTCACCCAATGCGGGTTCGAATCGCTCCGCATCAACTCCTTGCCGCCAACCGGCACGCTGACAGCCAAGAACAACACCGCGATGACCGCGGATAACTGCGAGGACTGCTGGTTCCGAGACATCCTCACCAGCGACACCCTGAATATCGCCATTGTTCTGGGCAATGCCCGGCGCATCACTTTGCTGAACATCAACGCGCTGCACACCGCGACCGTGGAAAAAGGCGCGGGTTATCCTGCGGACTTTACGGTCAGGGGATCCCAAGTGCTGATTGATCGTTGCACTTCCAAAGGAGATGGCGCGTTCTTTGTCGATACCGCCCACTCCTCGGCTGTGCTCAATGTCGCCCTGAATTGCGTCTTTGAAGGCAAGGGCGCCATCCAGCCGCACCAACGCTGGTCCACGGGTTTGCTCGCGGACTCCTGTAAATTGCCTGACGGCAAAATCGAGTTTATAAACCGTAACACCGCAGGCTCTGGGCATGGCTGGACGATGGGATGGGCGGTTGCCTGGAACTGCACGGCGAAATCTTTTAATATCCAACAGCCGCCCGGAAGCATCAATTGGTGCATTGGATGTGTGGGGGATTTGGATTGGGGCAAATTGAAAAAAGGAGAAGAGCCCCCGCAGCCCGGACCATGGCTTTCCTCACATGGTAAACCGGTCGAGCCCGCAAGCCTCTACCTTGCTCAATTGCGCGAACGCCTCGGCCCACAGGCCATCACCAACATTGGATATTAACATGACATGGATTTCAGGCCATAAATCAAATATTCTCCCATTTTCATTATGAAACGCATTCTCTTTCTAGGCTCAATAATATCCTTAGGAATCACACTTTTGGCTTCCGCAGATGGGAAGGTTGTCTCTCTGAGTCATTCCCCCTGGCGCGTCGCGCCCGAGGGCGAAGTTCCTTCCCGTGGCGACCAAATATCTCTCCCCAATTTCCCGGATGATAACTGGATGGAAGCCCGCGTGCCCGGAACGGCGTTTGTGGATTATATCAATGCGGGCCAGGAGCAGGATCCGAACTTCGGTGAGAATGTCTGGAAAGTGGACAAAAAGAAATATGACGTGAACTATTGGTACCGCACCGAGTTCGCCGTTCCGCCGGAATTTACCCAAAGCGGTCGGATTTGGCTCAACCTGGACAGCGTGCATCGCGACGGCGACGTCTTTGTGAACGGGACCAAGGTCGGTTCGATGCTGGGGTTCTTCCAGCGCGGGCGATTCGACATTACCAACCTTGTGAAAAAAGACGGTCCCAATGCGCTGGCTGTTCTCGCCCACATCATGGATGTGCCCAAGGAGAAAAATGCAAACGGAAAATGGGACTTCAATGTCTCATCCCCCTCGCTTCTTTGCAGCCGCGGATGGGACTGGATGCCAAGGGTGCCCGGGCTGAATACCGGAATCCTCCGCGACGTCTATTTGACTCACACCGGTGAGGTGTCCCTGCTCGATCCGTGGATTCGCACCGACCTGCCACAGCCCACGGAGGCCACCCTCTCCATACAGGTTGAGGTATCCAACTCGTCCGCTGCCGAAGTGACCGGTAACCTCACCGGCGAGATTAATCCCGGCAAGATCACATTTTCCAAAAGCGTCACCCTCAAGCCCGGGGAGACGCAAACCGTCAGCCTTTCCGCAGCGGACACCCCATCGCTGCGCCTGATAAATCCCAAGCTCTGGTGGCCGAACGGCTACGGCGATCCGAATCTTTACACCTGCGAATTCCAGTTCCGCCTGGGGGACCAGATTTCCGATCAGAGAACCGTCACCTTCGGCATTAAGAAATACACCTACGAGGTCAAAGACGGCATCCTCTACTTCTGTATCAACGGGAAGCGCCTGTTCCTTAAAGGAGGCAATTGGGGGCTGCCGGAGTATTTGATGCGCAACCGGACCGCCGCCGACTACGACACGCGCGTCCGCCTCCAGAAGGAGCAGAACTTTAACATCATCCGCAACTGGATGGGCTCGGTCCCCGATGCCTCCTTCTATGAGGCCTGCGATAAATACGGGATCATGGTCTGGGACGAGTTCTGGCTCAATCGTCCCGACGGCAATCCCGGCGACATCGGCGTTTTCCACGCCAATGCAAAGGAGAAGGTGAAGCAGTTCCGCAATCACCCCAGCATTGCCTTCTGGTGTGCGATGAACGAGGGCACTCCGCCACCGGAAGTGACCGATCCGTTGCGGCAAATTATCAAGACCCTTGACGGTGATGACCGGCGCTTCCAGCCATGCTCGAACAGTGATAATCTGAGCGGCAGCGGGCCGTGGACGAATTTCGACCCATCGGTATATTTTCGGGGTACGTTCAGCTTCACCGGGGCTGAAAAAAAGGCGGTCAAAGAGGCTTATGGCCTGCGCAGCGAACTGGGAACCGCAGCCATCACCAGTTTCGACAGCTTCAAAAAGTTCATGCCCGATCAAAACGCTTGGCCTCGCGACGAGGTCTGGAACCGCCACTTCTTTGGGCCGCGGGCTCGAAACGCCTTCCCGGGCAATTACCTCTACAAGCTGGGCATGCACTACGGGGAGCCCGCTGGCGCGGAGGATCTCTGTCGCAAGGCTCAGCTTTTCAACCTCGAAACGATGAAAGCGATGTTCGAAGGCTGGCTGGACCGCAGCGACACGACAGCTTCCGGCCTGATCATCTGGATGAGCCACCCGGCCTACCCCTGTTTCGTCTGGCAGACGTACGATTATTACTACGACACAACCGGGGCATTCTGGGGTGCCAAGACCGCCTGCGAGCCGATCCACATCTTCTGGAACAGCGAGACGGACCAAATTCGTGTCTCGAACACGTCGGGCATGCCCGCCGAAAATCTTCAAGCCGATCTTTGGATCTACAACATCGACGGCACCGAGAAAGCCCATCTGGACGCCAAGGTCAATTCGAACCCGCTCGAGGTGGCTACCTGCTTTAGTCTTCCGACGCCCGCAGGACTTTCGCCGACGCACTTCCTTAAACTGCGGCTCACGGATACGGCTGGGAAGGTCGTCTCTGAGAACTTCTACTGGAGGGGAACGACCCCATTCAGTTATTATGAGTTGAGTGGGTTGAAGCCGGTCAATCTGACCGTCACCGACCCCGTTTCGGAACCTCTGCCAGACAGCGGCATGACCCGCCTGACCACGCAGATCACGAACCCGGCAGGATCGGGCACGGTTGCCTTCGCCATCCGCCCAAAGCTCGTCAAAACCGGCACAGGCGAACAGGTTTTGCCCGTCTTCATGAACGATAGCTATTTCTCGCTGATGCCCGGCGAAACCAAGAATATCACGCTCGAATACGCTGCCGCCGATGCAGGGGCCGAGGCTCCAAAGGTGGAGGTGGAATGCTGGAATAATTTCCCGCATCCCGCTCCAAAGGAACCGCCTCTGCCGGCAGAGAAAGAGGAAGCCTCCAACACTCCGTGAGTCTCGTGAAGTCAATCGTTACCCTCGCCGGACTGGTCGTTCTGGCTGCCTGCGTTCCGATGTGGCCATTGTTTGGGCAGGAGCAAACCTCTTTGAACGACAGTCCGTGGAAAGTTGCTCCACAATGTGACGTTTCAGAAACCGGCGAGATGCTTTCCGCTCCTGGCTACAACTCCGAAAAATGGCTCGCAGCCCACGTGCCCGGTGAAACCAAACGCGTCACCATCGAATACGCTGCCGCCAGCGTCGGCGGTGAAACCCCAAATGTGGAAGTCGAGTGCTGGAACAATTTCCCGCATCCGACACCAACCAAGCCTGCGCCTTTGCCCGAGCAGGTGAAGAAGCAGGTTCTCCCCACGTCATGAGACCACATCCCGTGAGCACTCTCATCCATTATCCAGCTTGGCTCATTCTGCTGTTGGGGTGTGCTTTGGCCCAAAGCAGTTTGGCCGCGAGTCCGGACACTGGGACTCAGTGGGTGCATTACGCCAACATCCTGCAAGGCACGGATTCAAGGACACAAAAATCCAATGGCAACACCCTGCCTTTGGTCGGCATGCCCTGGGGCATGGTCAACTGGTCGGTGCAGAATGAAGCCAAACGCGGCTGGTTCTTCAAACCGAATGGGAAATGTTTCGGCTTCCGCGCGACCCACCAGCCCAGCCCGTGGATCGGAGACTACGGCCAGTTCCTCCTTATGCCCCAATCGGGCGAGCTCCGGATGAAGATTCCAGATCGCGTGACGGACTATGACAGGACCTCCGCCATCGAGCGTCCCGATTACCTAAAGCTCCTGCTGAAAGGCGAAGCGATCACCTCGGAACTCACCGGCACGGAACGCTGCGGGATGTTTCGTTTCACCTACCACAACGGGAACGCGGGACGATTGATCCTCGAGTCTTTTGGCGAATCGGAAATCAAGATTCAAGGACGCACCGCTTATGGCTTCAGCCGGGCCAATTCCGGAGGTGTGCCTGAAAAAGAATTTACCTCCTACTTTGTCATTCAATTCGACCGGGATATCACCCGGAGCGTCCTTGTGCCCCAGGAAGCGTCGCCCGACCGCGTCGGCGACAAACCCAAAGATGTTCAAGCCTATGTGGAATTTGCCACTACTCCGACCGAGCCTGTGATCGTCAAGGTGGGTTCCTCCTTCATCAGTTGGGAACAGGCGGAGCAGAATCTCCTCGCCGAGACGACGGGAAGTTTTGATGAAATCCATGACCGGGTGGCCGCAGTGTGGAATGCGAACCTTGGAAAAATCGAGATCACCGCAACGGAGGATCAAAAGCGGACTTTCTATAGCTGCCTCTACCGTGCCCAGATGTTTCCGCACCGGCTCTACGAACTGAACGCATCGGGAAAGCCCATCCACTTCAGTCCTTACGATGGGAAGATTCATGAAGGGGTGCTCTACGGCGACATCGGTATCTGGGATGGCTTCCGGACTACTTTCCCCCTGATCACCATCCTTTATCCCGAACAGTTGAACGAAATCCTGCAGGGTTTTGTCAATGCCTCGGTGGAGGGCGATGGGACCATGCCCGAATGGCCGAGCCCCGGTTACCGGAAATGCATGATTGGTCAACACTGCGCCGCGCTCTTCGCCGATGCATTGGTCAAAGGACAGAAGAACTACGACGTGGACAAAGCCTATGCCTCCCTGCGCAAAAGCGCATTCGAGCCCCCCGCCAAGGGGATGCTGGTCAGGGATGGCATGGAGGATTACCTCCAGTTGGGTTACTGTCTGAAGGCCCAACACTCCGTTTCCGCGACACTGGACTATGCCTACGACGACTGGTGCGTCGCTCAAATGGCCCGGCAACTCAATCAAGCTGAGGACGCAAAAGCCCTCATGGAGCGCTCCCAAAACTACCGCAACCTCTGGGATGCCAGCGTTGGCTTTATGCGCGCCAAAAATTCAGATGGCACATGGGTCGAACCTTTTGACGAGTTTGCCTGGGGTGGTGCTTATGTGGAGTCCGGTCCGTGGCAAGCCAGTTGGTTTGTGCCGCATGATACCGTCGGCTTGACCCGTTTGCTCGGTGGAACAACTCCATTTGCTGAGAAGTTGGACCGACTTTTCAGCCTCCCACCGACGTATCATCTGGGGGGCTACAAAAGAGTTGTTCAGGAAATGGTGGGAATGGAGGCCATCAAATTCGGCCAGTGCAATTTGAACAACCAACCCTCCTTCGGCATTCCCTATCTCTATGCCGCGATTGGATTGCCGTGGAAGACACAGTATTGGACCCGTCGAGCCTGCGCCGAGCTCTTCAACTCTGGGCCCAAGGGTTTTCCCGGCGATGAGGACAACGGCTCGATGGCCAGTTGGTATATCTTCAGTTCGCTCGGCTTCTATCCCTTCTGCCCCGGAACCACAGAATATCTCCTGACCAGCCCGGCCTTCGCTCAGGCCACTCTTCACCTTGCCGGTAACAAGAAGTTCGTCATCACGGCACCGACCAACAGCGATAAAAATATTTACACCCAAAAGCATCTTTTGAACGGGCGGACGGAATCTAAAACCTGGATCAGCCACCAAGACATTATCACCGGAGGAGAACTCCGGTTTGAGATGAGCCCCGTTCCCAAGACCGACCGCCTTGACGGCGAGGATCTTCCTTACTCCGCATCGAAAGGGAGGGAAATATGAACAAAAAAGCGCTGCTGTTGATCGCTCTGGCTATCGGTGCGCTCGTGCGTCCGGGTTTTGCTCTGGAGTCGGTCTCTTTGAACGAAAGTCCCTGGAAGCTTGCTTCGCAGGCGGAGGTCAAGGACACGGGCGAACAGATTTCCGTCCCCAGTTATTCTTCCAATAAATGGTATCCCGCCACGGTGCCCGGAACCGTGCTGACAACCTTGGTGAACAACAAGGTCTATCCCGAGCCGCTCTATGGGGAAAATATCCGGCCAGCTATCATCCCTGACAGTCTTTGTCGGACCGACTGGTGGTATCGGACAACGTTTGACGTGCCCAAAGATTACGCTGGCAAAAAGATCTGGCTCAATTTTGACGGCATCAACTATGCGGCCGAGGTGTGGGTCAACGGCCAATCAGTCGGAAATATCAAGGGAGCTTTTATCCGGGGGATTTTTGACATCAGTGATTTCGTCACCGCCGGGAAGCCGGCGGGTCTGGCCGTCCGCATCTCTCCCCAACCCACGCCCGGAGAAACCACCCCGCACACCATCCGACTCGGCACGGGCAACAATTACTGCGTTACGCCCGCCGACGGACCGACCTTCATGTGCACGATCGGCTGGGACTGGCTGCCGACCATTCCGGATCGGAATACAGGGATCTGGCGTAAAGTTTTCCTGACCGCGACGGGTCCCGCCGTCATCAAGGATCCGCTCGTTACCACCGAACTGCCCCTGCCACAAACCGACTCGGCCGATATTTGCATTCAGGCGGAGGTCAGGAATGTCACCAATCAAAAGGTCACCGCGGAATTGTCGGCCAGTTTCGCGGATGTCTCCGTCCGGCAAACCGTGGAGATCGAGGCCAACGGATCCAGCATGGTGCGTTTTGATCCGAAGCAGTTCCCGCAACTTCACCTCATCAACCCCAAGCTCTGGTGGCCGAATGGATATGGCGATCCGCACCTCTACCCGCTCCGGCTTGTTTTGAAAACCGGTGACATGGTTTCCGACACTCAGACCTTCAATTTTGGGATCCGGGAAATCAGCTACACCAATCCACCGTCCGATAATCTGGCCTTCACCGTTAATGGCGTGCCGATTTTCATCAAGGGCGGCAACTGGGGGCTGGACGAAGCCCTGAAACGCATTCCGCGCGAGCGTTTGGAGGCTCAGGTCAAGATGCATCAACTGGCCAACATGAACATGATCCGCAACTGGGTGGGTCAAAACACCAATGAAGATTTGGCAGATCTGTGCGACCAATACGGGCTGTTGCTGTGGGACGAGTTTTTCCAGCCGAGCGGCGGTGCGCCCATGCCGACTGACTTCGACACGTACATGGCCAACGTGAAGGACAAGCTTCTGCGCTTCCGCAACCATCCTTCCATCGCCATTTGGTGCGGACGCAATGAAGGTTACCCGCCCAAAGACATTAACGATGCGATTCTGGAATTGATGAAGCAATACGAGCCGACGCGGCTATATCAGCCGAATTCCAAGGCGGGGCGTGGCGTCCATTCGGGCGGGCCGTATGGCTGGCGGGTTCCGCAGGCCTACTATGAATTTGGCGAGGAAGTGTTCAAAACCGAAATCGGCAGCGTCTCGATCCCGACTATTGAGTCCATCCAAGGGATGTTGCCGGAGAAGGATTGGGAATCGATCAATGATGCCTGGGCGACGCACGATCTGACGCGTGGCGCGCAATCGCGAAGGCCTTACTTGAAGAGTCTGAATGGACGTTATGGCCCGGCGGTCAATCTGGCCGATTTCACCCGCAAGGGGCAGTTGATGAACTACGAGGCCTTCCGCGCGATGTATGAAGGCCGCCAAGCCAAGCTGTTCACCCCCGCGACGGGAGTCATCACTTGGATGAGCAACCCCGCCCAACCGAGTTTCGTTTGGCAACTCTATCACTACGATCTCGAACCGAACGCCGCGTTGTTCGCCGTCAAAAAAGCCTCGGAGCCCGTGCACATTCAGCTCAACGAAGCGGATTGGACCGTGCAGGTGATCAACCACATGGCCTCTCCCTTGAAAGACGCCAAGGCGCGCATCGTGATCTATAATCTGGACGGAAGTTCGCCTTACCAAAACGAGATGGCATTGACCGCAACTCCGAGCACCGCGACCGCGCTCGGCACTGTCCCATGGCCGGCCACGCTGTCCGCCGTACATTTCATCAAACTCGAACTGCGCAATGCGGACGGAAAGCTCCTTTCTGATAATTTTTATTGGCGCACCACCGATCCGAAACTGGAAGACCTCTCCGCGCTGGAGCAACTGCCGCCTGTCACACTGGAAGCGAAATCCTCGCGTCATGACAAAGACGGCAAACTGCTGCTCGATATCACCCTGCGCAACCCGGCCTCGACGGTTGCGCTGATGGCCCACGTGCAGTTGCGCCGAGCCGGAGACGGGAAGCGGGTTCTCCCCGTTTATTACTCCGACAATTATCTGTCGCTGGCTCCCTACGAGGAAAAAACCATCACGATCGAAGCCGACCAAGCCTTGCTCAACGGCGAGAAGCCACTGGTTTTCTTGGATGGTTGGAATATCGCCGGGGTCAAGGCTGCCACTGCCGAGACGAAGATTGAGCTCAATCGCAATGCCCAAGTGAACACCTGGCCCAAGAACGGAATCCGCATCGACTACGGCACCCCGCAATCGGAATATCATATGAACTGCGGTGGCCCGGATGTCGGCAAATTTATCAACGACGATACCTACGGACGCGGGCCGACCGAACAGATCAATGAGAAGATCGACACCTCGGATCCGTTGGCAGCGCCGGAAGCAATTTATCAAAGCTGCCGTTACCGCAAGGCGAGCTACCTCTTTGCGATGAAACCGCTCCCACCGGGCAAGACTTATACGGTTCGCCTCCATTTTGCTGAGCTGGCTTTTGACAAGCCAGGACAACGAAAATTCGATGTCAATTTTAACGGCAAGACCTTGGTGAAGGATTTCGACATCATCCAAGCTGCTGGTGCGCCCCGCAAGGCGGTCGTCAAAGATATCACCGGAATCGTGCCAGATGACGAGGGCAACATCGACGTTGATCCCCGTCCCGCCGCCGGCAGCAAGGTCCTGCCCGCAATCAACGGAATAGAGATTCTACTCCAGTAAACGGATTTCGCACCGCAGCCCCACGACCATCAATGATCGCCACTTCCTATTTCAGTCGGATCGCCCTCGCTACAACCCTGGGCTGCTTGTTTCTGCCAGCCCTTCGGGCTGACGCTCTGCCCGAACCTGTTTTGCTTTCCGCAGGTTGGCAGCTTCAAGATGCTGCGAAAGTTTCCACCCGCGGCGAGGAAATCTCCCAGGCCGGCTTTCAGCCTGCGGACTGGTATCCCGCCACCGTCCCGGGAACTGTGTTGACCACGCTGGTGAACAACAAGGTTTACCCGGAACCGCTGTATGGCGAGAATAACCGCCCGGACAAAATCCCGGAGAGCCTTTGTCGCACGTCCTATTGGTATCGCACCGCCTTCACCGTGCCCGCCGCTTATGCCGGACGAACTTTCTGGTTGAATTTCGACGGTATCAACTACGCTGCCGATGTGTGGGTCAACGGCAAGAACGTGGGCTCCATCAAAGGTGCCTTTGCCCGGGGGATTTTTGATGTTTCCTCCATCACGAAACCCGGAGAAGTCGCGACACTGGCCGTTCTGGTGAGTCCCCAGCCAAACCCGGGAGATCCGACTGAGCACACCCTCGCGAGAGGCATGGGGAAGAACGGAGGCATCACGGCCATCGATGGACCCACGTTCCTCTGCTCGATCGGATGGGATTGGATTCCCGGTATCCGTGATCGCAATACCGGCATCTGGAGGAAGGTGTTTTTATCAGCCTCCGGCCCGGTTCTCATTCAAGATCCGCTGGTTACCACCGATTTGCCTCTACCCAGACTCGATACTGCCGACATTAAGGTCCAGGCCACTCTAAAAAATCTCACCTCTGAAGTGCAGAAAGGCGTTCTGAAAGGCGCCATCGGCGACATCGCCTTCCAGCAATCAGTAGATCTTCCTGCAAACAGCACTCAAATCGTCACCTTCGATCCCGGCACGACGCCGCAATTGAGAGTAATTAACCCCAAGCTTTGGTGGCCCAACGGTTATGGACCTCAGAACCTTTATCCCGCCCGACTCGCGTTTGAGGTCGGCGGTGCGGTTTCCGATGCCAAAGAATTCAACGTCGGAATCCGCAAGATCACCTACACGGTGGCGGATAGTGAAAACCTCACGCTCTCCGTCAACGGCGTGCGCGTGATGTGCAAGGGCGGCAACTGGGGTCTGGATGAGGCCCTCAAGCGTATCCCCCTCAAGCGGCTCGATGCGCAGGTGCGGATGCACCAGCAGGCCAACTATACCATGATCCGCAACTGGGTTGGCCAGAGCACAAACGAGGACCTCTATGATCTGTGCGACCGATACGGCATCATGCTTTGGGACGAATTCTTCCAGCCCAACCCGGGTGATGGCCCCAATCCCACGGATCTGGAAACCTACATGGCCAATTGCCGAGAAAAGATCGTACGCTTCCGCAATCACCCCTCCATCGCACTCTGGTGTGGGCGAAACGAAGGGCGAGCTCCGGATAATATTAACGATGCTTTACAGAAGCTGATGGATGAACTGGAGCCGACCCGGCACTACCAGGCGAGCTCCACCGACGGGCGCGGCGTCCATTCCGGGGGTCCATACCGATGGAGAACACCCCAGGAATATTACAAAGTCGATGCGCCCTTTAAGACCGAGATCGGCAGCGTTTCGGTACCCTCGCTCGAAGCGGTCCAGGCGATGATGCCGCAAAATGACTGGGAGACGATCAATGACGACTGGGCGGAGCATGACCTCGGGAAAGGCGCCCAGGGCGGGGATACCTACCCGGGCCTATTGAATGTCCGCTATGGCAGGGCCCTGAATCTGGCAGACTTTGTCCGCAAGGCCCAATTGATGAATTACGAGGCCTTCCGGTCGATGTATGAGGGCCGCTTCGCCAAACTTTTCAACCCCACGACCGGGGTGATTACCTGGATGAGCAACCCGGCACAGCCGAGCTTTGTCTGGCAGATCTACAGCCATGATCTCGAGCCCAATGCCTCGCTCTTTGCCGCGAGGAAAGCCTGCGAGCCGATCCACATCATGCTCAACGAGTCCTCTTCCTCAGAAAAGAAGGATTCTCTCAGCGGGCACGTGATGGTCGTTAACAATCTGGCAACACCGCTGACGGGCGCTAAAGCAATGGTTAAGATTTTCAACTTGGACGGCTCGGAGGCTTACCAACACGAGCAAAATGTCGAGGCTGCGCCGACAGCGGCAACGGATCTGGGCGAGATTGCCTGGCCTGCCTCGTTGTCCAAAGTCCATTTCGTGAAGTTACAGCTATTGGACGGCACGGGGAAAATGCTCTCGGAGAACTTCTACTGGCGTGCGACGCCCGGCCAGGAAGAAGGCCGCCTGCAGGACTTACAAAAACTACCCGTCGTGAAGCTCGAGCCGACCGTCAAGCGCCGTGACGCCGATGGCAAGTGCCTCTTGGATGTGACGCTTCGCAATCCTTCCGACCAGATTGCCTTGATGGCGCATCTGCAATTGCGCCGCAAGACCTCGGGGGAACGGGTGCTGCCCGTATTTTATTCTGATAATTACTTTTCGCTCCTGCCTCAGGAGTCAAAAGTGGTCACCATTGAAGCCGCCAGCAGCGATTTGAAAGGTGACAAGCCGCTCCTCGCTGTGGATGGATGGAATATTGACGTGGCTCCGGTCTCCACCGGCGATTGCGCTGTCGAGCTCAACAAGAACGCTCAGGTCGCCAACTGGCCGGTGACCCATATCGCGGTCAAATGGTTCGAAGGCCCCCTCGATCAGATCAAGATCGAGTGTAGCGGTGCAGGGAAAGAAAAAGGATTTCTTGCCGATGCAGGCTATGATGCGGGTTTCAAGTCCTCCCTTAAGAGAGATGTAAATGTGGACTTGGATCTCAGCGGTGCGCCCTCGACTTCTCCGGTGCTTTACCGGAACGCACGCACCGGTGAGTTCACCTATACTTTCCCCATGAAGCCGGCACCGAATGGCTACAGAGTCCGGCTCTACTTTGCTGAATTGGATGCCGACTGGGCCAAATTTTCGGAAGGTGGCATTGCCGGTAAGCGAATTTTTAACGTAGATATCAATGACAAACCGGCCCTGACCAATTTCGACATCTATTCGGCAGCCGGCGGGATGAACAGAGCGGTGGCCAGGGAGTTCGAAGGGATTCTCCCGGATAAAGAAGGGAATGTCCGCATCCATTTCCATCCGGGATCGGCCGGTGTTCCCAAGATCAACGGAATCGAAGTCGTGCCAATGTAACAGACCGCTTCCTAGACCTCTAAATACTCCACTTCTTACCATGAAACAAAGCAATATTAGAACATTCATTTCGGCGATTTTCCCGTTGCTGTTAATGCTAACTGCTGGATCGTCGCCCGCAGGCGGCGCCACTGTCTTCGGTCCCTACAATGCATCCGCTAACGGCACCGGGCCCGGACATGTCGAGTGGTTTGATGGTGCCCCGCCCACCGAGGCCTCCGCGAGTTGGACGATTTCCGCGTGGATCAAGCCCGAAGGCGCAATTGCGGCTCCCACCTTGATCGCTGGTTTTGGCGACGGGGTCGATCACACTGGTTCGCAGCGTTTCCTCGGTGCCGATGCCAAGGGCTGGTTCTTTTGGTATGGGGGCTTCTCGATCCAAAGCAAAGAGCCCTTCAATGAGCCTGACCGTCTGGCGACCACAGTGCTCCCGAAACCCGATGCTTGGCAGCATGTGGCCGCGACCTATGACGGCACCACGCTGCACCTCTACGTGCAGGGTCAGGAGGTTGGCAAACTTGCGACCGCTCTGACCCGTGCCGCCATGCAACCCCGGGTGGCTCCGCCGTCCGCTTGGAAAGACGGCGCGGAGTTCAAAGGAAAGGTCGCAGAATTCACCATCACGGACAACGCGCTTTCGCCCGCCGAGATCGCGAAACTGGCCGAGGCCGGCAAGAACCTCGAGTCCGCCGCATTTGCCTCAGCACCTGCGGGTCTCACACCGGTCAATCGCACGGACGTGGTGGAATTTTCCTGGGGGGGGCGGAATCCCCGTCCCCAGCCGCCGGAAATGTTTCCCGGACCCGTCCCTCCCGTGGAGCTGAAGCGCACCCCGAAACTTTCTCAACGTCCGGTGCCTCAACCCAACGCCGACGGTTCTCTTCTCCTCAATCGCGGTTGGGAAATGGCCGAAGCCACCACGGTCTCAGCCAAACCGGAAGACATCTCTTCCCCCGGGTTTGACACCAAGGGTTGGTATGACGCTACGGTGCCAGGCACCGCACTCACTACACTGGTGCAACAGGGCGTATATCCAGAACCTACGCACGGTTTGAATAACGCACTCATCCCTGACCTCGCGACGAAATCGTGGTGGTATCGCGTGGAGTTTCCCTCCGGCAAGGATTGGAAAAGCCGTAACATCGAACTTCTCTTCAAGGGCATCAACTTCCATTCGGAGATTTGGCTCAACGGACGACCATTAGGTGAGACCACCGGAGCGTTTATCCGCGGTCGTTTTGATGCGACGAAGGCTCTTGTTGCCGAGGGCAACAACGTCCTCGCGGTGCGCGTCTGGCCCCAACCCCATTACAGTCAGGGCACGGGCGAATCCTCCGTCAAACTCGGTCCCGGCAACAACGGCGCAGATGCTTTGTTGGATGGCCCCACCTTTTTCTGCACCGAGGGCTGGGATTGGAATCCGACCGCCCGCGACCGTTGCACCGGCATCTGGCAGGATGTCTTGGTTATTCCATCAGGCGCGGTCACCGTGGCCGATCCGCAGGTCATCACCAAGCTACCGAAACTCCCCGATCTGTCCGTGGCCGAGGTGACTTTGAAAGCGGACCTGCGCAACCTCACCGCCCAGCCGCAGAACGTCACGCTCGAGGCCGAACTGCTTGGCGCAGTCGTAACACAAAAGGTCTCCCTCGCGCCAAATGAAACGCGCACGGTCGAGTTTTCCCCTTCAGAGTTCCCACAACTGGTCTTACAAAATCCAAAGCTCTGGTGGCCGAACGGAAGCGGCGAACCAAACCTGCATGATCTCACCTTCCGGGTGCTGGAAAGCACAGGCACTGAATCCAGCCGTCTGGCCGTGCGTGCCGGGCTGCGCCAAATTGACTACGACTACCTGCCCAAAAAAGATAAGCCGGAGGTTCATGACGGTCCGTTCTACATCAAGGTTAATGGACTGCCCATATTTGTTCGCGGTGGCAACTGGGGTCTTGATGAGGCTTTAAAGCGTTCATCCACCGAACGCCTTGAGCCCGCCTTCCGGCTCCACCGCGAGGCTGGTCTCAATATGATCCGCAACTGGTGCGGCCAGAACTCCCAGGAAAACTTCTTCGAGCTCGCCGACAAATACGGCCTGCTCGTCTGGAGTGACTTCTGGCTCTCGACCTACCGCGCCAACCTTCCCCCCGTCGATGCCGAGCTATTCATGGCCAACGCCGACGACACCATCAAGCGCTTCCGCTACCACCCATCGCTGGCCGTCTGGTGCGGACGAAACGAAGGTATCCCGCCCGCATGGCTGAATGAGCCGCTCGCGGCCAGCCTGCAGAAGCACGACAGCTCGCGCATCTACATCCCCCAGTCACGCTATGAAAAGTTGATGGGCAGCGGCCCGTGGACATACAAAGACCCCAAGTGGTATTACGAAACGCACTCGAAGGGCTTCAGCACAGAGCTGGGCATCAACTCCATCCCCACGGTGGATGCGCTGAAAGCCATGCTCGATCCCAGCCAGTACTGGCCGTGGAAGGACAATGACGCGTGGGCGTACCACGACTTCCCCTCCAAGCGCCATGGCGACAGCGTTCCCTTTCGGGAAGCGGCGGAGAAGCGCTACGGAGTCGCCACCGATCTGGACGGTTTCATTCGCCGGATGCAGATGCAGAATTACAATATGCACCGCCTTTTCTACGAAGCGTTCAACTCCAAGATGTGGCAGCCCGCCACGGGCGTCCTTCTGTGGATGAGTCATCCCGCCTGGCCCAGCATGGTCTGGCAGTTGTATAGCTCAGATTTTGACACCAACGCCTCATTCTTTGCCGCAAAAAAGGCGTGTGAGCCCGTCCACGTACAGTGGGATTTGATTGATGACGCCGTGTCGGTGGTCAACACAACCAGCGAGACGTTTCCCCAGGCCTCGGTCAAAGCCACCGTTTTGGCTCTCGATGGCACCGTGTTGAAAACCACCGAAACACCCCTTGAGATCGAGCCCTCGTCCCTGCTCAAACCCGCCAAGGTCGAATGGAGCGACTTCGCGACTCACCCCGTCCAGTTCGTGAAACTGGAGTTGCGCGACAAGTCAGGAAAATTGCTCTCCGAGAACTTCTATTGGCACTCGGATTATGAAAAACCGGAGCAACTGCGTGCGCTTGAAACCCTACCGAAGGTAACACTTGAAGGCAAAGTCAGCACCGCCCTGGATCACTCCGAAACCGTCACCACTGTCGAGCTGGCCAACACTTCCAAGGCGCCGGCATTGATGACCCATCTTGTTCTCCGTAACGCCACCGATGGAACCCGCGTCCTGCCTGCTTACGCCAGCGACAACTATGTGTCCCTTCTCCCTGGCGAAAAGAAAACCATAACTATCCGCAGCCCAAGCAAGGATACTCCAGAAGCCCTGCACGTCACGCTCGATGGCTGGAACATTACCCCGATAACTTTACGGTGAATTCGATCAATCCATACCTGATAACACATGAATAAATCCACTTCCTTATCCTGTCTCCTGCAACTTGCAGGATATCTTCTTGGGGCTACTTGCGCCTTCGCCGCCAATCCTGTCTTCGGGCCCTTCAACGCCACCGCCAGCGGCTCCGGCCCGGGCCACGTGGAATGGTTCGATGGCCCTCCGCCCACCGAGGCTGCCGCGCCTTGGACGATCTCCGCATGGATCAAACCCGACGGCGCCATCTCCGCGCCGACCTTGGTTGCCGGCTTTGGCGATGGGGTGGACTACAAAGGATCCCAACGCTACCTGTGCGCCGACGCCAAGGGTTGGTTTTTTTGGTATGGCGGTCTTACCTCCCAGAAAAAAGAACTGGTGACCTCCCCCGATCGTCTTGAAATCCCAGTCGCCGTGAAAGCTGACACCTGGCAGCATCTGGCGGCGACCTATGACGGCAAAAGCCTTCGTCTCTATCTCGATGGCAAGGAGGTGAGCAAGGCGGACGTACAACTCAGCCGAGCCGCGATGCAACCCTTGGTGGCGCCTCCGCGTGTCTGGAAGGATGGCGCATGCTTCAAGGGCAAAGTCGCCTCATTCACGATTTCTAGCGGTGCGCTGCCACCGGCAGAAATTGCCGCCTTGGCCAGTTCAGCCAAGGCCTTGGATAGTGCCACGTTTGTCCCTGCACCCGGTGGCCCCACCCCGAGCAATCGTTCGGATGCGAAGGAATTCACCGTCGGCGAACGCAACCCGAAGATTCAGCCGGAGGAGATGTTACCCCAGCCAGTTCCGCCCGTGGAAGTGAAGCGCATCCCCAAACTCTCCGAACGTCCCGTGTCCCAGCCCATCGCCGATGGCTCAGTTGTTCTCAATCGAGGCTGGGAAATGGCGGAGGCCACGACCGTGACGGCTCCTCCAGAAAAAATCGCATCTCCCGGTTTCGACACGCGCGATTGGTATGATGCGACCGTGCCCGGCACGGCGTTGACGACCCTTGTTCAACAAGGCGTTTATCCGGAGCCCACGCATGGTCTGAACAACAGGCTTATTCCTGACATGGCGACCAAGTCCTGGTGGTATCGCGTGGAGTTCCCCACCAACGCCGATTGGGACAAACGGAATGTTGAACTCCTTTTCAAGGGCATCAATTATCATGCCGAGGTCTGGTTGAATGGCCGCTCCCTCGGCGACATGAGTGGAGCGTTTATCCGGGGGCGCTTCGACATCACTCCGTTGCTTTCGGCCAAGGGAAATAATGTGCTCGCCGTCCGCGTCTGGCCCCAGCCGCACTACACGCAGGGTACCGGTGAATCGTCGGTCAAATGGGGGCCCGGCAGCAACGGTTCGGATGGGATGTTCGATGGCCCCACCTTTTTCTGCACCGAAGGTTGGGACTGGGTTCCCACCATTCGCGACCGCTGCACCGGCATCTGGCAGGATGTGGTGATTGTTCCCTCCGGCCCGGTTACGGTGGCCGACCCGCAGGTCATCACCAAGTTGCCCAAACTTCCCGACCTCTCCGTGGCCGAGGTGACGTTGAAAGCGGATGTGCGCAACCTGACCGAGCAGCCGCAAAACTACACGCTGGAGGCTGTTCTGGCGGGAATCCAAGTGAGCAAAAAACTTTCCCTGGCACCGGGCGAAACCAACACCGTCGCCTTTACGCCCGAGGAGTTTCCCCAACTGACCCTCAAAAATCCAAAGCTCTGGTGGCCCAACGGCAACGGAGAACCGAACCTGCACGATCTGACCTTCCGCGTGCTCGATGCCTCCGGCGCGGAATCAAACCAGCTGGCTCTGCGCGTCGGTCTCCGTCAAGTTGACTACGATAACCTGCCGAAAAAAGGTAAACCCGAGGTTCGCGACGGCCCTTTCTTTATCAAGATCAACGGCCAGCGTATCTTTGTGCGTGGCGGCAATTGGGGGCTCGACGAGGCCCTCAAACGCTCCTCGACCGAACGGCTCGAGCCCGCCTTCCGTCTCCATCGCGAGGCCGGTTTGAACATGATTCGTAATTGGACCGGACAGTGCACCCAAGAAAACTTTTACGCCCTTGCCGACCAATACGGTCTGCTCGTCTGGAATGATTCCTGGATGTCGACGGCGAATTGCAATTTCCCCGCCATCGACGCGGAACGTTTCATGGCCAATGCGAACGACACCATCAAGCGTTTCCGTCACCATGCCTCCATCGTGGTCTGGTGCGGGCGTAACGAGGGCACGCCGCCGGAATGGCTCAACAAACCGCTGACTGAAAGTTATCAGCAGCTCGACGGAACCCGAATTTATATTCCCAGTTCTAGAGGTGAGAAGCTGATGGGGAGCGGCCCTTGGACCTACAAAGATCCCAAATGGTATTACAACACCCACTCAAAGGGCTTCTGCACCGAGCTGGGCATCAACTCCATTCCCACAGTGGACGCCATCAAGGCCATGCTGCAGCCGAGCCAATACTGGCCCTGGCAGGACAACGACGCGTGGGCTTACCATGACTTCCCCTCCAAAAAGCACGGGGACGTGGCTCCTTTCCGCGATGAGGCGGAGAAGCGTTACGGCGTCGGCACTGATCTGGAGAGCTTCAATCTGAGGATGCAGATGCAGAACTACACCCACCATCAGGTGATGTTTGAGTCGTTTAATTCTAAAATGTGGCAGGCCACCACGGGCGTTCTCTTGTGGATGAGTCACCCCACGTGGCCCAGCATGGTTTGGCAGATCTATAGCTCCGACTTCGACACGCATGCCACCTTCTTCGCCACTAAAAAAGCCTGCGAACCGATCCACGTGCAATGGGACGTAGTCGATGACGCCGTCTCCGTGGTCAACTCGACCTACGACGCGTTCCCGCAATCCACCGTCAAAGTCACCGTTTTGGCTCTCGATGGCACCGTGTTGAAAACCACCGAAACACCCCTTGAGATCGAGCCCTCGTCCCTGCTCAAACCCGCCAAGGTCGAATGGAGCGACTTCGCGACTCAACCCGTCCAGTTCGTGAAACTGGAGTTGCGCGACAAGTCAGGAAAGTTGCTCTCCGAGAATTTCTATTGGCACTCGGACTATGAAAAACCGGAGCAACTGCGTGCGCTTGAAACCCTGCCCAAGGTCACACTGGAAGGCAAAGTCAGCACCGCCCTGGATCACTCTGAAACCGTCACCACCGTCGAGCTGGCCAACACTTCCAAAGCGCCGGCATTGATGACCCATCTTGTTCTCCGTAACGCCACCGATGGAACCCGTGTCCTGCCTGCTTACGCCAGCGACAACTATGTGTCCCTTCTCCCTGGCGAAAAGAAAACCATCACCATCCGCAGCGCAAGCAAGGATACTCCAAAAGCCCTGAACGTCACGCTCGACGGCTGGAATATTACCCCGGCCGCACTCGCAGCAGCAAAATAGAATTCCATTCCCAAAACACCTATTCAAATATGAAAACCACAACACTTATTATTTCCCTTTCAGCTTTCCTGCCCTGTCTTGTCCATGCCGTCGGTGATTCGATGGCTCCCCTTAACACCAAGGCATCGGACGCCGTGGCTTCGTCTCCCGACATGTTTGTCTTCGAGTCCAACCTGCCCGAGTACAACGAGGCATGGCGCAAGGCCCGTCAGGTCGTTGCCAATGACAGCAAACATGGCAAATTCATCGCCGGCAAAGGCTGGCCGCAGGTTTGGACGCGCGACTCCTCGTTCTCCATGGACCTTGCCCTGTCGTTGCTGGAGACCAGCCTGTGCGAGGCAACCCTGCTCGGCCTGAAACAGGAGGTGCCTGGCATTGGCGAATGTTGGGAACAGGACTTTTGCGGACACTTTGGGGGCTGGCCCAATCTCACCGACTCAATTGTCGGTGCTGTCGGTGCATGGTCGCTTTATGAGGTCACTGGGAACAAGGCTACCCTTCCTGTCTTCTTTGAACGAACGGTGAACACCCTCAAGCGCGCCGAGCGCGATGCCTACCAGTCCGACACCGGACTCTTCGGCGGCTGTTCCTCGTTCATGGAGTCCAACAGCGCCTATCCTGCAAAATATGTCAACAACGGCCCGCTCGTTGCCAAGACCGCGGCACTCAGCACCAATGCCCTCTACTATCAGGGTTACATCATCGCAGGCCTCATGGCAGACCGTCTGGGCCAGGATGGAGCCCCATTCCGAGCCAAGGCAGAAAAGTTGAAAGAAGCGATCAACAAGTGGTTTTGGCAGGAAGACAAGGGGTATTACGGCTACTTCCTGGACGAAAACAAAAAGCTGTTTCCTGTCATGGAAGGTTTGGGAGAAGCACTGTGCATCCGTTTTGGGATTGCGGACCCGGAGCGCGCACGGCGTGTCCTGGCCTCGACGCCCACAACGCCCAATGGCTTTCCCTGTCTCTGGCCGCAGTTGCCCGATTACATGGACTACACCGCGAGACCTTCCTACCGCTACCACAACGGCATGATCTGGCCTTTTGTGCAGGGATACTGGGCCCGGGCGGCCATCCATCTCGGCGATCGCAAAATGTTCGACCAGGAGTTGGGCAAGCTGCTTGCTCTGTCACAAAAAACCGACACGTTCAAAGAATTCTATTTCCCGGAGGACGGCAAGCCCGACGGTTCCTCCGACCAGCTCTGGAGTGCGTCCGCCTACTTGGGTATGGTTCTGCACGGGCTGCTGGGTATGAACTTTGAGGAAAATGGCATCCGCTTTGCCCCGCTCGTGCCGGACCCGTTCTCAACGATTTCGATGAGTGAAATTAACTACCGCGACAGTGTGCTGAACGTCAAGATCCTCGGACACGGCAGCCGTGTGGCCAGCTTCAAATTAGATGGGAATGTATTGGAAAAACCCTTTTTCGATGCAGCTCTGACCGGGACGCATGAGATTGAAATTATCCTGCAAGACTGAAGTTAAATGGGGAGAAACCACAATCCCACCCGGCACCCGATGAAGCCGGAGAAGGACATGACAATCCCGGCCCGGACGACGAGGTATACTCGCCCGACCTGGTGCCGGCGTTTGCCGGCTTCGCAACCCGCGCCTGGCCATGATGGCCCGGATCAGCGACAAGCCGGGTGAATCGATGCTGGAGCACCGCCGGGTGGCGGAAAAGCTTCTGCCCAGACCTGAAATGCGCTGAGGCCACCTACTATTTGATCTCCGGTGAAGTGGAATCAATAACGCGCGCCATCGGGCAGAGCGCGGAATTCGTCCCACACTTTATTGGCCTCGGCGCGGCAGAGTTCCTCCGGCTTGAGAAAACGATCGTGGAAGGGGAGTTCGAGATCCTTGTAGATCACGCTGTCATCGAAGATATCCGCGTAGTCGTCACATGCGGCAGCGTAGTAAACTTTCGAAATGCGCGCCCAATACGAGGCCGAATAACACATCGGACAACACATGCAGCTCGTGTAGAGAATCGCACCCGAGAGATCGTGGGAACCGATTTTCTTGCAGGCCTCGCGGATTGCGACGACTTCGGCGTGGGCGGTCGGATCGTGATCGGCGATGACCCGGTTGCCTTCAGCTGCGATGATCTCGCCGTTGAGGTAGATGACGCAGCCGAACGGGCCTCCCGTCTTGTCGGTGACGCCAGCCTTCCGCATCTTGTCGATGGCTTTGAGCATATTTGCCCGATGTTCTTCAGCAGTGAGTGTGGTTATCATGTTGGTTTTTTTGGTTTTTAAGGAAGTAGGGGAGATCGCGGAGGGCGCCGTCAGACACGGGTCCGGGCACAGGAACAACAGGATACGGTGAGAGGATGCCCTGGAAAAACGTGTTGCTGATAGGAAACCTCATTGCGGCCTCCCAGGCCGCTGGCCAGGAGTTTGAAGCAGGAAGCGCTCATTTCCATGCCCAGACGCTGCCAGAGCGGGCATTGTGAGTCAAGCGCCCGGAAGATCGCCCAGCGATTTTTCGAACATTCCAGAGATTCCTAAGGGGCAGGGCTTGCCTCGCGGCGCAAAATCTCCCGCGTGCTTCTGGTCACGTCGTTGAGGAGGGCGAGGTGCTCGTGCAGGCGGCTGTAGTCGACGAACGGGGTGACGACTGCGACCGCTGTGTCATCCCCGGCGCTGTAGGTCACGAGGTTGACATAGCCCGGGTGCGCCCCGGAGTGCCCACGGCCGAAGTCGGTGCTGCCGATCCCAAGCGCGTAGGTCGTGTTGCCCTCGGGCACGGCCGTCATGCGCTCGACCTGCTCGCGACGGAGCGGACCCCGAGCCGAAAGCAGGCCGCGCATCCACTGGGCGATGTCCCGCGGGGTGCTGATGATGTTCCCCGGGCCGATCTGGTCGGACATGTTGCATTCCGTGACGTCCTCGAATTCCCCGTCGGATGTCAGCCGGGCTACGCCTTTGAGAAACGGCTCCGGCAGATCGGTGTCGTACGCGCTCCATGGAGCGCTGGTATCCTTGAGCCCCATCGGACCGAAAAAATTCTCCGCGAGGAACCGGTCGTAGCTTTTCCCCGAGACCCTCTCGATAATTTTGGCGAGGATCGTGTAGCCGGTATCGCTGTATTTGTAACCTTTGACGGTATCCTCCTCCTTGACCTGGAGCTTGTTGGCGGCAAGGAACGCAATGATTTCGTCCTGGGTAAACTGGTGGTCCGGCTCGTTAAGGCTTTGCTTGGTGTATTCCGCATAGGGCATTCCGCCGAAGGGTTCCTGCGGAAGCGCAGTATTGAACACGTCAAAGATCCTCGCGCGGTGGGAGAGGATGTCGCGAATCCGGAGGCGCTCCTTGTCCGGGATGGCGCACCTGCGGGAGTCCGCCAGATAGGGGGCCTCCGTGCCGGGGATTTTGTCTGTGAGGGTGTCGTCGATGCGGAGCTTGCCCTGCTGGTCGAGCAACATCACTGCGGCGGCGGTGAAGGTTTTGCTCACGCTGGCGATCCGGTAGTGGGAATCCGGCCCGGCTCCCTCGGGCAGCCCGGCTGCGGCGCTCCACTCGCCCGACGGCCCGGCGACAAAGACGAGCGCGCCAACCCCGTCCGGCGATGGGGTTTTTTTCCGATACTCCTCGACTGTGCTCTCGAGCATCTTGGTGAGGCTCGCTTGGATGTCGTCTGCGCCGCTGATCGCCGGGGCGGCTGTCAGGAACATCGCGCCAGCCAAGGATAAAAGGGCACCTGGGAAGAAACGGCTGCGGGGTTGGCTGGACATAAGGACGCCCCCTTGCTACCGGCTTCCGGCGATCCTGTCGAGAATCGCGATCAAGGAGGCTCTGGATGCGCTGGCGGAAATTGTGTTCCTTGCAATCCCCTGACTGATCGGTCATGTTTTCGCCCCTTGAAGGAAAAATCATGAGCAAGAGCATACTGGACCCATCCCGGCTGGAGGCCGTGGAGCTGAGCAACGACGAGATCGCGCGCTATTCCCGGCACCTGATCATGCCGGAGGTGACGCTGGAGGGGCAGCGCCGGATCAAGGCCGCGAAGGTGCTCTGCATCGGGGCGGGCGGGCTCGGATCGCCGATCGCGTTGTACCTGGCCGCCGCCGGGGTCGGGACGCTCGGGCTTGTGGATTTTGATGTCGTCGACTACTCGAACCTCCAGCGCCAGATCCTGCATGGCACGAAGGACGTCGGCCGGAAAAAAATCAACAGCGCGCGGGACCGGATCAAGGAGGTCAACCCGAACGTTCAGGTCAACCTGCACGACGCCTTTTTCACCTCTGAAAATGCGCGGGAGATCGTCGAGCAGTACGACATCGTGATCGATGGGACTGACAACTTTCCGACCAGGTACCTTTCGAACGACATCTGCGTGTTTTTAAAGAAGCCGAACATCTACGGCTCGATCTTCCGGTTTGACGGCCAGTGCACGGTTTTTGCCCCACACCTCGGGGGGCCGTGTTACCGCTGCCTGTATCCTGAGCCGCCCCCGCCAGGCATGGTGCCGAGCTGCGCGGAGGGCGGGGTCCTTGGCGTGCTGCCCGGCGTGATCGGCGTGATGCAGGCGATCGAGGCGATCAAGCTGATCGTCGGAATCGGGGAGCCGCTGATCGGGCGGCTCATCCACTTCGACGCGCTCAAGATGAAGTTCCGCGAGTTTAAGGTCCGCCAGGACCCGAAGTGCCCGGTCTGCTCGGCGAGCCCGACGATCACGGAGCTGGTCGACTACGAGCAGTTCTGCGGGATCCCGCAGGCGCAGGAGCAGCACGACGCCGAACCTCCGGTCCCGGAAATTTCTGTCGCCGAGCTCAAGGCCCGGCTCGATCGCGGGGACGGACTCGTGCTGGTCGACGTGCGCGAGCCGTTCGAGTGGGAGATCGCACGGATCCCCGGCTCGAAGCTGATCCCGCTCGGCGAGCTCGCCTCCCGGATGAGCGAGCTCGACTCGGCCGACGAGATGGTTTTCATCTGCAAGCTTGGACCGCGCAGCGAGCTCGCCGTCCGCGAGCTCCAGAAGGCAGGGTTTTCGAAGGCGTTCAACCTCGTCGGGGGAATCCGCGACTGGGCGGAGAAGGTCGACCCGTCCATGCCGGTTTACTGATCGGCCGCGTGGACCCCGCCCTGCTGGAAATCGTTCGCTGCCCGCTCAACGGGGAGGCGCTTCATCTTGGGTCCTCCGAGGAGACGGTGCAGTTCCCGGGTGATTACGACAGCCTGCTCGTGCGCGATGACGGGCAGGCCGGATATCCGGTGAAGGATGGGATCCCCCGGCTTGTCCCGGGCGCTGCGATCCAGAGGCTCCAACCCGTCTAGTGTAGTGTCTCGCAAATGACTGGGCGATCAAAATCAAAAATCGGGCAGCATCAATCAGAGGTGTTTGAATAATAGACATTCCTCTTGGCGGCCTACATTAGTTCCCTGTGCCCCCTGAATCCCTTCCCCTCCGGGGTTAAAATTCCTGCCCTGGCGTGGGAGATCGGATTTCGTCCTTCCTCCCGGCGAATTCTCCGGTTAGTGTCCGCCGCCTATGCTTCGAGCCGGAATTGTCGGTCTCCCGAATGTGGGGAAGTCCACCCTTTTTAATGCTGTGACCCGCACGCGCAAGGCGCAGGCGGCAAACTTTCCTTTTTGCACGATCGAGCCGAACGTCGGGATCGTGAGCGTGCCCGACGACCGGCTGGAGAAGCTGGCGGCGATTACGAAGTCGGAGAAGATCCTCCCGGCGGCGATCGAGTTTGTGGATATTGCGGGCCTGGTGGCCGGCGCGAGCGAGGGCGAGGGGCTCGGGAATCAATTTTTGAGCCACATCCGCGAGGTGGATGCGATCATCCAGGTCGTGCGGTGCTTTGAGAGCGACGACATCCATCATGTGGCCGGCTCGGTCGATCCGATCCGGGATATCGAGGTGATCAATACCGAGCTGATCCTGGCGGACATGGCGTCGGTCAAAAAGCACGCCGAGCGCTCGCAGAAGGGGGCCCGCAGCGGCGACAAGGAGGCCAAGGCGGAGATGGCGCTCGCCGAGAAGCTGATGCCGCACCTGGATGCCGGCAAGCCAGCGCTGACGATCGAGCTGGCGACGGAAGAAAAGGCGCTGATGAAAGGATTTTTTCTCCTGTCTTCGAAGCCGACGCTGTTTGCGTGCAATGTTGGGGAGAACGATCTGGCGACCCTCGACCAGGATTCCCAGGCGGCCAAGCATGTGCGCTCGGTGCGCGAATATGCGGCGGCCCACCTCGGCAGCGAGGCGGTCGTGATCAGCGCGCAAATCGAGAGCGAGCTGGCCGACCTGCCGGCCGCGGAGGCTCAGGAATTTTTGGCCGGCCTTGGCGTGACCGATAGCGGCGTGAGCCTGCTCAT
>JBGTAT010000320.1:0-4911 GCA_041749755.1 Terrimicrobiaceae bacterium | reverse complement strand
GGAGCAAGCGCCGCCAAAAATCCACTCGCCACAGATGACCTCAAATCAATCCCGGCTGTAGTGCCGACCTTTTGATGT
The DNA here is from genome assembly GCA_041749755.1 of Terrimicrobiaceae bacterium. GTDB lineage: Bacteria > Verrucomicrobiota > Verrucomicrobiia > Chthoniobacterales > Terrimicrobiaceae > QYQL01. Next base: position 4,833 of record JBGTAT010000320.1, on the reverse strand, counting down.
CGATATCGCAAAATAGCGGCTTCCCGGCCATCCGACCCCTCCAGTCCGCGAAGTGGGGCTAGGGGATGAAGCCCCGTTGGGGCTTGTGGCAGCGGGGGCGGCAGGACAGGAGTGCATTCTCTCTAAGACCCAAGGTTGTGGTGGCCTTGGGGTATGGGAGAGTGCCCGGTCGGGCCTGCGGCGTCAGCCTTCGGTCTCTTCGGGGGTCTCATCGTCATCCTGGTCGCTGACGACCGGGGCGATGCCTTGAAGGTTTTCTCCGTCGCGGAGGTCGATGAGCTTGACGCCCTGGGCATTCCGGCCGGTCTCGCGGATTTCTTTGACGCGGGTGCGAACCATTTTCCCCTTGTTCGTGATGAGCATGAGCTCGTCTGCATCGCGGACAGTGAGGGCTCCGGCGACTCCGCCCGTGCGCTCGGTCGTCTTCATGGTGATGACGCCCTTTCCGCCGCGCGCCTGGATCCGGTACTCCTCGAAGGTCGTCCGCTTGCCGAGGCCGTTTTCTCCGGCGACGAGCAGCATGGCGTCCTTATTGACGAGGGCGGCTCCGACGATGTAGTCGGATTTTTCCGGGCGGATCCCCCAGACGCCGACCGTGTTGCGGCCCTGGTCGCGGAGTTCCTCCTCGTTGAACCGGATGCTCATCCCGCCGTGGGTGATGAGCACGATCTCGTCGAGGCCGGTGGTGAGCTTGCAATCGATCAGGCGGTCGCCCTCCTCGATCTGGATTGCGATGATCCCGCCCTTCCGGATGTTTTTAAAGTCGTTGAGGTTGGATTTTTTGACGATCCCGCTGCGGGTGGCGAAGACGATGTGCAGGTTTTCGTTCCATGTTTCCTGATCCGTCTTCTGGCCCTGCACCCGGATGGTGGCCGCGATTTTTTCATCGCTGCGGAGCTCGAGGAAGTTGGCGATCGAGCGGCCCTTGCTGGCGCGCGATCCTTCCGGAATCTCGAAGACGCGCTCGACGTAGCAGCGCCCGCTCTCGGTGAAGAACATCAGGTAGTCGTGGGTCGTCGCGGTGAAGAGGTATTCGACGAAGTCGCTGTCCTCCGCATTTTCCGACTCGCGGGCGGTCATTCCGATGACGCCTTTGCCGCCGCGCTTCTGGGCGCGGAAGGCGCTGACGAGCGTGCGCTTGATGAAGCCGTTGTGGGTGAGGGTGACGATGACCCCGTCGTTGGCGATGAGGTCCTCGATCGCCATCTCGCCTTCGGCGGGGACGATCTTGGTCCGGCGCGGCGTGGCAAATTTTTCCTGAATTGCGCGGAGTTCCTGCTTGATGATCGTAAGGACGCGCTTCTCGCGGGCGATGATGTCGAGCAGGTCCTTGATGGTGGCGATGAGCGCGTCGTATTCCTTTTTGATGCTGTCGCGCTCGAGGCCGGTGAGCTGGTAGAGGCGGAGGTCGACAATGTGGCCGACCTGCTTTTCCGTGAGTTTGTAGTGGCCGTCCACGATGCGGGCCTCGTTGCGGATGAGGATGCCGAGCTGCTCGACCGTTTTCTGCGGCCAAGAGAGGGCGAGGAGGCGGTTCTTCGCATCGTCGCGGTCGTTCGAGTCCTTGATGATCTTGATAAAGTCGTCGATGTTGGCGAGGGCGATCAGGTAGCCCTCGAGCTTCTCGGCCTCGATCTCGGCCTCGTTGAGGAGGAACCGGGTGCGGCGGAGGATGACCTCACGGCGGTGTTCGATGTAGCAGTTGATCGCCTCCTTGAGCGAGAGGAGCTTCGGCTTGCCGCGGTCAATCGCCAGCATGTTGACGCTGAACGACGACTCCAGAGCGGTGTGCTTGTAGAGGTTGTTGATGAGGACCTTCGGGTTGCCGTCGCGCTTGAGCTCGATGACCACGCGGGTGTCCTCCGCGCTCTCGTCACGCACGTCGCTAATCCCGGTGAGAACCTTTTCGTTTACCAGGTCGGCGATCCGCTTGACGAGCTCCGCTCGGTTCACGTTGTACGGGATCTCGGTGACGATGATGCTCTCGCGTCCGCCCTTCCCCTCCTCGACCGCGACGCGGCCGCGCACGCGAACCTGCCCGCGTCCGGTTTCGAAATACTGACGGATGCCGGTTGTGCCCTGGATGAGGCAGCCGGTGGGGAAGTCGGGGCCGGTGATGTGGGCCATGAGGCCGTCGATCGTGATGTCTGGATCGTCGATCTGGGCGCAGATCCCGCTGATGCACTCGCCGAGGTTATGCGGGGCGATGTTCGTCGCCATGCCGACCGCGATGCCGGTGCCGCCATTAACGAGGAGGTTGGGGAAGGCCGACGGAAAGACGGTGGGCTCGGACTCCGTCTCGTCGTAGTTTGGCACGAAATCGACCGTGCCCTTATCCATATCCGTCATCAGCACGGCGCCGAGATGGTCGAGGCGGGCCTCGGTGTACCGCATCGATGCTGGCGGATCGCCTTCCACCGAGCCGAAATTGCCCTGCCCGTTGATGAGCATTTCGCGCATCGCCCAAGGCTGGGCCATGTGGACGAGGGTCGGGTAGATCGCCTGGTCACCGTGCGGATGGTACTTGCCCATCGTCTCTCCGACGATCCTCGCGCACTTGAGGTGCTTGCGGTTCGGCTGGATGCCGAGCTCGTTCATGGCGAAGAGAATCCGCCGCTGGGAGGGCTTGAGCCCGTCGCGGGCGTCGGGCAGCGCGCGGGAGATGATGACAGACATCGAGTAGTCGAGAAACGACTTTGACATCTCCTCGGCCACGTTCACGGGGTCCACTTTTTCGTTTTGCGTATACATGGGAAATCAGTCTGCGGGGAGGGTTTCGGGAAACAGGGGAATTTTCAAAAGGGACGCCGCCTCGCGCATCCGGCGGTCGGTCGTGCAGAGCGGGAAATCCTGGCTCAGGTCGCAGGCAGCGAGGTGGATGGCATCCAGCGTGCGGACGGGTACTCGGGGGTGGCAGGCTTCAAGGATTTGGCGTGCTTTCCCGAACGCACCGATATCGACCGGTACGATCTCGATCTGCTTCAGGGCCACCCGCTCATTGAAAAGACTCCAGGCCATCGTGCGCTGGGAACGCGAGATCCGCCTGGTGCGCTCCTTGCAGAGAAGGGCAGAAAACACTTCAGGATGCGAGAGCTCCGATGACCCGAGAATCTGTCCCTGAAGCGCCCGCTGAAAGAAAGCGGTATCCTCCTCTTCGGTCAGCAGTTTGACGATAATGGCACTATCCAAATACATGGGCTACCAACCCCGACCGTCGCGGTCGGCCCGGATGATTTCGTCGGCAGTGGCTCCGCCGTCCCATTTTGGCATTTTGGCCAAATGTTCTTGCGTGCCGGTGAAAGGCACTCGCTTTTGGGATTTTGTATCAATCCCCATCAGGCGGGCTTTGGGTTTTCCTGAGCTGGTGATCGTGATATCGCGGCCGGATTCCACGAGATCGAGGAGAGCCGAGAGATGGGCTTTGGCGGCGCGGACGCTGATCGCCTCGCCGATGCCGGGGAGGACGGCGACTTCACGGACGACAGGGGAAGGCGAGAGCAGTTCGCCGTCTGTGATTCGGGAGGCGGACTTCATGGCCAAATGTAGTCACGTGTAGTCACGGGCGTCAAGAGTTTACACATCGAGCCTGGCATTGAGCGCGTTATCTTCGATGAACTGACGGCGGGGTTCGACGACGTCGCCCATGAGGATCGTGAACATCCGGTCGGCCTCGACGGCATTGTCCTCATTGAGTTCGACCTTGAGCATCTTCCGCTTCTCGGGGTTCATGGTGGTCTCGAAGAGCTGCTTCGGATTCATTTCTCCGAGGCCCTTGAACCGCTGGATCGATAGGCCGCGCTTTCCGATCTCGATGATCTTGGTGAGGATTTCCGGGATCGCGAAGAGCGGGTGGGTAACCGCCTTGTCCCCATCGCCCTCGATGAGCTCGAAGATCGGATGGTCGCTATCCGCATAATGTTCGATTTTGAGTCCCTTGCGCGCGAGCTCGTCGATGAGCTTTTGGGCGGAGGTCGACTCGTGGAGCTCGATGAGCTTCGCGCGGCGGCGGCTGGCGTCCGGGGACTTCTTAATTGCCTTGGCGGCGGGTTCGGCGGTGAGGGTAAGGTCGCCTTCGACCGGCTCCGGGGTCGGCTCGTCGTAGAGGTTGAGGTCGCGGTTGCCCTCGTGGAATTCCCGCACCTCGGCCTCGCCGGGGAAGTAGGTCGCCCACTCGGTGTTGCCCTCGCGGACCTTGACCATGAACGTCGGGAGCTTTCCGGTGCGCGGGTCGCGCTCGGCGAGGTAGGCCTCGAAGTCGCCGCCGTGGCGGCGGATCGCGTCGCTGAACTTGGCAAACCGCTCGAGGAGCTCGAGGATTTCCTTGAGCTGGACGGTGGAGAACACTTTCCCGTCGGCGAGGTTTTTAACCTTCACCTCGTCCGCTCCGATCCCGATGAGGATCTTGTTGAGCTGGGCGTCGTCGTCCACGTATTCCTCGCGCTTCTTGCGCTTGATGAGGTAGAGCGGGGGCTGCGCGATGTAGATTTTCCCCTGCTTGACGAGCTCCGGCATCTGGCGGCAGAAGAAGGTGAGGAGGAGGGTGCGGATGTGGGAGCCGTCCACGTCGGCGTCGGTCATGATGATGATCCGGCCGTAGCGGAGCTTGGCCATGTTGAACGTGCCCTCCTGGTCCTTTTCGCCGACGGCGGTTCCGATGCCGGTGCCGATGGCCGTGATGAGGGTCTGGACCTCCGTGTTTTGGAGCACCTTGTCGAGGCGGGCCTTCTCGACGTTGATGATTTTGCCCTTGATCGGCAGGATCGCCTGGAACCTGCGGTCGCGGCCCTGCTTGGCCGAGCCGCCGGCCGAGTCGCCCTCGACCACGTAGAGCTC
>JBGTAT010000319.1:0-24533 GCA_041749755.1 Terrimicrobiaceae bacterium | reverse complement strand
GAATATAGCGACCGGAATTCATCCGGAAGCCTGTCTGGAAAGGCTTCCGAATTCAAATGCGTGACATCACTTTTCATGCGCAAGCCACTCATATTATGAATCTTCCAAAACTTCATCGCTCAGTTAACCGGACACCCGTGCCGAGATGTATAACACGGCCAAGTGTTTTCCCACGCGGGCCGCTTTGCTCACCGGGGCCTATTACCAGCGGACGAATCCGGATTTTGCGAACACCGCGACGCTAGGCGAGGTGCTGCGGCCGGCCGGTTACAACACCTTCTGGTCGGGCAAGCAGCATGCGAAATTCAATCCGACCACGCGCGGGTTTGACCGCTACTATGGAATGATTGGCGGCTGCGAAAATCACTTCAATCCGGGGACGACCGCCGCTCCGGGTCAGCCGGTTCCCGCTTACAAAATTGCTGGAAACCGTTGGGCGCTCGATGAGAAGGGTGTGCCGGAGAGCGCTGATTATGTCCCTCAAGACCCGAAGTTCTATGACACCGATGCCTTCACTGATCGTGCGCTGACGTGGCTGGACGAATACCAAAAAGACGACAAACCGTTCCTGCTCTACATGGCCTACACCGCGCCCCACTGGCCCTTGCACGCTTGGCCGGAGGACATCGCAAAATACAAGGGCGTCTATGATGGCGGCTATGAGGCCGTGCGCCAGGCCCGTTACAAGCGGCAGGTCGAGATGGATCTCATCGATCCGAAAACCACACCGCTGCCACCGATGGATATCGGCGAGTCGAAACCCAAATGGGAGGACCTCTCGCCCGAAGAGCGCAAGCTCGAAGCGATGCGCATGGAGATCTATGCGGCGATGGTGGATCGCATGGACCAAAACATCGGACGGCTGATCAAGAAGCTGGAAGAGCAGGGCGAACTCGAAAACACCCTCATCGTGTTTCTGTCCGATAACGGAGCCTGCGCGACCGATCCTAAAATAGATAACGCTGATCCCAACGCGCCGATTGGCAGCGTGGCGAGCTACCCCAGTTATGGCCAAAACTGGGCGACGGTGAGCGACACGCCGTTGCGCAAATGGAAGACCACCAGTCATGAGGGCGGCATCAACACGCCGCTGATCGTTTACTGGCCGGCGGGCGTCAAACCGCAGGCTGGATGGATCCGCGAACCCACTCACGTTGTGGACATCATGCCCACGGCGTTGGCGGTCTCCGGAGCGAAGTTTCCCGGTGAATCGAAGGAGGCCAAAATCCACCCAACGGACGGCGTGAGCCTCCTGCCCGCCTTCAAAGGCGAGAAGCTTGCCCGCAAGAGCCCGCTGTTTTTCCAGTTTGGCAAAGGTGCCGCGATCCGCGACGGGCAATGGAAGCTCGCGCGCCTCGGGCCGACTTGGGAGTTGTATGACCTAGCCGCCGATCGCAACGAAATGAAAGACCTGGCGGCGAATCAGCCCGACTTAGTCAAGAAAATGGAGGCCCAGTGGCTGGCCTGGTGGAAGGATTGCACAGGCGGTGAGTGGACTGGGAAAGCGCCCAAGGAAGTTAAGGACGAGTGACGGGAGTGAGGGCTACCATTCGTTGAAAAATCGTTAATATGAAAAAAAGCGCTCTGCTGCTGAGCCTGCTGATATCCGTCATCGTGCGGGCGGAGCAAAGTGAAAAGGTTCCTCTGGGTGTGCTGCCGCCGGAGGCCTGCGGGGTGTGGAGCTGGTATTCCTGGGGGGGCACGCCGAACCAGTGGAACGGCAAGATCACCGCCGATGAAACCTACGCTGGGCTTCGTGGCATTCCGATTGTGGTCGGCTGGGATAAGTTGGAGCCTGAGGAAGGCGTCTATAACTGGGATTTGTTTGATGACATCATCAAGAAGGCGGCGGCGAATAATAAGTATGTTTTTACGTTGCTCTGGATCAACCCCACCGAACCGCAATGGCTCTACGACAACGGCGTGCCCAAGGTGGAAATCGAAACCTTCAAGGATGACCCCAATTTTGGCATTCAAGCCTATCCGATGGACGAGAAATACAAGTTTTACTCCGAACGGATCATCACCAAGCTGGCTGAGCATCTGCGCAGCCTGCCGCCGGAGTTGTTCAAGCGCGTGGTGTTCCACCAAGTGGTCGAAGGCTCGACCGGTGACGGCTTCTGCTACAAAGGTGAGCCCAAGGACCCCCGCTACAAGGTGACGCGCGAGGAGTGGGCGGATTACCAGAAATACATCCGCCGTTTCACGGTTGACGCTTTTTCCAAGCCCATGGACGGCAAGCCGCCCATGGCACTGCTGATTCACACCGAGGACGTGGCCGAAGGCCTCAAGTATTATCCGGGCACCGTGTTGAAACAAGGCGTGCCGTCCCACGGCTACGGCAGCAACTCAGAACGCTCCAAATTCAACGGCTACAAACCGTGGATGACGCCGGACAATCCCGCCGGCCGCCCCGTTTTCTCCCGAGGGGAGGGCGAGACGATGATCCCCCGCAAGGGCGAGACGACGGAACACTCAAAGTGGTTTCTGCAGAATCCGCATCAGAACCTGTATTGGACCGCTCTTGGAGCCCTGCAAAATGGGCTCGATATCTGGAACTTGCCGGAATTCGTCATCGAGGATCCGCAGTGGCGTGAGTCGCTGGACATTTTCAATCGATACGCCGGCCAGAAATACCCGAGCAAATCACCGATGGCGTTCTGTGCATTGCGCGATGAGTTGAATGCGGATGACACCATCCGCTTCCCCGCGGCTAAATACGGAGCGGCCAATAGGAAGAATACCGACCGAGTGCTCAAAATCTGCGCGGAATTCGCCGGCCACGGCGCGGTGGTGCAGGACTTGGATACGGCGCTTGCTGGCGGACTCAAAAGCCGCAGCCGCATCGGCTATAACGATGTGGCGTGGGATCGGATCGACGACGACTACGCTCGATTCCTCTACCCCATTGACAAATTGGAAACCAGCGTTGGCTGGTGGAATGTCGGCCCCAAAGACCAGCCTTATGGAAAATTTGCGCGTGGCTTTGAGCACAAGTCAGGAAAAGACGCGCTCTATTTTGGGTTCCACAAGGACTTCTTTAAGAATGACGGAGAGCCAGTCGGCCCACTGACCTTCCGGGTGGTGTGGTTTGACAACACAACGGGGTCGTGGGGTTTTTCGTATGATGCCGGCCAAGGAAACTTCAAATCAGCAAAGACATTTACGGGGCAGGGGACGGGACGGTGGCGCGAAGAGACGGTTACGATTACAGACGCGGTGATGAATCACAATGGCCCGCGGGGCGCGGACATCGCGTTGGTCAATCTCGATGACAAAGACAAAATCTTCCATCTCATCGAAGTCCAGCGCTAGACGCCCAACTTTGCACAGCCGAACCTGGTAGATATAAACCCATGAAAAAATCCTTCTCTGTAATCATGCTGATCATTATCAGCAACTTGATCGCAGGATCTGCATTGGCCAAACAAGAATTAGGCAGTTCTGCCAAGTGGGAAAAAGCGATTGCCGCCTATGAACAAGCCGATATCGAGAATCCGCCGCCCAAGGGCGGGATCGAATTTGTTGGGTCCTCCACCATTAGGAAATGGGGGGATTTGACGAAGGTCTTTCCGGGACTGCCGGTGTTCAACCGCGGTTTTGGAGGATCGCAGATCAAGGATACGACATTTTTTGCCTCCCGAATTATCATTCCCTACGCTCCAAGGAACATTGTCTTTCACGCCGGTGACAATGACCTGGCTGCCGGGGCTACACCTGAGCAGGTGATCGCGGATTTGAAGGAATTGGTTGCGACCATTCAGGCCAAGCTTCCAGAGACGGAATTCTGCTATATTTCCCTGAAACCGAGTGTGAAGCGGGAGCGTCTTCGAGCCGAACAGCAAAAGGTGAATGAAGGCGCCATGGAACTGAGCAAAAGCAATCCCCGTTTCCATTACATCGACCAGTATTACATGGTGACCGATGCCAAGGGAAATCCACGGCCCGAGCTTTTCGCTGCGGACGCCCTGCATCTCAGTGAGGCGGGCTACAAGTTGCTCGTCGAGCGGGTTCGTCCGTTTTTGAAATAGATCCGTGACGACCGGAATCCACTCACACACGATTTGATCTTAAATGAATATGAAAAAAACCATGATGCTTTTAGCAGCAAGCATCCTGCTCGCACCTTCGGCGCACGCGGCTAAAGATAAAGCGAAAGATAGGCCCGCGAAAACGGTCGTGCTCCCGCCCGCCCCAACCGGTCCTTTGCGTGACTGGGAAAACCCTCAGCTGATCGGCCTCAACAATCTCCCGCCGCGCGCTACGATGGTGATCGCACCCGATGGCGCCACCGCCCTCAAAATCGGGCCGGTGTCCAACGCCGAGCGGGTCAAGTCCCCTTTCTATCGCTCGCTCAACGGTGACTGGAAATACCACTACGCCGTAAACCCCCTCAGCCGCGTCGCCGATTTCTGGTTGCCGACCTTTGATGATGCGAAATGGACCACGATTCATGTGCCGTCCAATGTTGAAATGCACGGCCACGGCGTGCCGATTTTCATGAACGTCCCATACCCGTGGACCTCCAAAACGTCCCCGGCCGATCCTCCCTTCGTGCCTGAGGATAATCCTTACAACACCGTGAACTCCTACCGCCGCACGTTCACCGTCCCCAGCGACTGGGACGGACGCCGCGTTCTGATCACCTTCGATGGCGTTAACTCCTTCTTTCAGCTCTGGGTCAACGGCCAGAAGGTCGGCATGGGGAAGGACTCCCGAACCCCGGTCGAATTTGATATCACGCCTTTCCTCAAACCAGGCGAAAACCTGCTCGCCGTGGAAAACTTCCGCTGGAACGACGGTTCCTACTTGGAGGATCAGGATTTCTGGCGTCTGAGCGGTATTTTTCGCGACGTTTATTTATGGTCCCCAGCGCAGCTCCACATCCGCGATTTCGAGGTGACAACGGATTTGGACGCCCAGTATCGCGATGCGGAATTGAAGGTGAAGGTCCTCGTAGAAAATACCGCCAACGCGGAAGCCTTGGCCACGGTGGAGGCTGCTTTGTTCGATGCTCAAGGCAAACAGGTCGCCGCGCCGAGCGTCGAATTAAAATCACTCGCCGCTGGCGAGACCGAGGCAGCCCTCACAACAAGCGTTTCCGATCCCGTCAAATGGACGGCAGAGACGCCAAATCTTTACCGGTTGCTCCTCACGCTCAAGGACGGTTCCGGCAAAGTGCTCGAAGTCATTCCGGCGAAGGTGGGTTTCCGTGAAGTGGAAATCAAGGATGGCAACCTGCTCGTCAACGGCAAGCGGGTGCTCATCAAGGGCGTGAATCGTAATGAGCATGACCCGGACCGCGGGCACGTAATGACCCATGAGCGCATGGTCCAGGACATCACGCTGATGAAACAGTATAACATCAACACCGTGCGCACCAGCCACTACCCCAATGTCCCCGCCTGGTATGATCTTTGCGATGAATACGGCCTCTACGTGATCAACGAAGCCAATATCGAAAGTCACGCTTTGATGCGCACGCCGCAGAACTTAGCCGCGAATCCCGACTGGCTGGCAGCGCACGTGGATCGCACGGTCCGCATGGTGGAGCGCGACAAAAATCACCCCTCCATTATTACCTGGTCGCTCGGCAACGAAGCGGGCGACGGTCCGAATTTCGAGGCCACCTACGCCTGGATCAAACAGCGCGACCCAAGCCGTCCCGTCCAATACGAAAAGGCTAAGAGCGAATCACACACGGACATCATTTGCCCGATGTATCCCTCGGTCGAGGCTATGGAAAACCATTCCGCCAAACCACAGACGCGACCCTTTATCATGTGTGAGTACGCTCATGCCAAGGGCAACAGCAGCGGCGGGCTTTGGGATTATTGGAATCCGATCTACGCGATGCAACCTTACATACAAGGTGGTTCGATCTGGGACTGGGCGGATCAAGCACTGCGACAGCCCCAGAACCGCCCCAATCGGGAGCGATTCTGGCCGGCCAAGGCCGGTGACAAAACCTTCTGGGCCATCGGCGGCGAGATCGGCCCGGAGGATGTGCCCGAACAAGGCGATTCCAGTTGTGATGGACTGGTCACGCCCGACCGCAAACCACATCCGGGACTCGAAGAGGTAAAGCACGTTTACCAATACATTCATTGCAAACCCGCCGACCTCGCGTCGCGCACGGTCGAAGTGAAAAACTGGCATGATTTTACCAACCTAAAAGACATCGCAAAAATCGAATGGCGGCTCACCGGCGATGGCAAATTGCTCGAGTCCGGCGAAATGGACGCGCCTGATCTCGCTCCCTATGCGACGACCAAACTCACGGTCCCAGTGAAGCCGTTTAAGCCCGCACCCGGCGTGGAGTATTTCCTTGAACTGAGCTTCCGCCTGAACCACGACACCGCATGGGCGAAGGCTGGTCATGAACTGGCTTGGGATCAGTTTAAACTGCCCGATGCCGCGCCCGCAATCGTAGTGGATGCGAGCTCCCTTGTGAATCTGGAACTCACGCAAACGGATGCCTTGGCCACGGTTCGTGGACGGGATTTTGTTGCCACGTTCGACACGAAAACAGGCACCCTCACGTCGTGGAAGTTTAACGGCACGGAATTGATTCAATCCGCGCTGCGTCCCGATTTCTGGCGCTCTCCCACGGACAACGATCGTGGACGCAAAATGGAACGTGATCAGATCGTATGGAAGACGGCCAATAAGGACTCGGTATTGAAGAGCTTTGACGTGAAGCAGTCCGCTCCAAACAAGGTGGTGCTGGTGGCCACCCATTCCCTGCCGAGTGTGAAGGCCGAGTGGCAGACCGCCTATTCGGTCTGGGGCAACGGAGAGATCGCCGTGAGCGCGCAGTTTAGCCCTTCGGATAACAAACAGCCGGTTTTGCCGCGGATCGGTATGCAGATGGAGCTGCCTGCAGGTTTTGATCATATCGCATGGTTCGGCCCTGGCCCGCAAGAAACCTACTGCGATCGTAAGGACGCCAAGGTCGGTATCTACACCGGCGCGGTGCGCGATCAGTTTTACTCCGATTACGTTATTCCCGGCGAGAGCGGTAACAAAGTGGACGTGCGCTGGGTGGCGCTGACGAACGCAGACGGTGTCGGTATACTAGCCATCGGTGCTCCGTTGTTGAGCGTGAATGCCCGGCATCACACCACCGAGGATCTGGAGAATGCAGACCATCCCCATGAACTGTCGGTGCGCAATATCACGGTGCTGAACCTTGACTGGAAGTCGCAGGGCATGGGAGGCGACACCTCCTGGGGAGCCAAAGCATGGCCGCGTGAACGGTATCAGATTCCTTCCGTGGCGCAGAGCTACAGCTTCCGCCTGCGTCCACTGGCGTCGGGGGTCGATGCCGCTTCTCTTGCCCGAGAGGCTTGCATTCCTCCCGAATAGCTGGATGCGCACTGCTGACAAAGATCGCCCGCTGGTTCATGCCCCGATTCGCGTCCCGGGCTTTACGCAATCCTGTCCGTCACAAATATGCCTTCCATGCTGATTATTAATGGCTACCCAACCAGATCGAGAGATATCGACCATGCCTGACTCGACCTGTTTTTGCTCCTTCCCTTTCGGATTACCCATGAAATTCACCTTGTCTCTCATCGCCGTTCTCCTGCTGGCACCGCCGTCGCGTTTGTCCGCAACCGACCAGAAACCCAATATTCTGCTGGTCCTTTCAGACGATCATAGTGTGCCACACGTCGGGGCTTTCGGGGATGCCAACTGCCTCCAGAACCGGATCACTCCAAATCTAGACGCCTTTGCCGCCGAGGGGATGCGTTTCACCCGCGCTTATACCGCCTCTCCACAGTGTGCTCCCTCGCGCATGGCGATCTTTGCGGGGCGTTCTCCCGTCGGTCTAGCAAGCACGCGGTTTGGCCAACCGCCAACCGCGGAGACTCCACTTTTCACAGATCTCCTGCGGAAAAGCGGTTACTGGGTTGGCCTGGAAGGGCGCAACCACCACCTGGATGGAAAGAACAAGGAGTCGCCGCACGTGGATGCCGAGATGCAGGCGCAGGGGATTCGTGGACCACGCTTTGATGGGCGGTTCGATCACGCCAATGGCGGTAATCCGACCAAGGGAGCACTGCTGGAAAATGTTCCCGCGATGGTTGGTGCTGCCTTGGACGAAGTGAAGGACGGGAAGCCCTTCTTTCTTTACTTCGGGTTCAATCAACCCCACCGGAATTGGGGCGAGGACCACGACGGGATCGATCCCGAAAAACTGACCCTGCCGCCCGACTGGCCCGATCTGCCGGAGGTGCGACTGGACTACGCCCGGTATCTCGCCGACGTGCGCGATCTCGATCGCGGATTTGGAATGGTGATGAAGCTGTTGAAGGACCGCGGGCTCGAAGAAAACACGATCGTGATTTTTATGGGAGACAATGGGGAAGCCCTGCTGAGGGGAAAGGGAACGCTCTACCGGCGGGGGCTCAATGTTCCCCTGATCATCCGATGGCCCGCTCATGTGAAGCCGGACAGCACCTCCGACGTTTTGGTCAGCGGGGAAGATCTTGCGCCCACGATTCTGGCCGCTGCCGGACTTCAACCAGCCAAAGGCATGACCGGAGTCAGCTTCCTCCCGGCGCTACTGGGGAAGCCATTCGAGGGCAGGGATCGCCTCTTCGCGGAACGGGGTTGGCACTCCGGTCCCATCACTCGGACGGATGGGCTCGATCTGTCCCGCTCGGTGGTCTCGCGACGCTACAATCTCATCTACAATGCATTGCCGGACCGATCCTATTGGCCTGTCGATATGTCTGACCAAAACATCGCCTGGGAAGCCATGGTCAAGGCCCATGAGTCCGGCACGCTGCCGAAAGAACTGGATGCCATGTATTTCCAAAACCCGAGGCCGGTCTTTGAACTCTACGATCTGGAAGAAGATCCTTTTGAACTTCGCAATCTATCCGGTCAGGAATCCGTCAAAGCCGTCGAGGAAGAGCTCCGCAAGGAACTGGACCGCTGGATGGTGAGGGAAGGAGACAGTCTTCCTCTGCCATCAGAAGCGATTTCGAGAAAAAGAGAATAAACACGCTTCCCTCTCATTTTCCCCATGAAATATCCACTTCTTGACCGCCAAGGAATCTCCATGAAGCTCGTGTTGTTTTTCACAGTCGGCTTCCTGCTCAGCGTTTCCCTTCATGGGGCTATGCTATCGGATAATGCCGGTCTGAAATTGGAAGTGTCAGACACCGGCACTATTTCCGGTGTCGAATTGAGCGGTGAGCAACTGCCGAAAGGAACGGCTGGCGGTTTTTATCTGCGGGAACCGAACAGCGGAAAAAAAGTTTTCATGACTGGAGAGGCCGTTTCCACGGATGGCAAACTTCAGCTCCGTTTAACTAGTCCGCTCCAGGCCAAGGTGAGTGCTGTAGTGACCGAGGGGGAGGGCTATATCGAGGTGGTGGGCGAGTTGGAAGACCTCACCGGCAAGGATCGCGGTTTGTGGCTGGGCTTCAATTTGCCTGTAAACACCACAGGCTGGAAGTGGGGCAAAACACTCAGAGTCAGCCCTGTCATCAGTAAAGAGAATCCGGCCTACGCAGAAGACAATAACATGGTTCCGATTCCCGCGGTGTGGACCGAAAAAGGCGGAGTCGCGTTGTGCATTCCTCCGACGGATCCGTGCGTATTCGAAGTAGGTGCCGATGCCGATGGTCTCCGCCTCGAGATGGCGTTCGGATTGTCGAAGGATACCAAGAAATTCCCATCCAAGGCAGCCTTCCGTTTCCGTATCTACTCCATCGACGGCACCTGGGGTTTCCGCGATGCGCTGGCGAAATACTACGACTGGTATCCCGATTACTATCACCTCGACGCGAAGGCCATGACGTTCCTCGGTCATCACCATGACTGGATGAATATGAATTATGTCAAAGAAGAATTGAAGACCGACAAGCAGATCGATCCCAACCTGAAAGAGTATTTGGCCTACACCAAAACCTCCGCCCGAATCCAGGGAGTGGAGAAAGCCGACGAACTCAAGACGAACCAGCAGTTTCTCGATGCGATCGCCAACGCTGATACCATTCAGCATTATGAGAAAAAGGGGGCCGCAGACTCCCCGTTGCTCAAGGAGGGACGAGCCGCGCTCATCAACAGCATCGCGTATAACCCTGACGGAACATTTGGGCGCTTTGGAACGTCAGATGAAGGTGTTGACTTCCCTCACAACTGCGATCCCGATCTCTTTGCCGATAAGACTCCGCATGCTCCGGTTTACGCTGACATGTATCTGCGCAAGGCAGCTGATCTCCGTAAAGTCGGAAATTTTGTCGGAATTCATTGGGACCGACTTGGGGGGGGGAGCAATTTCCTCAACTACCGCCGCGATCATTTTCCCTACATCGACCATCCCCTGACGTTCGATCAGGACGGGCGTCCTTGCATCGACACCCAGTTCACGAACTACGAATTGTTTGATGCCTACCGTTTACAGCTCAAACAAGATGGCTTCTTCCATGAGGCTGCCGGCATGAAGGGATACAGTTGGAAAAAGATCCCCAACAAGCCGGCCGGACAGATGAACGGCGGTCAGTTCTTCCTCGCCGCGGTGGTGGCTGGCGGTTGGCAGGAGGGCAGCTTCAAGCCGCTTGAGTTGGGAGGCTTTGATTTCGAGCGTGTGGTGGTCGGGCGAAAATCGTATCGAATTTCCTCGGGGAATATTCCGGAGCACAAGGAGTCTCCCACGTTGGAGGCCATCAAGAACGCCCTCGCGAAGACCACGGCCTACGGTTTCGCCTGCCCGGTGCAGGTTCTCTATTTTTACCCCCCGGGTCATCCTGGCTATGACAAGGACTATTCCTGGTATACCAAGCCGGAGCACAAGGCGCTGTGGGACAAGTATGAACCCGCAAATCTCGCCCTCCGCCTCGCGGGCTGGGAGCCGGTCACCCATGCCACGGTCAATTCACCAGCCGTTCAACTTCAGCGTTTTGGAAAAGGCGACAATATCTTTCTGACCGTCTGGGGGCCGGATCCGCCCGCTTCGGTCGAGATTGAGATCGATGCCGCCAAGCTCGGACTCAAGGAAAAGCCTTCATTCAGTGAAATGGTTTCGGACACGCCGGTGCAGGTGGCCCAGAGTCCCAAAGGCTGGAAGCTTACTGTTCCAATGGAGAAGGACATGACGCGTGTGATCCGCATCCGCTGAAACGAGTCTCCTTCGGGTGAGGCTGATGCATGGGCCTCTCGCCCAATGCTGTCAGGATAAGTGGCAGGGGCATCCTGCCCATGCGAGATTTTCCCAACATGGGCAAGAGCCCATGCCACGGTTTTCGGCAAAGCTTACAGTATTGGGCGTCTCGCCTCGGCGCATGATCGGATCCACTGGTCGAACGGGCAGCGTGACTCATCGTAATGCCGGGCGCTCAACCTGTTGCATAAAAAGGAGGGTGAGGCGTTGTGCGATGGATGCAATTCCTCCCGTCACAAATGCCCCCCGAGTGCTGAATACCCATGGTGACCCCGCCCGATTGGGAGACATCAATCGTCCCAGCCCCTGTCGTCGATACCCCCTTTTTCCAGTCATTCATGAAAATCATATTGCCCCTCATCGTCGCCGTCCTGCTGTCGGCGCTGCCGCAACTGTCTGCCGCTGATCAGAAACCCAACATCCTGATCATCCTGGTGGATGACATGGGGTATGCGGACATCGGCTGCTACGGCGGGGAGATCAAGACGCCCAACATCGACAGCCTCGCTGCAGGCGGTGCGAAGTTTGCCGAGATGTACAACACGGCCAAGTGTTATCCCACGCGCGCCAGCTTGATCACCGGGGTTTACTTCCAGCGGACGGACAGAGACTTTGCGAAAACGGCGACCTTGGGCGAAGTCCTGCGACCGGCTGGTTACACGAGCCTGTGGTCGGGTAAGCACCATGCGAAGTTTAATCCGGTGACGCGGGGTTTTGATCGGTATTTTGGAATGATCGGCGGCGCGGAGAACCACTTCAAGCCCAACCAGGACAACGCCAAAGGTTGGGCGCTTGATGGAGAGAAGCCCGCCACCAAGGATTCCGGATTCTATAGCACCGACGCCTATACGGACAAGGCGATCAAATGGCTGGAGGAATACAAGAACGTGGACAAGCCGTTTCTGCTTTATGTCGCGTATACGGCTCCCCACTGGCCCTTGCAGGCATGGCCCGGGGATATCGCAAAATACAAGGGGGTTTATGACGCCGGTTACGATGCCATTCGCAAGGCCCGCTATGAGCGTCAGATTCAGCTCGGTCTTGTGGATCCCAAAACCACGCTATTGTCGGAGTTTGAGGTGGAAAAAAAGACAGGAAAAAAATGGGACGATCTGACTCCAGAGGAGCAGAAACACCAGGCGGCGCTCATGGAGATCTATGCCGCGATGGTCGATCGCGTTGACCAAAACATCGGGCGTCTGGTCGAGTGCCTGAAAGATCAGGGAAAGCTGGATAACACCTTGATCATTTTTATGGCGGATAATGGTGGCTGCGCAGAGAACCCCAAGGATCCGGATGCCGATCCGAATGCCCCGATGGGGAGTGCAGAGAGTTTCCTTAGCTACGGTTCCGACTGGGCTACGGTGAGCAATACGCCTTTGCGAAAATGGAAGCAGGATTCGTTCGAGGGCGGGATCAGCACACCGCTGGTGGTCCACTGGCCCGCGGGGATCAAGCCGCAAACCACTTGGAACCGGGATCCCGTGCACCTCATTGATATCATGCCCACGGTGGTCGAGGTCACCGGCGCGAAGTACCCCGGCGAATCCAAACAAGCCAACATTCCGCCCATGGATGGTGTGAGCTTGTTGCCTGCTCTTAAGGGCGAGGCGATTGCCCGTGCGAACCCTCTGTTCTTTCAGTTTAACAAGGGGTCCGCGCTCACCGACGGCCGGTGGAAACTGGTGCGCAATAGTGCGAAGTGGGAACTTTATGACATGTTGAACGACCGCTCCGAGACCCAAAATCTAGCTGATAAGAACCCGGATATTGTCCAAAAGATGGATGCCCAGTGGCAGGCCTGGTGGAAGGACACGACGGGCAGTGATTGGACCGGGAAAGTTTCCAAGGACAAGGACAAGGACAAAGAAAAGGGCGACTGATGACTCCGGCAGCTGTCCCTGTCAGCCCTTACCACAATAGCAACGAAAAGACCAAGCCGATGAAACGTCTAATCGCCCGGGTTTTAGTCACCTTAACGCTGGCTTCGGCCGCCGCAGTCCAAGCAGCAGAAGTTTCTAAGCCTTCCGCCGAACCAAACATCGTGCTCATTCTGATTGATGACTTCGGCTATGAATGCGTTACGGCCAATGGCGGTGAGAGTTATCAAACGCCGGTGATGGACAAGCTCGCTGCGACGGGCGTGCGATTTGAGCAATGCCACGCCCAGCCTCTCTGCACGCCTACGCGCGTCCAGTTGATGACCGGTATCAATAACCGAAACAACTACTCGCGTTTCGGGCATCTCGATCCGTCGCAGACGACGTTCGGAAATCTGCTGAAGGGAAACGGCTACGCGACGTGCGTTGCCGGCAAATGGCAGCTGGAAAATGGTTCCGAGGGCCCCGGCCATTTCGGCTTCGACGAATACTGTCTGTGGCAACTTAATGAGAAGGGTAGCCGCTACAAAAATCCGACGCTCGAAGTCAACGGAAAACCGGTTGAAGTCGCGACGAACGCTTACGGTCCGGATGTGGTGAACGATTACGCGCTCGACTTCATCACCCGCAACAAGGACAAGCCATTTTTCCTCTACTATCCGATGATGCTTACGCACTCCCCGTATGACGCGACGCCGGACAGCCCGGACTACCTGACGGCGAAGCCGGGCAAGGAAAAAGGCAAGGACAAGGGGGCGGGTCATTTCGCCGACATGACCGCCTATGCCGACAAGCTCATCGGCAAACTTGTGGCAAAGCTCGATGAACTGCACCTGAGGGACAACACAATCATCTTGATTCTGGGCGACAACGGCACGGGCAAGGCCACCGTATCGCGGTTCATGGGACGTGACGTAAAAGGCGGCAAGGGCTCGCCCACGATGTGGGGCACGCGTGTACCGGGAATTGCCAATTGGCCCGGCCGCTTCGCCAGTGGCAAAGTCAGTCCGGACTTGATCGATACGACGGATTTCCTCCCGACGATTTGTGAGGCGACGGGCACAATGGTTCCCGCCGAGCTGAAAATTGATGGCCGCAGCTTCCTTCCGCAATTGCTTGGGGAGAAAGGCAACCCCCGCGACTGGCTCTACGTCTGGTTCAACGATGCCGGCGGCGCGAAGGCGGAATATGAGTTTGCCCACGATGCGAACTACAAGCTCTACACGGATGGCAGGTTCTTTGACGTGCAGAAGGATGACAAAGAGAAGTCACCGCTTGCCGACGGTGATCTCATCTCCGATGCCAAAGCTGCGAAAGCCAAGCTCCTGGCTGCCCTGCAAAAACACGAAGGGCCGCGCCCGGAGGCTTTCGCAAAGCTGGGCGTGACGCGCAAAGCCAGCAATGGAGAAAACGAAAGTGCGGATGAAGGCTCCTCAAAAAAGAAGAAGGACAAACCCAAGCGGGAATCGATCCCGCCCGAGTCAGGAGTTTCTCCAGACCATCAGGATGAATAGAGCGAAATTTATCCGCGGCATTGCAGGTTGCCTTCTGGCGGTTTCCAATACGCTTCCCGCCACGGAAGCGTCCGCGCCGCCCGCCCGGCCCAACATTTTGTTCGCCGTGGCCGATGACTGGTCGGTTGGGCATGCCGGTGCTTATGGCTGCAAATGGATCAACACTCCCGCAATGGATCGCGTGGCCCGCGACGGAATCTTGTTCACCCAGGCCTACACGCCGAACGGCAAATGCTCGCCCTCACGGGCCGCCATCATAACGGGTCGAAACCCGTGGCAACTCAAGGAGGCGGGCAATCACTGGTCCGTTTTTCCTGCGGAGTTCAAGTCTTATCAGGAAGCGCTGGGTGAACAGGGCTACTTCACTGGAATGACCGGCAAGGGGTGGGGGCCGGGGATTGCCAAGGATTCCGCCGGCAATGATCGCGAGATGGCTGGCAGTCCATTCAGTAAGCGGAAGTTTGAGGTCAGGCCGACGAAGGGCATATCGCCCAACGATTATTCGGCCAATTTCAAAGACTTCCTGGATGCCGCTCCAAAGGATCAGCCATGGTCTTTCTGGTATGGGGGCCATGAGCCGCATCGTGGTTACGAATATGGTTCGGGTGTGGCCAAGGGCGGCAGGAAGACTTCCGACATTGACCGTGTGCCAGCCTGCTGGCCGGATACCGGAGAGGTTCGCAACGACATGCTCGATTATGCATATGAGGTGGAGAATTTCGATCTTCACCTGAACCAAATGCTGTCCGAGTTGGAAAAGCGGGGATTACTCGAAAACACGATTGTGGTTGTGACGTCTGACAACGGAATGCCGTTCCCTCATTGCAAAGGCTACGCCTATAAAAACTCGGATCATCTGCCACTGGCCATCATGTGGCCGAAGGGTATCGCCAAGCCGGGTCGGGTTGTGGATGATTATGTGAGCTTTATTGACTTCGCCCCCACCTTTCTCGACGTCGCCGGCGTCGAGCAGGGCAAGAGCGGCATGGCCCCGATCACGGGCCGGAGTCTCACGGAAATTTTCAATTCAGAGAAATCCGGACGCGTCATTCCGGAGCGCGATCGCGTCCTCCTCGCCAAGGAACGCAACGATGTCGGTAGGCCCAACGACGAGGGCTATCCCATCCGCGGCATCGTGAAGGACGGAATGCTGTATCTGCACAACTTCAAGCCTGATCGTGCGCCCGGCGGAGTCGTCGAGACGGGCTACAAGGACACGGATGACAGCCCAACTAAAACGGTGGTTCTCGAAACTGAGACGAGCCCTGACATGAAGCATTACTTTGATGCTTCTTTCGGAAAACTGCCTGCCGACCAACTGTTTGATCTGAACAAGGATCCGGATTGTATGACGAACCTGGCCGAAACGGTTTCGTTTGCAGACTTGAAGGAGCAACTTTTCGCTGAACTCACGCAACAGGGCGATCCGAGGATGCTGGGCAACGGACACATCTACGACGAATATCCCTATGGATTTGAAGAGAAGAGGAACTTCTACGAACGGGTTGTGCGCGGTGAAAAGATGGATAGTGTCAAAAAGGGCAGGGAGGAATAATGATGAGGAATCAAAACCTTGTAACTACGGGCGCTCCAAGCAAACTCTTCCCGGTTTTGGCTGCCTTAATGGGTCTGGTATCCGGCTCGGCGGTTCTGGCCGCAGACAAACCCAACATTGTCTATATTCTCGTTGATGACGCGGGTATTGGCGATTTTTCGACATACGGCTGCAAGTATGGCCTCACGCCTAATATTGATCGACTGGCCGCCGAAGGAATGAAGTTCACCCGTGCCTACAGCGGCAGCGCCGTCTGCGCGCCGTCACGCTGGGTGTTGATGACCGGCCAGCACACCGGGCACATTTTACGTCGCGCCAACCAGAGCAAAAACGGCCTGCTAGCCCTCCCGGAGGGACAGCCCACGGCTGCGCGTTTGCTCAAGGATGCGGGCTATGCCACCGGTGGCTTCGGCAAATGGGGGTTGGGTAATCCCGGCACCACCGGTGTGGCGGAAAACCAGGGCTTTGATCTTTTTTTCGGTTACTACGATCAGAAACACGCGCACGATTACTACACGGACTATCTCGTTCGCAACAGCGAGAAGGTGCCCTACAAGCAGTCGGGTGAACACACATGGGAGGACTATTCCCACACGCGCATTGCCGATGAGACACTCAAGTTCATCGAGCAAAACAAGGACAAGCCGTTCTTTTGTTATGCCGCCTGGACGCCGCCGCATTCCGACTTTGTCATCCCTGACAACGCTCCCTACTCGGACAAGCCCTGGTCGGAGACGGAGAAGAATTACGCCGCAATGGTAAAGCTGATTGACAAGGATGTCGGCCGTGTCATGCAGAAACTGAAAGACCTGGGCATCGATGACAACACTCTCGTGATCTTCACGTCCGACAATGGTGCCAATGAAGAATTTGTCGAGACTCTCACCAGCACGGGGGGACTGCGCGGTTCCAAGCGCATGCTTTACGAAGGAGGGATCCGTGCCCCGTTCATTGCCCGCTGGCCGGGACGAATCCAGGCAGGAACGACCAGTGACCTCCTGACCACATTCGCAGATTTTTTGCCGACGGCAGCAGACCTGGCCGGAGTCCCTCCGCCCGCCGGAACCGATGGCATCTCGATTGCGCCGACCTTGTTAGGCGGAAAACAGGCCGAGCAGCACGAGGCGCTCTATTTCGAAATCTACGAGCCGTATTTCCAGCAAGCCGTGCGCTGGGGTGACTGGAAGGGATATCGCCTTGGAACCAAAGCGCCGCTTGAGCTTTACGATCTCGAAGCCGACCCGGCTGAGAAACAAGACCTTGCATCCGCCCATCCCGAAATTGTCAAGAAAATCGAGGCCATCATGGCAGCGGAGCACACCCCTTCGCCAAACTATGATGCGCCTGAGCAATCTGAAAAAGAATCCAAAAAGACGAAGAGGGAAGTGAAGGAAAAATCTCTTTCCGCATTGCTCAATGAGGAGAATTCAGAACCTGCAGCCAATATAAAATAAAGTGTATATGCACATTCCATTTATCACTCGGTTTTTCCCCCTTCTTCTTACGCCGATGGCGGCCATCTCTGCCGCTGACTCACCGAGATCGGAGGCCAAGCCCAACATCATCATCATTCTCGCCGACGACCTCGGGCCCGGCGATCTCGGCATTGGGGGAGCAACGAATATAAAGACTCCGAACCTCGATCGACTGGCTGCTGAGGGCGTCCGGTTCACGCAGGGATACGCTCCCTCGGCAACATGCACCCCGTCGCGTTTCTCCATGCTGACTGGAGAATACGCATGGCGTCAGAAGGCCAAGACCAACAGCATCCTCGATGGCGACGCGCCGCTCTGCATTGAACCGGGGCGGCTCACCCTGCCGGAGATGTTGCGCCAGGCGGGCTACCGGACCGGCGTTGTTGGGAAGTGGCACCTCGGCCTCGGGGATGGAGAAACAAAGGTCGATTTCAACACGGAAGTCAAACCCGGCCCCCTGGAAGTAGGGTTCGATGATTCTTATATCATCCCTGCCACTGTGGATCGCGTGCCGAGCGTCTGGGTTCAGAATCACAAAGTGGTGGGTCTGGACCCCGCCGATCCGATCGAGGTCAGCTACCTCAAAAACATCAGCGACGAACCGACCGGCATTGATCGCCCCGATCTGCTCACCCATTACAGCGCAGACGAACAGCATTCCTGCACAATCATCAATGGCATCAGCCGCATTGGTTATATGAAGGGAGGGAAGGCGGCGCGTTTCAAGGATGAGGAGTTGGCCACGACCGTTGTGAGAGAATCGGTGGACTTCATTGAGCGCAACGCGGGCAAGCCCTTCTTTCTCAGTGTCGGGCTTTTTGAGCCGCATGTTCCCCGCGTGGCTGAGCCACCGTTTGTCGGAAAGAGCGGCACCGGGGTGCGCGGCGATGTCATCGCTCAAATTGACTGGCAGGTCGGTGAAATCCTCGGGACGCTCGACCGCCTTGGCCTGGCGGAGAATACGATTGTCATCTTCTCCAGCGACAATGGACCGATTCTCTTCGACGGCTACTACGACCGCTCCGTTGAGGATCTGAACGCACATGACCCCACCGGCGGGTTGCGCGGGTGGAAGTATCAGACCTTTGAAGGAGGATGCCGGGTTCCCTTTATCGTGCGCTGGCCTGCGGAAATCAAACCACGTGTGTCCGACCAAATGATCAGCCTGGTGGATGTGATTGCCACATTGGCCGCAATCACCAGTCAGATAATCCCGACCGAAACCTCCCCGGACAGCATCGATCTGTCGGCTGTGTTGCTTGGTAAAACTCTGGACAATGTGCGAGATCATACCGTCCAGCATGGTGTTGCTGGCACTATGGCACTCCGAAAGGGGAACTGGAAATACTTGCCTGCTACCGCAAAGGACGCGGGCGGCGGAATGGGGACTGGAGCGAACGCTTCCGATGAACGCTTCGCCGCGGCCTTCATCCCTGAGCCCATGCTCTTCGACTTGGCCACCGATCCGGGCGAGAAGACCAACGTTATCACACAGCATCCAGAGAAAGCCAAAGAGCTTGCGGCAGAACTCGCCAGCATCGTTGCCACGGGTTTGACACCGAAATCACAAACCCCTAAACCATAAACAGCCCATTTTCCCCAACTATCATTATGACGTTCTCCACCTTCCTTCTAGCTCAAGCACCCGTCGAAACCAGCGCTATGAGCACTCTCGACATGGTTCTCTTCTTCGTGTCTGTCATTGGCGTCATCGCCTTCGGCATCTGGCAGGGCAACAAAGAAACAAAAGGTGCCGCTGAGGCCGGAGGTGCCGCCGGATATTTCCTCGCCGGACGCGGACTGACGTGGTGGCTGGTGGGCTTCTCGCTGATTGCCGCCAATATTTCCACCGAGCAGTTTGTCGGCATGTCCGGGCAGGCCGCCGACTGGCTTGGGATGGCCATTGCCTCGTATGAGTGGATGGCAGCCGTTACCCTCGTGGTGGTCGCCTTTGTTTTTCTGCCAAAACTGCTGAGGTGCGGCATCTACACGATCCCGGAATTCCTTGAGTATCGCTACGGGGTGGTTGCGCGAACGGTGATGGCTATCTCCACGCTCGTCATCCTGGTCGGCGTGCCGACCGCTTCGGTGATTTACTCGGGAGCCAAGGTCGTTTCTGTGTTCTTCGCTGGCCAGCATGTTTTGGGACTCGATCTCGGCTCCATCACGGTCGGTTGTTGGATCATCGGGCTCTCGGCTGCCGCTTATGTGTTCGTCGGTGGGCTAAAAGCTTGCGCGTGGACGGATCTGATCTGGGGTGCTGCCCTCATTGTGGGCGGCTTGATTGTCCTGACTTTGGCGTTAGGGGCTATGAGGGACGCCGATCCGCAGGATTTGATTGCAACCAAGGTCGCCAATTCGAGTGCCACGGTCGAGGATCTTGAAAACGCCGGCGGATGGGAGCGGTTCATGCTTTTGAATGACGGCAAAAACTCCGAGGCCGCCGCTGTCGAAGGCGAGAACCTGTCTGGAGGCAAATTGCACATGATTCGTCCCAAATCTGATCCGGCGATTCCGTGGACGGCCTTGCTCATCGGTCTTTGGATCCCGAATTTCTTTTACTGGGGTCTCAACCAATACATCGTGCAGCGAACCCTCGGGTCGAAATCCCTTGCGGAGGGACAGAAGGGAATTATTTTCGCGGCCGCCCTGAAGCTCATCATTCCCTTCGTGATCGTGATTCCCGGGATTCTGTGTTTTAACCTCTACAGTCATGATCTGCGCGGGGAGGCTATGAAGAAGAACGAACGGATTCTCTCTGCCATTGAAACGGTGGACGCGACCGGCAAGCTGAGCGTTCACCCTTTTTCAGGAAACTTTGCCAAGGCGGATACCGAGAATGCGATCAAGGTGATCGAACACAATGCACGTGTCCTTGGGGAGAAAGTGGAAGGCCTTGCCAGTGCAACTGAAGAAACGCTCACTCAAGTGAACAATGATCTCCTGGGGATGGCGGCCTCGAAAAATGTCCCTGTCGGCACGAAGTTTATTGGCTACGACTATGACGCCGCATTTCCGGTGCTGTTGCGTAATTTGATGAAGCCCGGGATCACGTGGTTCGTATTAGCCGCGATCTTCGGCGCCGTGGTGTCATCACTGGCCTCCATGCTCAATTCCGCATCGACGATTGCCACGATCGATATTTTCCAGAAAATCAAACCGCGCAGCAGTCAGGATACCCTCGTGGGTGCTGGAAAGTTCTTCACGGTCCTGTTCGTTTTGATCGCATGCCTGATCGCCCCGAACCTCGGGAATCCGGCCTTTGGCGGCATCTTTACGTTTATCCAGGAGTTCCAAGGCTTCATCAGTCCGGGCGTGCTCATGGTATTTCTGTTTGGTTTCCTGGTGCCGCGCGCGCCCCGCTTCCTCGGTTGGCTTGGAATTCTCATCAATGTCGTGCTCTACGGCTATCTTTACATGTTCCAGAGCAACATCCCATTCCTCAACCGCATGGCGATCTGCTTCGGTGTGGTTTTTGCGGTGATGATGATTATCACTCTTGTCAAGCCAATGTCCAAACCGGTGGTGATGCCCACCACGGATTTGATCGCACTCGAATCTTCGAAGATCGCAAAGATCTGGGCTGTCGGAGTCGTGCTCGCCACCATCGCGCTCTACATCTTCTTCTACTAATGCCCCGGCTGGCATGAACGCCAAACTCTGCCATCAAAGAACGGTTCAAAGGAAACGGAGGGCACTCCTCATGCGGCGTCTGGCATGTAGAGCGGCGCATCCGCATCCGTGTTCGGATTGCGTGCCTCAGGTGGTTTCTAAAATGCCGGTGGTGGGCTTGAATTTTTGATTTATGAATGCCTCCGTCACCAAGAAGCTGTTTGGAAGAGACCCCGTCGGCAATCGCGTTGATCTGTTTACGCTGACCAACACGCACGGCCTCGTCGCCAAGATCACCAATTTCGGCACGATCATTACAGAGCTGCACGTGCCCGACCGCCGGGGCAAACTCGTCAACGTCGTTCTGGGCTTCGACAACTTAAAACAATACGTGGCCGGCAATCCCAGCTATCTGGGATGTACCGTCGGACGCGTGGCCAACCGCACCGCGAAAGGGCGGTTCCAGTTCGATGGAAAAAAGTACCAGCTCGCCGTCAACAATGCCCCGAATCATCTCCACGGCGGGATCACGGGTTTCGACAAAGTGGTTTGGGAGGCCGAGATTCTTCCGGGCAAGGAAGCCGCAGTAAAATTTTCATATAACAGCCCGGACGGTGAGGAGGGTTATCCCGGCAACCTTGCCGTGGCGGTGGTGATGACATTAACCGACGCCGACGAGTTGCGGATTGACTACACGGCCACCACCGACAAATCAACGCCGGTCAATCTTACAAACCACAGCTATTTTAACCTCGCCGGCGGCGGGAACGTCCTTGGACATAAACTCAAACTCGCCGCGAAATATTACACCCCGGTCGATGCGAACTCAATTCCTAGCGGCAAATTGGTGCCGGTCGCCGGCACGGCGTTCGATTTCACCAAAGCGAAATTCATTGGCAAAGATTTCGCACAGCTCACGGAAAAGCCCATCGGCTATGACCACAATTATGTGATCAATGGCGGCGGCAAAAAACTCGCGTCATGCGCCACGGCTACCGAGCCGACCACCGGGCTTGTGATGGAAGTTTTAACCACCGAGCCGGGGGTGCAGCTTTACACCGGCAACTGGCTCGACGGTACGCAGCGTGGTTACGGCGGCACTTATCATACGCAGCACAGCGGCTTCTGTCTCGAGACGCAGCACTTCCCCGACACGCTCAACCGACCGGAATTTCCATCTGTCATCCTGCGTCCGGGGCAGACCTACCGGCAGACCACGGTCCACAAGTTTTCCAGACACTAAAACCAACATGAGACTCCAAGAACTGTCCACCCACGTTGCCGTCGAGTTTGAAAAGCTCTACGGTCGCCCGCCGCGTTGGATCGCTGCGGCCCCTGGCCGCGTCAACATCATTGGTGAACACACCGATTACAACGACGGTTTCGTTCTGCCGATGGCCATCGAGTATTACAGCGTGATGGCGGCGGACCGTCCGGTGGACGGGCGGGATGCCATCACTATGCGCAGCACCCTCTAAACAGAGGTGGCCACGATTTATCTTTCCCTTCCCGTCCAGACGGGTGCGCCGAAATGGGGAAACTATCCGCGAGGTGTGGTAGCTGGCTTTCTGGCGAAAGGTATTCACCCGGGTGGGCTCGACGTGCTCCTGCATTCCACGGTTCAACTTGGAAGCGGCTTGGGCAGCAGTGCCGCACTGGAGGTTTGCACCGCGACTCTGCTCGAAGCGGTCACTGGCGTAACACTTGACCCGGTGGAAAAAGCGCTGCTTTGCCAAAAGGCTGAACACGATTTTCGCTTCTCGCCCTGCGGCTGGCGCAACGATTCTCAAAGGTTGAGCCGCTGCTTCAAAGTCGTTCTGACGCAACCCTGTGAGGCCTTTCATCGTGCGCGCGAAGCGGTGAATTCTTCCTTTTTTGGCAATGACCGTTCACCCCCCCCGTTTGCGTCATCTCCTCAGCCCATGGATGACGGTCAAAAACCTTGCCCCCACGGCAGGCCAGCAGATCGAAACGATATTCCAAAAATGCTCGGGTCCGCCGAGCCCGCAGCTCTTCTTAAAACAGTATAATTCCGTAAGTGCCTCTGGCATTAGGGCATAAAAAAGCGGAGTCTACGGGGCTCGAACCCGCAACCTCCGCCGTGACAGGGCGGCGCTCTAACCAATTGAGCTAAGACTCCTCGAAAGAGAATTTGGGATTATGTCGCCGGTGGACGCGGATGCAATACTTTCTTTGGAGGATTTTTGGCGGCGGCGGCGCGTATTATTCGGCCGCCTTCGGCCGGGCCGGCGTTTTGACGATCCGTGCAGCGCGGGAGTCGAGCTTTTTTGTGAGCGCGGGGTTCTGGGGGTCGAGCTGGAGGGATTTTTCCCAGGAGTGGACGGCTTCGGAGATTTTTTCCAATTTTTCGTAGACGTCGCCGAGGTGTTCCCAGACGACCGGGTCGGGTTCGTGGGCGAGGTGGTCGGTGGCGCGGAGGAGTTCCTGGAGGGCCTCCTCCGTGCGCCCCTGACGAAAGAGCACCCAGCCGAGGCTGTCGAGGAAGGCGCCGTTTTCCGGTTCAGCCTCAAGGGCGCGGCGGATCAGCTGCTCGGCCTCCGCTAGGTTTTCGCCCCGGTCGGCCCACATGTAGCCGAGGTAGTTACAGGCCCGTGCAGCCAGGGCCGGGTCGAGTTCGATAGATTTTTTGAAAAGCTCGGCGGCCTTGACCGTCCGGCCGGACTGCTCGGCGGCGACCCCGTAGCTGAAGTAGAAGTCGGCGTCGAGGATGCCGGGGCGGAAGTTCCCTGCTTCCACAAGGATCCGCTCGAAGACTTTGATGGCCTGCTCATGCTCGCGGACCACGCTGAGGGCGAGCGCGCGGTACAGGGAAAATTCCACGACGCCGGGGAAGAGTTTTTCGGCTTCGGCGGCGGCCTTGAGCGCGCCGTTTCCATCGTTGGTGGCGAGGCTGAGGCGGATGATGTGGTCGTAGCGGCGCGGGTCCGGCGGGGCGAGGAGGATGGCCTGGCGCATGTTGGCGAGCGCGCGGCTCAGGTCGTTGGACTTGAGGTGTAGCTCTGCGAGCTGGTCGTAGGCTTTCAGGTTGAGGGGATCGGCCTGGATCATCTCCTCGAGCAGCCGGGTCGCCTCGCTTGCATCGCCTTTTTTCAGGAGGAGGGCCGCCAGCTTTTCCCGCGCTCCACCGAGTGAGGGCTTCACGGCGAGGGACATCTGGTAGAGCGGGACCGCGCGGTCCGGGAGGTCGATGGCCGAAAAGTAGTCGGCGACCCGCGCGAGGGATTCCGGGGTGTCGCCGGCGGCGTCCTGCGCGCGCCCGAGCAGGTCTTCGACCATGGCGCGGTTGGAGTCGGACGA
>JBGTAT010000318.1:0-7104 GCA_041749755.1 Terrimicrobiaceae bacterium | reverse complement strand
GGGATGCCTGCGGGCGGCGGGTATGCCACGACGACCGGCGCGCACGAGGCGCTCTCCTCGGCCGCCCGCTTCGAGCCCTCGGGCCTTCGGATCAAGGCGGAGAGCGCGATGCCGAGCTACTGCTCCGGGGCCACCTACCTCGTTTTCCTCAAATCCCTCGGCGAGCTCCAGCGCCGCGGCCTCCTCCGCCTCGACCGTGCGATCTGGTCAGCCCTCCTCCCGGCCAAGGTCGCCGACGGCGTTGGGGTTTGGGGGCGATGGAATGCCAACGGCCCCGGAACCCCGCGCCTCTTCCACGAACTCGGACTCGGACGAAACTTCTCCGATATCTCGCAGGCGAAACCCGGCGACTTCCTCAAGATTTTTTGGACCGACGAGGTCGGGCGCGACGAGCGCGGACACTCGGTCGTCTTCCTCGGCCTCGAGGTTCGCGACGGCACGGAATACGTCCGGTATTGGTCGAGTAATAAACCCGGCGGGTACGGCGAAAAGTCGGTCGCCCGATCGAAGATCGCCCGCACCATCTTCTCCCGCCTCGAATCCCCCGCCCGCATCGCCTCCGTCGCCACCCTCCCCGACCGCGACCCCTACCTGGCCGGACTCCTCACCAAGCGCTCAAGCTTCGCCGAGGCCGCCAGGCTGTCCGGGATCCGCTGACCTAAAGTAGCAACCCGAGCACCAGACCCCAGGGAGCAACTGTGTTCCGCCCGTGTAGGCGTTGGTTTGGCAGCGAAAGCCAGTCTCCAAACAGGCGAGACGCCTGTTCTCCCTGCTATTTGCAATTTTCTGAGATGCCTGACCCCATGATAAACGTCAATATTTTCGGATAATGGAATGATTCATGCTGGCGGAATCCGGCTCCTATGTTAGGAGCAGGTGCCGCACGTTCTGTGCATGCGGCAGCAAAACAACCAGAAAATCCAATCTTTATGAGCGACAACAAAAAATTCCGGGCTGGGGTCCTTTTCGGCGACGAGGTGAAGGCGGTTCTTGACGAGGCGAAGGCGAACGCGTTCGCGCTTCCGGCGGTGAACTGCATCGGGACGAACTCGATCAACGCGGCGCTCGCGGCCGGACGCGAGGTGAACTCGCCGATGATGATCCAGTTTTCCAATGGCGGGGCACAATTTTTCATCGGAAAATCCGTGAGCAAGGAGAACCAGCTCGGGCCGATCCTCGGCGGGATCGCGGGCGCGCACTACGTGGACGCAGCCGCGAAGGCGTACGGCGTCCCGGTCATCCTCAATACCGACCACTGCGCGAAGAAGCTTCTCCCTTGGGTGGACGGGATGCTTTCGGCCAGCGAGGAGCAATTTGCCAAGACCGGCAAGCCGCTCTTCAGCTCGCACATGCTCGACCTCTCGGAGGAACCCCTCGAAGAAAACATCGAAACCTGCGCGATGTATCTCGAGCGCATGGCGAAGATGGGCATGACGCTCGAGATCGAGCTCGGGGTCACCGGCGGAGAGGAGGACGGCGTGGATAACTCGGATGTCGACGAGTCCCGCCTCTACACCCAGCCGCATGAGGTCGCCCACGCGTACGAGGTCCTCAGCAAAATCAGCCCGAACTTCACGATCGCCGCCGCCTTCGGCAACGTCCACGGGGTCTACAAACCCGGCAACGTGAAGCTCAAGCCCGCGATCCTCAAGCAGTCGCAGGACTTCATCGCCGAAAAATTCGGGACCGACCCGAAGCCGGTGAACTTTGTTTTCCATGGTGGGTCCGGCTCGTCGCGCGAGGAAATCCGCGAGGCCCTCGGCTACGGCGCCGTGAAGATGAACCTCGACACCGACCTCCAGTGGGCGTTCTGGGATGGCATCCGCGAGTACGAGGCGAAAAACCACGACTACCTCCAGGGCCAGATCGGCAACCCGGCCGGACCGGATTCTCCGAACAAAAAATACTACGACCCCCGGATCTGGCTCGGCGCCGGCGAGGCCACGTTTACGAAGCGCCTCATCGCCTCGTTCGAGGACCTCAACTGCATCGGCCGCAACGCCGCAAGCTAGAAAAAAGTCGGACGACACGGAGGTCGTTCCTCCAACGCTGGCGCATTCGTTTCCCTGGAGGGCGATGCTCCGTCAGCGCCCACTTCCCGGCTTGCAGCGCAAAAAAGTCGGACGACACGGAGGTCGTCCCTCCAACGCTGGTGCGTTCGTTTCCCTGGAGGGCGATGCTCCGTCAGCGCCCACTTGTCGGCATACAGCGCAATAAAACCGGACGACACGGAGGTCGTCCCTCCAACGCTGGCGCATTCGTTTCCCTGGAGGGCGATGCTCCGTCAGCGCCCACTTGTCGGCATTCCCGCCTCCAGGCAAGGCGCGGGTCAGCCGAGGCCAAGGAGGGCAATCAGGTTCAAGCCGAAGGCGAAAAGAAGGGCGCCGAGGAAAATGCTGACGGGGAGGGTGAGCACCCAGGCCAGAAGGATGTTGCGCACGGTCGCCATCTGCAACCCCGACTTATTGGCGGCCATGGTGCCCGCGACGCCGGAGGATAAAACGTGGGTTGTGCTGACCGGCAGGCCGAAATGGTCGGCCATCAAAATCGTGCACATCGCCACGAGTTCGGCCGCGCCCCCCTGGGCATAGGTGAGGTGGTCTTTGCCGATCTTCTCGCCGACCGTCCGAACGATCCGCTTGTAACCGATCATGGTGCCGAGTCCAAGCGAGAGAGCGACGGCGTATTTCACCCAGTCCGGAATGAAATTCGTCAGCTCGTCGCCCTGCTTTCGCAGCGCCGTGGCCGTGGTCTCGATCCCGGCATCCTTCAAAGCCCCGATCTTCTGGAGTTTTTCCACGGTCTTGGAGATCAGGAAGAGGTCGGTTCGGATGTCGCCCCGCTGGGCGGCCGGAATGTCCTGCATCGTCGTCGCTGTACCAAGCCGGGTTGCCAGGTCGTCGGACATCTGCTTGACCGAGGAGAACACTTCCGCCTGGGGAGGCGTGGGATGCTTGATGAAGTTGGTGAGCGTGTCTTGGGCCTCCTTCCCGTCGGGCGTCAGGCCCCCCGCGAGCGGGGCCAGGTCAGCCGAAAGCGCCTGTGCGGAGACCACGACATCCTTCGCATCGGCAATGCCGGAACTCATATGCAGGGCATAGGTCCCAGGAAGAATTCCCACCAGAATCAGCACAATCAGTCCCATCCCTTTTTGTCCGTCATTCGAGCCATGAGCGAAGCTGACGCCCGTGCAAGTGAGCATCAGGACGCCACGAATCCACAGCGGCGGAGGGGTTTTTCCCTCAGGAGCCTTGTAAAGCGAGGGGTTCTTGATCAGGGCCTTGCAAAGCAGGAGCAGAAGCCCGGCGGCGCAGAAACCCACGACAGGCGAAACCAGGAGGCCAATCATCACGTCCTGGGCCTTTGCCCAGTTTACCCCGTCCGTCACCGAATGGCTCGGCCCCATGAGGGCGTTTGCCAAACCCACCCCGACGATCGACCCGATGAGCGTGTGGGAACTCGACGCAGGAAGCCCAAGATACCAGGTGCCCACGTTCCATGCGATCGCCGAGATCAGGAGTGAAAAGACCATCGCAAATCCCGCCGCAGACCCGATGTTCAGCACCAACTCGACCGGCAGCAGCGCCACAATACTGAACGCCACCAGCCCGGATGACGTCAGAACACCGATCAGATTCCAGATCCCAGACCAAACGACGGCCGGCGTCGCCTTGAGCGTGTTGGTATAGATCACTGTCGCAACCGCATTCGCCGTATCGTGAAAACCATTCACAAACTCGAAGGCGAGCGCCAGCAGAACTGCCAGCACAACACAGACATAAGTCAACGTAGTCGGCTCGACGTAGGCATATGCAACCGGTATCATAAGTCCCCATCATGAACGCGGGAACCCGGGCGTTTGCAAGATCACTTTTGTGACGTTTTTGAAACAATCCGGCCGGATGATAGAGAAGGAGACACGATCGGCTACGGCAGAATGCCGCAAACATATGCCCTAGTGTAGTTCGGATTGGAGGGCTCTGCTCCGTCGGGACCCACTTGTCGGCTTGCGGAGGCTGACAAAGTCGGACGGCGGTCGTCCCCCTTCATCGGTCTTGCCGCCAGCTCGCGGGGCATGATGTACTTGCTTCCTATGAGATGTCTCCCCCTGTTTGCGATAGGCGTTTTGTTCCTTTATCCTCCGGGAAGCCTGAGAGCCGCGACGGCGGAGACGGCGGTCGCGGGCGGGGTCACATACCAGGCGATCGGCACGTACGATCTCGACCGTCTGAATGCGATCCTGACCACCGAGCTCGGAGAGTTCACCAAAACTTCCGTCACCTACCCGCCGGCAAAAATGGCGGTCCGCCTCTACCGGGTGACCTACCCGACGGTGATCCCGGAAAAAAACAACCGCCCGGTGCGTGCGTCCGGGCTGGTCGCGATTCCGGAACATCCGTCGGCGCGGCCGCCGATGCTCTCGTATCAGCACGGGACAGTTTTTTCGCGGGACGAAGTGCCGTCCGCGCCGGACAAATCGATGGAGACCCGGCTGATGCTCGCGTGCTTCGCCGCGCAGGGATACGTGGTGATTGCCGCGGACTACATCGGAAAGGGCGCGTCGGCCGAGCCCGACAGCTACCTCGTCAAAGCGACCACCGCTCAGGCCTGCTTCGACATGCTGCTCGCCGCACGCGCCGTGCTGGCCGATCTGCAGGTCAAGCCGGGAGATCTCTTCCTCGCCGGCTGGTCGCAGGGTTCGTTCAGCACGCAGATTTTTTTGAACCGCCTGGAGTCGGTCGGCGAACCGGTGAAAGCGGCGGCCGTCGCCAGCGCCCCGAACGACCTCTACCTGTGCGTGACCCGCTGGATCCAGGTGCCTTCCGAGCTCGATGTGCAATGGCTGGTCGGCACGACCGCCCTTCTCATCCACTCGTATGCCGAATACCACGGCCTGCCGGGCCTAGCCGACGCGGCCATCCGGCCTGCCTACCGTCAGACGGCCAGGGACCTCTACGAAAATAAAACCACCTGGGAGCAGGCGGCGAAGGTTTTTCCGGCCACAGCAAAAGAGCTTCTGGAGGATTCCTTCGTGCGTGAGGGCGCGCTGGCGGACAACCGGTTCTTTCAGGAGCTCCAGAACGCTAAGGCCTACAACTGGCAGTTCCAGACTCCGACCCGGCTCTATTACGGGAAGATCGACGAGGTCGTCACCCCGTTCATGGCGACCCTGCCGGTCGAGTACCAGAAGACGATCGGAGGCGCGCCGTGCGAGGCCGTTTTCGCGGGCGAAAAAGCCAACCATCGCGGCACGTTCGCCTTCGCGGCCAAGGACCTGCAAACGTGGTTCGGAGAAATGTCCTCGCCCCGCTAGTGTAGGCCGCCAAGCGGATTGAATATTTTTCAAACACCTCTGATTGATGATGCCCGATTGTTGAATTTTGAAGTGATACCTCTCTTGGAAATAAAGCGACGATAAGGGGCCAACGTAAAACAGGGAGCAAGCACAGGCGTCCGGCACGATCTCAGTGTAAGGGGCAACGACATTCCTGTCGTTGGAGGCTGGCGTGCCATGGACAGGAATGTCCATGCTCCTCAGATGCTCGTGCGACCGCGATTTTCCTTAAAACTGACAGCATTGGGCTGGAGGCCAGTTTCCCTGGTCGCTGCAAAGTCCGGTTATTTCCAAGAGATGATGGTCACTTCAAAATTCAAAACTCAACAATAATCAATCGAAAATTGCTCGCTTAACATGCGCTCTGTAGGGCGGCCTACACTAGCCCGAGCCAAGCGCCAGCACGGTCCTTAGGTTTTGGTAAATGCCGTTTCTGCCCTGCAGGGGCAGCATCCTGATTATGGCTATCGCGCTGCGGCAGGCGGCTGATCCAGCGCCGCGGCCTGGCTGGCGATGACGACCGGGGTTCCGAGCGGCAGCGACTCAAAAAGGAATTGGGCGGTCTCGCGCCGGAGCCGGATGCAGCCGTGAGAAGCCGGGCGCCCGGGGACGTAGCCGACGTGCATGCCGACGCCGGAATTGTTGAGCCGCATCCAGAACGGCATTTTTGCGCCGACAAACGCGGCCCCCTCGGCGGGGACGTCGGTGCGCGTGTCGGCATCGGCGACGAGCACGACGCCGGCCGGATCGACAATCTTTCCGTAAAGGTTCGAAGAATAATCTCTCTGCTTGCCAAGGATTTTGTAGTCGCCGGCCGGCGTCGGGTGGGACTTTTTTCCGGTCGCCACGGGGAAGTCCATCGCGACGCAGCCGCCGACGAGGAGGATCCCCCGCTGGTCGGCCAGCGCGATCTGGACCGCGGGATTTTCGGGGGTCAGCTTCTGCAGGAGTGCGTCGTTGCGGAAGGTTTTCGAGCGCCAGCGCGGCTCCGCCCGCCAGGCGGCATGAGTCGCGAGCGCCTCGGTCTGCTCGGCGGCGAGACGCTTTTCCTCCGCCCGCTTTTCAATCGCTGCACACGAGGTGAGAAACGCGACCCCCACAATGGAGAGGCACAGCCGTGAGGCCGGAACGACGAGGGCGGGCAGGGGGAAGGATCTCATGGCGCGCCCGAGTTCATGCCATGACCAGGATATTCCGAAAAGCGAAAAAGTGGTGCGCCCCAAAAGAATGGGCCGCACCACTTGTAAAAAGTTTTGCCCCGCTCGTGCCGTTTCGAAACAGTCCCCGTTCCCTAGTAATAGGGTGGATGACCGCCACCCTGCGCTCTGACTTCCAGTGAAGGCATGTCATTGCGCCGGACAGCCCAGCCTCCGGGTTGATTTTCATTATCGGTTCGGGAGTTTGCTCCGTGTAATCGCGAACACAGTAGGGCAAATTGGTTCCGGCGGTTTTCCGCCGGGAAATCCTGGAAAATGGGAAAGATCTACTCTCGGAAATCAACCGCAAGAACCTCTCGCAAGCCAGCTTTTAAGCGGTCCGTAGCCGCGTTGACTTCCTCTGTTGTCAGAGTCCTCTCGGGGCTCCGGAATGTCAAGGAGATTGCCAGGGATTTTCTATCCGCAGGAAGCTTCGCGCCGGACGGATCGGTGAACAGATCAAACAGGCTCACCGACTCGAGGAGAGGCTCGGTTTTTCCGAGCACCGCCGCGCGCACGTCGCCGTAGGCGAGCGCGAGCGGGGCGACCATCGCGACGTCGCGCGAGGAGGCC
>JBGTAT010000317.1:0-5586 GCA_041749755.1 Terrimicrobiaceae bacterium | reverse complement strand
GGCGCCAGCATGGTCAGCACAAGGATCGCCGCAGCGGCGACGGTGCGCCGTCCGCGAAGAAGAAGCAGAACCAACCCGAGGACCAGCCCCACGCGCAAGACGGCCAGGAAGCGCTCCAGGCCAAGCGGAATCATCACTGGCCGCACCTGCTGCGCAGCCGAAACCGGGCCGTTCCACCCAAAGAGGACCGTGCGCCATGTCCAGTCCGGCACGCCGGGACCAGTCTGGATCCGGGTCTTGGTATCGTAGAGAAGGTTGGAGGAATCTTTAACCTTCTGGACCGCTTGTGCGTTTCGGTCCACTGAAGAACGGTTGGCATAGCTATCCATCGCAGGCGCTGCGGCGGCCTGCACCTCCCCGACCGCCTCGCTGAGGGATTCTGAGCGGGGAGCGGACGGACCGCCATGCCATTCGAGCTGCGGGTAGATCGCCTGCTGGATCTGGCGAGAGATAAACGGGACGGCGATCAGGATGAACGCCGCAATAATGATCCACTTTCCGCATTCGACGAGGCGGCGAGCCCAGCCGGTCCGAACGACGCGCAGCAGGGCGAGCGGCACGAGCAGCCAGAGCCATACATAACGCGGGGCGCCGGGCTCATGGTAGGCGAGGCCGAATGCCACAAATGCGAGCGCGGCGAGCCGCCAGCCCCAAAGCTTGCCGATCGCGAGCGAGAAGATGAGCAGCAAAAACAGGTCGAGCAGCGTCCAGGAGGTCAGCCAATCGCCCTCCACCCAATCCGCTCCAAAGAGGGCGAAGAGCCTCCAGCCGGGCGGGAGGTTCAATGTCACGCGCAGCGAGTCGGCATCGGTCTGCCATCCGGTGGCCGGGAGGCCCGGACCGCGTGCCATCCGGCCGTTCGCCTCGAGGTTCAGGTCCCTCGATCGGATCTCGACTCCCGGAGCCCCTGTGAGCGGGCTCTTCGTGATGAGCTGCCCGGCCCCGTTGCTCCTGACCGAGCCGAGGTCCTGGCCCGCGGCGGCATCCAGGCGCCAGATCTCCTGCCTGGTCCCGGTGAGGCGGTCGCGGAAGGTGAATCCCCCGCCCGACTCGTCGAGCCACCACTCGCGCGCGACGTTCAGCCCGCCAGACTGCTGGAGCCCCATGCCACGCATCCGCTGCTCCAGGCGAAAGGGGACCGCCGTGTTCCAGCGGTACACCGGAAGCTCCCGCCACGCGGCAGGAAATGCAATTTGGGACACATCAACCGACGGGCTCCCGACGATCTCAACCAGCCGGAAGTCCGGCCGCGAGCGGAACGCGATGAGCTCGTCCGGAGCGGCCGGCTGAACTCCGGGAGCAAAGGCAAATTCCTTCGGATCGTCGAGGCGGAATGCGGAAAACCGGACCGTCCACTTGCCCGGCCGCACCTGGGCCTTCATGCGCCCGCTCTCATCGACCGCAACCGGCACCTGGCTCTCGAGGGACGCCAGCTTCCATCCGGCCGGAACAACTCCTCCCAAAACCTCCTCGCGGCTCTTCCCCGAGACGATCAGCTCGACCTCCCCGCGAAGCCAAAGCGGGATGCCATCCTCCAGCGCCCCGTACACCTTGACGGACAAAAAATCTTTATCGGCGTCGCCGGCCGACGAGTTCCGGACGAGCCAGAGGTGTCCGCCGCCATCCCAGACCGGAACGTCAACCGGCTTGCCCTCGAGCGACAGGGCGACGATCCCGACCGCAGGAGGCAGCGCCAGCTTCTGCGGAATCGATTTCCAGAAAAACTCGCCCTCGACCCGGTGCGATCCTGCCGGCAGCCTCACCGCCGGGTTGCCGTCATGCTCAACAACCGGCACCGGGGCACCTCCAAGTCGCACGTTTTGCGGCCAGTGCTCCGAACCGCCCGGAAGCGGCACCCACGATTCCCGGTACGTGGTCAGCGAAAAATCGAACCGCGCGCCGGCCGCCGTGACATCGAGGGCAAGCCGCGTCGGCCAAAGGCAGAGCGGCTTTTCGGCATCGTTATACGGCCGCACACAGTCGCGCGTGTCCTGGCCCCAGAGAACCCAGCCCTCCCAGGCTTGCAGCTCTTCAGGGATTCGCGTGTCAGGTGCCGCAACCGCCAGAGCGGCAGACGCAAAGAGGGGAAGAAGAAACTTCATGGCGATGCCCATTAAACACCGGTTCCCCACGCACTGCCAGCCAGAAGAGGTATCGCGGAAAAACTCAGGAGAGGCGCGAGCCAGGAGACAGGGGCGGCAGGATGGCCGTGCGTTCTAAACTTCGCATGGGCAGGATGCCCATGCCACGCAGAGCCTGAGCGCCGTCGCCGACCCACCGTAGCAGGGGCATCTTGCCCCTGCCTCGACGAACCCACATGGGCAAGATGCCCATGCCACTTTAGCAGAAGAGGCCACAGCCTCAATTGTTCACCGGATCAGAACTTCCACATCTTACCCTGCCTGGCATCCGCAAAGACCTGCGGGCTGAGGAGGTACGACATCGGCGGGTCGGGGAGCTGACTGTCGTCGAGCCGCGGGAGGCTCTTGCCAATCGTGCTATCCCATGGCTGGCTCGTCGAGATGTTCAGCGGGGTCCCGGTCCGGATGATCGCAAATACCTTTTGGGCAGACTTGATCGGCATCCGCACGCACCCGTGGGTGGCAGGTGTGGGTTTGACGAATCCCCAGTGCATGCCGTACGCGGATTTAAACTCCATCCAGTAGGTCATCGGATAGCCGGCTCCCGGACTGCTCACGCGGCGGCGGTTGGCCTGCTTCGAATAGATCGTAAAGTTTCCGTGTGGCGTCGGAGAGCCGGCCTTGCCGACCGTAACCGGCGTCGCCAGAAGAACCTTGTCGCCCTCGACAACGTAGAGGCGCTGCGCACCGGTGCTGAGCTTCAATTTCACGGCTCCCGGGTTGTTCGGCTGCGTCACCGGCGGATCAAATGTAAATGACGTCCTCCCGCTGGAAGTTGGGATCGTCGTGCACGCACCGAGCCCGAAAGCGGCGAAAAGGCCCACCGCAGGAACCAAAAATCGAAAAGCAAACTTTGTCATAAGTGCGGGACTCTGGCATCTTCCGCAGCCGGACGCAAGTGAAGGAATCGCGCTGGGCAAGCAAAATCCCGGAGTTCTGCTTCCGTTGCGGTAGATGTAAAGCAGCAGGAATCGCCCCCCTCGACGACCATGCCCCACTTCACCCGGCCATCTCCATGCTCCGCTGCGACAGCTCAGCCCCTTGGGAACTGGGGGTCAGTGTGCATAATCGTACGCTTATCTCTCTTGCCCGCTTTCGGGGCACGTCTCTATGAACTTGTTCATCGCTTTGGGGATCTTCCCCCTCACCTGCTTCCATGTGCGGGTTCGGACGTAGTGGCCGGCGTTGGCGGCCCCGCCCATCTGCAGGCGTTTCGCTACCCATTCCAAGGGTGCCGTGGTCCGTTCCCTCACCAACTTCGCAAGCGCAACCTTTCTGGCGTCGCTCCCGGGCAATGCCCTGAGCTCAGGCACACCCAGACCAGCGGCTTTTAACCCCCCGCACACAAGCCTCTCCGCCTCCTCCAGCCCGTGCGCAAGCCGCTCCGTGCATCTCCGATATGCACGAGATCGCGGCATCGTGATCTTCCTCTCAAGAGCTTTCCTGAGCTTCTCCGCAAACTCTTGCCTTCCCCAGTACCAGCCACGCCGCAAATGACTCATCCTCGCATCCACATCTTCGGGCAGGGGAACCTCCCCGCTCTTGTTCCCCTCAGAAATCGCCCTCCGCTCCAACTCCTCAACCATCTGCCTCCTCCCGGCCGTGGTGTCCGCATAGCCCAGCCTCTCCAAGCCGATATTCGCCGCAAGCCATTTGGGCCGTTTCCCGGGAGGCAACGCGTATCCCCCCGCAAGACTGCTCCACGGATAATCCAATACGCTCTTCCCGCGTTCTGCGTTCACGATCCCGGCCCTCACCGGATTAAGATGAATATAGTCCAGCAAACTCCCATAATACTCAGCCAGATCGCCTTCCACCACCACAGCCTTATAGCGGTCCCCGAAAACCCGCCCCCACGCCCGATGCCTCACGTTGAATCTCCTCGTGTAGGTGTTCTGTAGCCACTTCATCCCATCCACCAAGTTCGCCTCAGGCGTCTCGATGCAGAGATGGTAATGATTTCCCATGAGCACCCACGCGTGCACGAACCACCCAGTCTGCGAACACACTTCCGAGACCGCCTTCAGGAAAAAGCGCCGGTCGTCGTCGTCGATAAAAATGTTTTCCCGGCGGTTCCCTCGTGCCATCACGTGGTAGTACGCGCCAGGATACTCAACCCTGAGACTTCTTGCCATTCTTTACGGTTTACAAGCGAGTTCCCTGCCTGTCAATACGATTATGCACACTGACCCCCAGTTTCCCATCGGAGTTAGGGCGTTGTGACAACCTTCGTTGGATCGAACTCCAGGTTGCGGTCGCCGGGGTTCGGATTGAAGTAGCTCACCAAATCCACTGCCGCTGTATCGTTGTATTCCGGGAGCACTCGAACTTCGATTCGCGCAAACTGGCCTCCAGCCGTTTTCACAAAAAACTTGGATTGCACCACCTCTTGGTATTTTTCCGCCCCGGCTTTCTGGCTGAACTTCCAACTCGCCTGGTACCCTCCCTCCGGGGCTGCCGTCATAAATTCCTCTTTGGATTCAAGCACCCCCGCGCCACTTCCAACGGCTTCCAATGT
This sequence comes from Terrimicrobiaceae bacterium, assembly GCA_041749755.1. Lineage (GTDB taxonomy): Bacteria > Verrucomicrobiota > Verrucomicrobiia > Chthoniobacterales > Terrimicrobiaceae > QYQL01. The sequence goes on along the minus strand of JBGTAT010000317.1, from coordinate 927 downwards.
CACTTCCCAATCAAATTGCTTATTCGCAGATTTCGCCCCTTTCGTAATCCGGACGGACACGTCCCCTCTCCCGATGTTTTTTCGTCCGCTGGCCAAATCAAAAACGGCAGGGATTCCATCCGGTTTCACACCAAAAAGAGTTGGCCCATAGCGCATCAACGCCGATGCTTCGCCCTTCTTCCTCAATCGGAAAATCACCGGCTTCCCCTTGTCGGGAACGTGGTAGCTCGGCTCCCAAAAACCCGCGTATTCAAAGGCAGATGTGGTGCCTGACAGTTGACGATAGTATCCTTCTTTGTTGACCTGCACCGTCATGTGCTTGCCCTTGATTCCAGTAATTGAAAATAATCCTGAGGAGTCGCTGGTTTTCTCCATTTGCGAACTTCCATTAGCTGACATATCAGTCCAGGTAACGCTAGCCAAGGCTCCCTCAATCGGCTTGCCCTCCTGATCAGCCACTTTGCCGTAAAACTCGATAGGCGTTTTCCATTCGTATTGCGGATCTGCCATGAGCTTTCGCGTTCTCTCCGGCCAACGCGGGTCGGCAGGCGCATAAGGCCCGCCCGCCTCTTGTCGAGGAGCCTTAGTGGTGATGTAGGTTGGCGAGGCCTCTGGAGTTGCTTCCCTCTTCGTCTGGGACGTAGTATTCTTCTCTGGCAGGTTGCCAGACAGCAGCAACCATAAGGCAAAACCTACAACAAGCAAAAGCCCCAGAGCAATAAGCGGTTTTCTGTGTTTCATTGCTGGAGGTTGAGTACGCCGAGTCGGACGCCGAGTTCTCGATAATAGTCCTGCGTGTTTTGGATGCTGCGGCTGAACTGGCCGCCATGGTCACTGGAGCTGTCAAGAAAGTTAGATGGTGTATCAGGCCCGACATTGTAGGGAAGAGCAAATCCTGCCAGTCGGCTGTCTACCGCACCAGCAGCC
>JBGTAT010000316.1:0-2458 GCA_041749755.1 Terrimicrobiaceae bacterium | reverse complement strand
GGGCAAAGTCATGGCGCGAATGAGGGTGCATTGGAATATGCGGGAGGAGGCACAAATGCCAACCCCAATGCGAAACGGTTGGCCGCCCTTTTCCCCATGTGCGGAGGCAATTTTAATGCAAGTAAAACCAAGGGGGCAAGAATGGCCAACGTGCCCATGTGGATCTTTTCGTCATGGGGAGACAGTGTCGGCGGTTCGATTGGTGGCATCAATGCAGTGAATTATGCGGCAGGCGCTACTCCCTATAAAGACGTGACGGATCCATCCATTGTTGTGACGTTACCCGACCTCTTGTATAGTTTTGCAACCGTCGGGGGGAGCGAGACGCTGAGCATAGGATCGCCCGCTATCAATACCACGCCGATATCATTGCCTCCCTATATCCCTGTGGAAGGCGAAAAGATTAATATGATGCGGACGGTAAGCTTCGTCAACGGCTCGTGGAGTTGGGCGGATGGTTATCAGCGGGATCCGGGTTCCAAAAATATGATGACCTTGTTGCCCAGCTTCAAACACACGATATGGAACACCACACATGGTTTGGGGGATCTTTGGACTTGGGTTTTTCTACAATCACGGGCGCCTGCTACGCGGAGTATTTTTTCAGCGGAGCGTTTTAACACGACGCGGGCGGTTGTGAATCAAGCCTATGCGGACACCCTCGCCACAAAGGTCACTGCTCCTCGTGGTGCCTCGTTCACCCGCGATGTAAAAGGTCCAGCCTGGCTGAAGGTCGCCCTCGATGGCACGCTGTCTGGCACTCCCGGCATCTCAGATCTCGGGATCAATACATGGGATATTACGGTCACCACCACGGATACAAACAATTTGCAGATTACGGAGACGGCTGAGTTAATCCTCTTCGTCGAATCTCCCGGCTATAACGAATGGTGGCAACAACGAAACGGCTACGCCGAGCTAAGCATCCCGGCAATTCAATCAGGACCTGCGGGCGATGACGATGCGGATGGGCTCACGAATTATTTTGAATTCGTGACCGGTTCGGATCCGCTCCTGCACACGTCGGACCCACGTAATCCCAACCCCATAGACCCAGTCACTCTGACGCAGGACCCGGTCGTGCCCAGTTTCACAGTTTCCATTGCACCTGTGAACGGGAATTCATCGCAAATGCAGATTACATACGGTCCACTCATCAAGGGACAGACCTACACCGTCAAGAGCACCGATTCGTTAATCTCGGAAACATGGACTTCGGAGAACACATTTACGGCGAATGCCGCTATGGCGACAAGGGTTGTGACTGTTTCAACCCCCTCTACGCCAGCGCGATTTTACACCGTTGAGATCCAGAAGCCTTAAGGAAGAAAACTTCAAAAGACACATTATGAAAAAGATCAACAATTGGAGAAAGACCCTAGCAGCAGCGCTCATTATGGTCGTTCCCATAACTTCTTCCGCTGCGGTTAAGATATACTCTGCCCCAGAAGGCATTGAAGCCAGCGGCGACTTTGCCGTCAGCGTGGGCGGACAAAACGCATTTGTCTTCTCTGTGGCGGAAAACGGTCTGAGAAAGAGTTTCCTGCCTGCAGCGGAACGGATGGCGTTGGGAGAAGATGAAAACGAAAAAAAAGCCGCAGTCAAATCGGCACGCGAATCGTGGGTCTCCTTCGAGACGGCCGCGAGCGCGCCTATTAGCATCGCACAGTTGGCTGGTGCCGAGCCTTTGGAAAATGTGCTGCTGATCGACCAACTCGGCCAACCCGTCCCACACACCGTTGCAGGCACCGATCTCTCGTTCACCGCCGTAGCGGGAAACAAATATGTTCTGATTCTTAATGCGGATCTTTCGCGCCGTTTGACGATCTTCGCCGAGAAGCCAGAGCAGGATGTGCCGGACATGAATGGGCCCGACACCTTTGTTATTCAGCCCGGCACCCCGCGCGCGGACTACGAAAAGACGGCGAAAAAGACACTGTATTTCGCACCCGGACTGCACGAGATGGGCAACGCCTTTCCGCTGAAGCCGGGTCTCCAGATCTATCTTGCGCCGGGCGCTTACGTGCGAGGCTATTTCACCTGCCCGCCGGGTGCGGATTCCGCAGGCGCGTCGGGGGTGAAGATCTTCGGGCGGGGGATTCTGTCGAGCGAGTATAACCAGGCAAGCGAGAGCGTGAACGGTAATTTCCTGCCCCGCCCGATTGGTTTTTGGAGCAACTCGATTTACCTCGGTGGCTTTAATCGCGAACCGGCCGACAACCAGATCGTTCAAGGGATCACGATCATTTATGCCTCCCAGCAGCCGATCATGGGCAACGGCTCAAAGACCCTCGTTGAGAACGTGAAGATCATCAATTTTCACGGGTGTCCGGTTAACTGACTGATGAAGTTTTGGAAGATTCATAAAATGAGCGGCTTGCGTGACGAAATCGATGTGACGCATTTGAATTCTGGAGCCCCCTCAGACAGGCTGCCGCATGAATTCCGGCCGCTTCAT
>JBGTAT010000315.1:0-12369 GCA_041749755.1 Terrimicrobiaceae bacterium | reverse complement strand
ATCGTGCGCGCGGGGTTAAACACGGCGGCGTTGGGCGGCCACCACTAGCTGGCGAGCGAAGACTTGCCGATCGGGAAGACCCGGAACCCGAGCTCGCGCAGCTTCGCATGCGGGAGGATATTCCTCCCGTCAAAGATGCAGGCCGGCTTCGGCATGTCTTCAAAAAGTTTTGCGTAATCGATCGACTTGAAGGCGTCCCACTCGGTCAGGATCGCGATCGCATGCGCCCCGGCGGCCGCCTCTTCCGCCGACCCGGCGACCTTCAGGCTGGGATGGCTGCCGTCCTTCCCCAGGATGTCGAGCAGGATGTCCTTCTCGCGCACCTTCGGATCGAAGACGACGACCTCGGCTCCCTCGGCCAGGAGGTCCTGGCAGACGGCGATGGCGGCGGTCTCGCGCGTGTCGTTGGTATCCTTTTTGAATGCGAATCCCAGGATCGCGATCCGCTTGCCGGTCACCGTATTAAAGAGCTCGCGGACGATGCGGGCGGAGAAGCGGTGCTTCTGCCAGTCGTTGATCTTCACCACGCTCTCCCAATAGGCCGAGACCTCGGGAAGGCCGAAGTGGCCGCAGAGGTAGGCCAGGTTCAGGATGTCCTTCTGAAAACATGACCCGCCAAACCCGACCGATGCCTTCAAAAATTTTGGTCCGATCCGCGAGTCCTTGCCGATCGCATTTGCGACCTCGTCGACATCGGCGCCGGTCGCCTCGCAGAGCGCGGAGATCGAGTTGATCGACGAGATCCGCTGGGCGAGGAACGCGTTGGCAACGAGCTTCGAGAGCTCCGACGACCAGAGGTTCGTCGTGAGGATGCGATCGCGCGGGACCCACCGGGCATAGACGGAGACGAGCTTCTCGATGGCCGCGAGCCCGGACGGGGTCTGCTCGCCGCCGATGAGCACGCGGTCCGGACATGTGAGGTCCTCGACGGCGGTGCCCTCCGCCAGAAACTCCGGGTTCGAGAGGACCTCGAACTGGCCGGACTTCGAGTTCGCGCTGAGGATCGTGGTGATCGCCTCGGCGGTTTTTACCGGGATCGTGCTCTTCTCGACGATGATCTTCGGGCCGACCGCCACCGCCGCGATCCGGCGGGCCGCACCCTCGATGTATTTGAGATCCGCCGCCCGCCCGGCCCCGATGCCGTGTTTCTTCGTCGGCGTGCCGACGCTCACAAAAATGATCTCGGCATCCCGGATCCCGGCATCCACATCGGTAGAAAAAAACAGGTTTTTCCCGCGGGTGAGCTCGACAAGCTCATCCAGGCCGGGCTCATAGACCGGAAGGGGACCGGTGTTCCACTCCGCGATGCGGTCTGCGTTGAGGTCGACGACGGTGACGGTGATGTCCGGGCATTTCGCCGCGATCATCGCCATGGTTGGGCCGCCGACATAGCCGGCGCCAAGGCAGCAAATTTTCATAGGGTGGGGATATTCAGCTCTTCGCGGAAGTGGTGGATCGTGCGCTCGATGCCCTCCTCGAGGGGGACTTTCGGCTCCCATCCGAGGTGCTTCTTGGCGAGCGTGATGTCCGGGCGCCGCTGCTTCGGATCGTCTGCCGGGAGCGGCTTGTGGGTGATGCGGGATTTTCCGCCGACCTTTTTCAGGACGAGCTCGGCGAGCTCGAGCATCGTGAACTCGCCCGGGTTTCCGAGGTTCATCGGCCCGACCGTCTCCGTCTGGTTCATGAAGCGGATGAACCCCTCGATGAGGTCGTCCACGTAGCAGAACGATCGCGTCTGCCGCCCCTCGCCGTACACGGTGAGGTCCTCGCCGCGCAGCGCCTGCACGATAAAGTTCGAGACCACCCGGCCGTCGTTCGGCAGCATGCGCGGGCCGTACGTGTTAAAAATCCGGATCACCCGGATGTCGACATCGTTCTCGCGGTGGTAATCAAAAAACAGGGTTTCCGCGCAGCGCTTCCCCTCGTCGTAGCACGAGCGGAGGCCGATCGGGTTCACGTGCCCCCAGTATCCTTCCTGCTGCGGGTGGACTTCCGGGTCGCCATAGACCTCGGAGGTCGAGGCCTGGAACACGCGGGCCTTGACCCGCTTCGCGAGGCCGAGGCAGTTGATCGCCCCCATCACCGAGGTTTTTGTGGTCTTGATCGGGTTGTACTGGTAGTGCGGCGGCGAGGCCGGACAGGCGAGGTTGTAGATCTGGTCGACCTCGATCTTAAACGGGTCGATCACATCGTGGCGGATCAGCTCGAACCCGGGGTTCCCGAGCAGGTGAGCTACGTTCTTCTTCCGGCCGGTAAAAAAGTTGTCGAGGCAGGTGACTTCGTTGCCCGCTTCAAGGAGCCGCTCGCAGAGGTGCGAACCGAGGAATCCGGCTCCGCCGGTAACAAGGATTTTCATGCGTAGGTTGGGATCTGTGGAAAGGCTTTACGAGGCAGGAAAGCGCAGGGGGCGCTCCGCCCGGCAGAGCCGATAGGGTGGGGATCCTATCGGGCGGGGGAACTTGATGTCAATGCGGGCATTCGGCAAGAAGATCCCGACAGAAGATCGGAATCCTGCCCCTGTCTGGTTTGTTTTTCCACGCGTGGTGGGACTCCTGCCTCGACGAGATGGAGACCGCCTGCCAAGGTGTCCAAGCATGTGTGGAAGATACGAATTTGCCGGTGAAACTCACCCCCCGGCTCCGGCCCGGCATACTTCGAGCCGGCCCGGAACCAGCGGGGGGGAGATGCCATGAAAATCGTTTGTCCGTACCTTGGCGACTTTGACCTGGGAGATCCCGGTGCGGTCCGCGAGGCCTTTGCCTGTGCGCCAAGCCTGCAAATGCAGCAAGCTTGGCGCGGCGCGCCTGAGGAAAATTTCCTCCCCGCCCGCGTGAGGATCGCCTGGCGTGAGGATCGCTTTCTCATTTTTGGCGAACTCACGGACAACCTGCTCTTCACCCGTGCGACCGAGGACAACCAGCTCCTGTGCATCTTGGGGGACGTTTTCGAAATTTTCCTGCGCGACGCGGGGGGCGGGAGCTACGCCGAATTCCATGTCGCCCCGAACGGGCAGCGCCTGCAGCTTTTGTTTCCGGATGCCGAGACGATCGGTAGCATTGGAAATGGGGGGCGCTCCCTCGATGAGCTCAAGGTTCACGAGCCGATCTTCGACTTCTCGCAGTGGTCGGAAGGCCGGACATGGTGCATCTGCGCGAGTGTGCCCGCCTCCGTGTTTCTCCCCGCAGGAATGCCGCTGCTAGGCCGGAGATGGCTGGTCTCCTTCAGCCGCTACGACTACTCGTCGGCGGAAGAGCCGCCCGTCCTCTCCTCGACGTCGCCCCATGCGGAAGTCTCTTTCCACCGCCAGCAGGAGTGGACGGAGGTGGAGTTCGGGCTCGCCGGCGATCCAAGCCAATAAGTCGGCCCTGACGGAGCAGAGCCCTCCAACGGGATCGAACGCACCAGCGTGGAGGTTAAATGGCCTCGCTAATACAGGGAGTCACCCCTTGCAGGGGAAAGCTTCCTCGTTGGGGCATGCAGGGCGACGGGGCTCAGACACGACTGGTCCGCCGAACGCGACCGGAGGTGGCTCGCACAAAACTCAAAACGAACCCGACAGACAAGTCGTCACACCCGTGGCGTCGTAATCTGAGCGGGGCCGGAGTGAGTCCATGAGGACGGAGATTTCCTGTCAGAAAATCCTACGGGACGGCCAGAAGGTCCTCCGAGACGCCATCCACGCGTCCGTCAAAATAGAGCGCCAGGCGTCGTGGTGAGTGAATCGGAGCGAGCGGCGTATTCGTCTTCCAGGCGGCGGTTTTGACCCTCGGATGAAGCTGGTCGGCATCGGACATCGCCCAGGCGCTGCCGGGCACAGAGGTCGGACGTTGCGGGACGCCGGGAGTGGCATCCGCGAGCGAGCCCCACGGATTCACAACGACGCCATTCACAGAGACAGCCATGTTCAGCACAAACGTGCGCGCGTTTTCGAGAGTCGGAGCGCCTGGTGCCCGGGCGTAGCCGGGTGGGACGAAGATCCCCACGATCTGTGGTGTGGTGGGGATGGTGATGCCCAGATATGGCGCGATCTCACGCACCAGGCGGCCGCTGCGCGAGGGGTCGAGCTGGGGCATCTGCCCCGGCCACAGCGGGCCGGGAAAAACACCCGCTTCCGCGGCGTAGAGGTAAGTGCTCTGCCCGATTTGTCGGAGATTGCTCACGGCTTTCGTGCGCTCCGCTTGTTGCCGGGCGGACTCGATGGCTGGAAAAAGCAATGCACAGAAGATGGCTAGGATCGCGGTCGCGACCAGCAATTCAACGAGGGTGAAAGCGGCCCCGCCGTTTCGCATCCGGAAAATCACTCGCGGCCTCCTCATCACTCCGCCGGGGCAAGCCGCACGATGCGATCCGGCGCATTGGTTATCAGATAAAGCAGGCCATCCGGCCCGTTCACGACAGCGCGGATTCTCCCGATCCCCTTGACCACCACCTCCTGCTCGACGACTTTCCCGTCGGCCACCCGGATGCGATCCACCACCTGCCCGCCGAGGCCGCCGGCGAAGAAATCGTGCCGCCATTCCGGAAACTTTCCTCCGTCATAATACGCCAGCCCGCAGGTGGCGATGGAGGGCACCCAATAGGTCAGCGGCTGCTCCATCCCCTCCTTCGCGGTGTGGGGGGTGATCGCCGTGCCGTTGTAGTTCATCCCGTGGGTGATCACCGGCCAGCCGTAATTGCGGCCTTTGAGGATGAGGTTGAATTCATCGCCTCCGCGGGGACCGTGCTCCGTCGCGTAGAGAGAATGTGTGCGCGGGTCGAGGGCAAGGCCCTGGGGATTGCGGTGGCCGTAGCTCCAGATTCCTTTTTCTGCGCCGTCCGTATTCACAAATGGATTGTCCGCCGGAACGCTTCCGTCGTCGTTGAGGCGGAAGATTTTTCCATTCGGCCGTGTGACATCCTGCGCCTCCATCCGGCCGCCCCGCTCACCGACGATAAAGTAGAGGAACCCCCGGTCAAAAACGATCCGCGAGCCGAAATGCACGCCCGCGCCGGTGTAAAACTTCGGGTCCGCCTTATAGATCCATTCCTGATCCACCCAGCGATTGTCCTTGATGCGGCCACGGACGACGGCGGTGAGGGTGTGAGGCTTTTTCTGCGCATCCCACCAGCCGTCGGCGAAGGCGAGATAGATCCAGCCATTCTTCGCGTAGTCGGGATGCAGCGCGACATCCATCATCCCGCCCTGCCCGTGATCGATCACAGCGGGGGTGCTGGCGACCGGTTCCGGGTTGAGTTTCCCGTCCTTTTCCACGATTCGCAGAGGGCCGGATTTTTCCGTCACCAGCATCCGGCCATCGGGCAGAAAAGCGAGACCCCACGGATGGCGCAGGCCTTCCACGACGGTTTCCAACCGGTAGCTGTGCCGCATTGTGGTTGTGATTTTTCCCGGCTCCGGCTTCGGCAGTGTGGCCGTGCGATTTTTCTCCTCCCGCTCCTTCTCGCGCAGGAAAACCACCATGGTGCGGATTTGCTCCGGAGTGAGCACTCCCTCCCAGGGCACCATGCCGAGTTCCGGTTTGCCTTTGGCGATGGAGAGGGCGATCTCCTCGTCCGAGCCTCCGTATTTCCAGGCACCGTCCACGAGGCTGCCACCCAGGCCGCCCTCGAAGTTCGCGCCGTGACAGGCGGAACACGTCACTTTGTAAATATCCTCGATCTTCGTCGAAGGCGGCAGCTGCTGTGCCGACGCCGTTGCGACGATAGCAAGGACATAGAGAGAAGCAGGGCGGCGGAGATCAGAAATGGGGCGCATAGCGAAGATTGAGAACCCGGCAGGCGGTCAATAAGCACTCTCCCGGCACGATCCGCAACCGATATTCGCTCCAACAATAAGAGCCCCTCCCATAGGCCCGTCCAAGGCTGATGTCGGAAACCGGCCGCGCAAGTTGAAAAAAACCAGATCGCAGACGCGTCTGGATAAAGAATGGTCGGGCCGGCGAGATTCGAACTCGCGACCTCCTCGTCCCGAACGAGGCGCTCTACCAAGCTGAGCCACGGCCCGACAATGAAATTTGATCATCTCCGGTCAGCCGGCGAAGGCAATCAGAATCTTTCAGGATTTTGTGGCGGAGGCGCATCTCCGAAAGTTGCAAAAGCGGGCTTCGTCTTGATGGGGCTTGTTTGGAGTTCCGCGCACAACCAGCCCCAGTGCCATTCGGCCATGACCAAGGCTGCCATGTCGGGCGCATCAGCAAGTCGGCCATCCGCAGGCGCTCATAAAGAATCCATTCGGTTCCGGCTTGCCTGGCCACAGGTACAGGACCCCACGACAGCACAGATTATTTGTGCGGCCGCACAGATAATCTGAAATCCGCTTGCCCTGCTTTTTGATGCCCCGGTGTCATTTTGACTTCAGGCAACGCGGGGGGATCACGGGGAGACGACCGTGCAGGTTGCCGGGGCGGTGCGGGAATAAAACCGGCTGTCGTACATCGGGGAGATCTGGGCGGCCGGCCAGGCGAACGTTCCGGCTGCGGTGGTGCGTGCCAGGACGGAGGTCGTCGCGAGCCCGGCCGGGGACTCGTCGAAGAAGAGGACGGTCCGGCTGTCGTACATCTCCGAGTGGGAGAGCGAAGCCGTGCGAATGCCGTCCTCGTCGGGGACCTGGTAGAATTTTCCAAAGAGGGCAAGGTTGGGGTTGAGGACCTCGATGCCGGCGGGGAGGGGGGACTCGAGGGCGAGGAAGCTCTGCGGCTTGTCGGATTGGAAGCGGAAGGTGATGAGGATCTCGTCCCCGAGTCGGAACGGGGCGGCGGCGGATCCTGTGCGGGCGGGATCGGTCATGTTTTTGACTATCCGGTCGAGGCGGAGCCCGTTCTGGACGGGCGCGATGTTGGAGTCCGCCAGCGCCCGCCGGGCGGCCAGAACAAACGTGCCCCGGCCGGCGAGTCCGGAAATCTGCAGGCGGGGGGCATCTTGAAGCGGGCGCGGATTCCAGAGGGCGGAGGCTAGGTTTGGAGACTTGGCATCAGGAATCGGGCGGAGCGCTTTCGGCAGGGTGGCTGCGGGCTCGGCCTTGAGCAGGGACTGGAAGGCAAAGAGGAGCCAGAGGTTTTCCTGAGTCGAGAGGGATGCAGACGATTCGAGCTGCTTCTCCAAGTGGGGCCGGATCCCGGGGTCCGGGCTCACCGCAGCCCGGGCGAGAAGGGCAAACGCTTGGGCGCGGACTGCCGAAGAAAATGTTTCGGGATCGAAGTCCTGCTGGCCGAGGACATCCGGCAGCTCGCCGACGAGCAGCTCTTGTTTTTCGGGACCTTTGCCCAGCTCATGAAATGCGAGCGCGAGCAGGGCTTTGCCTTCAGGGGTTAGGCGATCGCGCCCGATGTACAGATCGTCAGCCGCTGCCTCCAGGCCATCGGGCTCACCAGCTGAGGCGGCGACAAAAAGGGCGAACGCGCGAAGGGTGGGGGATGACGGGATTGTCCGGGCGATGATGGCTTCGAGGGCTGCGGAAAGCTCGTTGGACAGACGCTCCGGCACCTCGATCCCCTGCTCCTCCGCGCGTGCGACCGCAAGGGCGGATTGGATCGTGACAAAGAGGTTCGATGTCGTGCCCATCGGCCAGTACGGGAGCGTTCCGTTGGGGAGAAGCGACGCCTCCATCGCTTCGAGCGCCTCGGCGATCGTGCGGCGGTAGTTCGCGTCGCGCCCGAGATTGGTCGGAATCCACTTCAGGAGGTCGTTGAGCGCGGTGAAGGCAAGGATCCGGGAAGACTGCTGCTCGAGGCATCCGTGCGGGTAGTCGAGGACGGCCGGGACCCCGAGAAGCTTCGCCAGGTAGGGCGACGTCGAGAGGGTCGTCTCAAACGTCCCGCGCGACCCCGCCCACGCGGCAGGGAAAAAATCCGATGCAAGGAACGTCGACCCCGACCAGGATCCGGAAACAGATTCGCTCACGGTGATCGTGCGGGGGAGGACCGGGAGCGTGACCTCGACCGCATCGGAATGGCCGCCGGGGGCCGAAACTCCGAAGCGGATCTTCGCTGCGCTGGCAGCCTCCGGCACGCGCGCCAGGAACCGGACGACCGCGGGAGCATCTTTTGCTGCGGCGATCGCTTGTGTGTCAGGTCCGACGATCTCCAGGTCGGTGCGGCAGGTTGTCGTGAGCTCGGCGGATGCGGAGAGCTTCTGGCGGGCAACCGCGCGGAGTTCGACAGCGTCGCCCTGCCGGAGGAACCGCGGCAGGGCGGGCTCGATCAAAAGGTTTTTCGTGACCTCAAATGTCGCGGAGGCCGAGCCAAACTGGCCGGCCGCCGACTGGGCGATCGCGATGACCCGGAAGCGGGTCAGGTTATCCGGGGCGGTGGACTCGAACGAGACATTGCCATCGGGGCCGGATTTTAGCGAGGGGCTCCAAAAGAGGATCGGCTTAAAATCTTTGCGCGTGAACCCGATATTCCCGAAGTCCTCGCCCCCTCCATCTCCGACCGTGAATCCCTTCTGTGTCAGCTGGTCCGGACGGATCCCGGAGACCAGCCCGCGCAGGGCAGGGGACGTGATGATGTTGAAGGAATTCGGAGGAAAAAAGTCCGGGGCGAGCGACGGGAGCGACCATCCGCCGAGCTCCAGGATCGCGTCGTCCACGGCATAGACGGTCACCTCGGCCCCCGCAACCGGCTGGCCGTCGCAGGTCACCGAGACGGTCCCGGAAATCTTTTCGCGAGGCTCGTACGTTGCCTGGCTGGTTGACGGTTGCACGTCCAATTCCTGCACGGGATTTTTGAGCGAGAACCCTGCGAACCCAAACATTTCTCCGGGGATCCCATCCCGTCCACCCGGACGGAGGACATAGACCGAAACCCAGGCATTCGGCCCGAATTCGCTGCGTGTGGGGATCTCGATCTTCGTGGCATTTCCAGGGATTTCGACGGTCCGGGAGTCGAGGATCCGATCGGTTTCGACCGTCACCCATGCGAGCCCGCCGGAGGGGGCCAGCACGTCAAACGTCGCGTTCTGCCCGACAGGAACCGGATCCTTCGGCGGGATCACGGTCAGGGATTCATCGCTGCTCACCGGGAACTCCGACTCTCCCGGCCCGGTGACGACCGCCTCGGCGCTGACCGCCATCCCGTCGGCCGTCGGTCCGACGACGAGGACGTAGCGTCCGGGCCTGGGGGCCGGGAAATCCGCTGTGCCATCGGCCGACACCTCCTTGGCGGCCTTGCGCGTGAACTCGTCAAAATTCCGATACCGGTAAACGAACGGCGCGATCTGTTCCTTCACGGATTTTGTTTCGACGAGGAAGAGGGCGGCCGGAATGGTTTTAGGAACCGGTGACCCTGCCGTGCGCGGGACCACGCGGGTATCAAATCGGATCATGCCATCCGGGGAGTCCTCCCCTTCGCGGACCCCGAGCGTGATCTCGTTCATGACGACGCTGTCGGTGACCCCGCCGGTGAGCGTCTGCGCGTCCGGGCCGGTGACATCGACCTGCCAGAGCGCCGTCGCGTTCGCGCGGTTTCCCGGATCGGGAAACCCGGCGGCACACGAGATCGTCGCCAAGCCATCACCGTTCAGGGCAGTCTCGCCCTCAACCACCGTATCATAAACCGGGGGCTTTACGTTCTGTGAATAGAGGTCGACCTGCTCGAACCCGCCGTTGTCCTCGCTGTAGTAAAAATCTCCCTGATGATCGCTGAGCCAGGTCACCTTCCATCGAACGCGTGCGCCAGCGTTCGCGGCCCCGTGGAAATACCGGGAGGCGACGGTGATCGTCGATTCGGCCGGCCGGGTCGGGTCCACCAGCTCGCAGTGCACCGAGAAGGGTGGATTCCGAAATTCCTCGATCTGGAATGCCGCCGGGCTGCCGGCATCCGCCACACCGAGCTTTGCGCGCACCCGGAACTCTCCCAGCGAACCCTCCGCCGGGGCGGTCCACGCCGCATCCCATCCGCCGGAGGGATTGACCCGCGCCGAACCGGAGGCGACGACCTCGTCCTGCCACGCCGTCGTGATCTCCCAAGCGACCGGCTGGCCGGCGGGAATCGTGAGGGAGCCGGATTTTCTGACCCGCACGAAGCCCTTGATTTTGAGCTCCTGCCCGGGCCGGTAGAGCGGGCGGTCGGTCAGGATTTTCCCGAGCACCGAGGGCTGGGGGAAGAAGTACGTGGACCCGGACGAGAACTGTCCGTCCGGCGATGCTGGCCAGAGCGTCTCCGTGCCATCCCGGGACGTCTCGAAATACGCGGCGGCCGCTGCAGCCGTCTGGGGAAACCGGACAAGCCCGTCCGCACCGGTTTCGGACGAGGCAATTTCCAGGAGTTCCTGGGTGAGCAGGCGGAGGCGGACGCCGGCAACCGGCTCGCCGGTCCCCATCGCGGCGGCGCGGATGGTGAGGTCGGTTGGAGAAAGTTTTTGGGTAAGCGCGAGCTCGCCAAACCAGACGAGCGAACGATTGGCGATCGTCCGTCCGTCCGCTGCGGCCGCCTGGGCCTCGATGAGATACGGGCCGCCGAGCGGGGCGGCCGGGAGGCATTCGATTTTTCTGAGCTCCTCCTTGTCGCCGTCGAGGGCCGGGAAAGAACCGGTGCCGACGACCTCCAGGCCGAGGCTGTCAACTGTCAACGGGGAGGGAAGCTCGCGATCCAGAGCCAGGGCGGCATGGACGGCGGCGAGCTTATCTGCGGGGACCTTGGCGAGCCGCCACGTCACCGGTCCGGTATTGCACTGGACGAGCGCAAACCGCAGCCCGAGCGCGCCGCGCTGGCGGAACTCGCCTGGTGGAAAGAGGATCGTTGGCGGCTTTTTTCGAAATGTCGCCCCCCAAACCGACGGGGCCGCGAGCGGGAATCCCCGGTCTCCGATCACGTCGCGGGAGACGGCCACCTGGTAGCGGATCGACGTGTCAAAATTTCCGTCCACCAGAATGCTGTCGCCATCTTTCCGGAGCGAGAACCCGCTGACCGGCGGGGTGATGGACACGGCATTTTTTGTGAGCGGGGCATCTGCGAGGGACGTTTTAAATTTGATTTCGATATGCGGTTTATCGGTCGCCCAGTTGCGGGCGGCGACGAAGTCGATTGCAAGCGGGCGGGTGGTGCCGAGCGGAAAGACGCGCGGGTACGGGAGCGTGCGCCCGGCATGGGCATCATAGACGTTTTCGACGACGAGGTCGTAGGTCGCTCCGACGGGCAGCGGGTCGCGCGGGGTCGCGCGGATCGTGGTCGGCGTCGGGAGCCCCGGGTTCGCCGTGTCACTCCCGATCACGATCTGTGCGGGAAACCGCATTCTCGTGGCGCGATCTTGGAACCAGATCCCCTCAGCCACGTCGTGGATCCGGACGGGGTAGTTAAATTCCAGCGGAACCTGCGGGCTGGCATGAAGCTGGGAACGCTCTTCGTACCAGCTGGAGACCCGGAGCGGATCCGATTTCAAGGCGGCCCCCCATGCGGCGATCGGAAGCGGGGTGCCGTCGATCGCCTGAAGGTCCTCGCGGAGGCGGACGCGATAGGTTTGCCCGGGGATCCGCGCTCCGGTCACCGTCCAATCCCCCTCGGCAGGGGAACGCCAGACAAAGCTTGCGTCGAGCGGCGGCCAGATCGTGATCGGAGCCCGGGCGGATTCCTGGTCGATCGCGTCTGCGCCAACGATATCGGTTGGGAACAAAAGGCTGAACGTTGCGAAGGGCTCGATTTTTCCATCGGCCGGCGAAATCGTGACCCCGTCAACGTCCGGCGCCTCTTGGAACAGGCGGGGATCGTCGGGCAGCACAAATGCCGGAGGCGCCGGGAGCGGGGAGGCGGCCGTCAGCGGGCCGGCTGGCTTGGGCGGAGGCGGTTGCATCGCCTGTACCGAGGCGATCAGAAAAACAAACGCGGGAAGGAGCCACCTCATTTTGCCCCCGCTTTCTTAGCCGCGTCCGCAGCTTCGTTCGGTTGCCCGAGACGGGTGTGGCAGGCGGCTTTTAATTTCCAGCCATCCGGAGTTGATCCCGCCGCAAGCGAGCGGTTCGCAAAGTCGAGGGCAAGAGGAAACTGGGACCGCTCGAATGCCAGCCGCCCGAGGCCGGTCATCACGTCGCAGAGGACTGCCTTCGGAGCCTTGAGGGATTCGAGGCGGTTGGCGTGCGCGGCGGCGGCAGCAAAGTTTCCGAGCCGCAGACTGATGGCGACCGCCAGGTGGAGAGCGGGAATATTCGATGGGGAGGCGGTCAGCACGGCATCGATATCATCCGACGCAAGGAGGTTTTGTCCGGCCAAGCAGAGCCATCCCGCGCGGTCGGTCCGGGCTTGAATATCCGATGGATTCGCCGCAAGGGCCGCATCGGCCAGAAGCAATCCGTCGAGGGCTTCCGGGGATTCGGCCGGAGCCATGACGTCAACGCGAAGATGGCTGCGGGCCTTGGCAGCATCGAGGGCGCGCTCCGCGACA
>JBGTAT010000314.1:0-3553 GCA_041749755.1 Terrimicrobiaceae bacterium | reverse complement strand
GTGGCTGTTCTTTTTTGTTTGGCGACAAAATTATAACCACTCGATTTCGGGCATGGCAGCGTTTTTCGCTGTTCATGCCCGAACTATTTTACCCGCTGTCCCTTTGCCTGTCTGCTTCTCCCGCTACCGGACAGGCCCTAGGAAATCCCCGCAGAACCCGGGATATCTGAAACCGGCATGACCCACATCATAGGTTCTTCGTCGAACCCTGCTATGCGGGGTGCGAGGCGGGTGCCGGCACCGATCCCGAAGAGAATCATTTTGCGACGGGCCGAACCGGTGTATGGGTTGTAGCATGCGATCATTTTTGGAGAAGTTCCATGCGGAGGCCGGGCGGGTGATGATTGATCGGGGGCGGGAGCTCGAGCTGGCGCTGTGCTGCTTCATTGCGGACGGAAACCTCCTTGTTGAGGACACGCCTGGCGTGGGCAAGACGACGATGGTGAAGGTGATGGTGCGGCTGCTCGGGCTTGAGTTCCAGCGCGTGCAGTTCACCAACGACCTGCTGCCGTCCGACATCCTGGGCAGCCAAGTTTTTGATCCGGCGCGCCAGTCCTTCACCTTCCACCGCGGCCCGATTTTTGCGCAGCTGGTTCTTGGGGACGAGCTGAACCGTGCGTCCCCGCGCACGCAGAGCGCGGTGCTGCAGGCGATGGACGAGCACGAGGTGACGATCGAGGGGCACACGCACGCGCTGCCGCGTCCGTTCTTTTTTGTGGGCACCCAGAACCCTCGCGACCAGGCTGGCACGGCGCTGCTGCCGGAGTCCCAGATCGACCGGTTCCTGATGCGCCTTGCCCTGGGGGTGCCGGACCGCGCGACCCAGAAAAAGCTGCTCGAGCGCGATTCCGGCGGGGCGATCCGTCCGGAGGCGCTGGAGGTTCTGGCATCTGCGGATCAGGTCCTGGAGTGGCAGGCCGCCGCGGCGCGGCTGCATGTGGCGGAGGCCGTTTCCGGCTACATCCTCGACCTCTTTGAGAAAGCGCGCGATCGGGGGTGGGTGCTTTCCCCGCGTGCGGCCATAGGCCTCCAGCGCGCTGCGAGAGCGAGGGCATTCCTGCGCGGCCGCGACCACGTTCTTCCCGAGGACGTGCAGGCGGTATTTGCTCCGGTGGTGGCGCACCGCCTGGCGCAATTCTCGACAGCTCCCTCCGACGCGCAGGAGGCTGCCGGGATGGCGGAGGCGCTCCGCCGCGAGACGCCGGTTCGGTAGCCATGAAGGCCCGCGAGCGGATCTACATCGTCCCCACCTGGGCGGGGGCGGTGTTGGCCGGGGCCGTCCTGCTCACGTTTGCGGTAGGCTATATTTCGGAGGGATTCGGGGGAACCCCACAGGTTCTGGTCATTGCCCTGGTCGTCGCGGGGATCGTGGTGCTCATCCAGACGAACGACAACATGCGCGGGATCTGCCTGAGCACAGGGCGGGTTCCGCCCGTCCCGGTGGGAAGCGAGGCGGTCGTCAGCGTTCTCGTGACGAACACAAGCCAAGGCGAGCGACTGGGCTTGAAGGTGCGCTATCGGGAGGGATGGAAGCTTCTCGGCCAAGCGACGATCCCGGTCATCGAAGCGGGGGGGTCCGTGCGCGTGGAGATTCGCATCCCGACCGCCAGGCGCGGGATTTTCCCCCTCCCGCCGATCTGGGTCTCCAGCAACTTCCCCGCTGGGCTTTGCTTTGCTTGGAAGGTTTTGCGGGATGCCGGGAGCCACGCGGTCTATCCGCGCGGGCGCTCATGGCGTCCGCTGCCCGGAAGCGCGGTCGCCGTAAAATCCGGGGGCGAAGAGATCGGAGAATCCCGGCCGTATCTTCCCGGCGACCCGCTCTCGCGGGTGGATTGGAAGGTATTTGCGCGCACGGGGACGCTTGCCGTGCGCACGTTTGAAGATCCCGGCGGGCGGCTGGCGATCCGCTGGGAAGACACCGCCTTTCTGGAAGACCCTGAGGACCGCCTCGAGCAGCTGAGCGCATGGGTTCAGGCGGCCGTGCGGCTGGGCCGGGGGTTCGACCTACACCTTGGCGGGGCGGGGCTCTATGAAAGGAACCTGGATGGATGCCGCGCAGCTCTGGCCGGCTGGGGGGCTGGCAAATGAGCGAACGTCCCGGACAGCGATTGGCCGGGCTTCTGGCGGGCATTTGGTTCATCCTGCACCAATGGATCATCGCGCTTCCGCCGCTGCTTGGCGGAGCGCTGGGAATCCTGCTTGTGGCGGGTCTGGTCCTCCGACTCCTGCGCGTGCTGCCGCCCAGATGGGTTGGATGGGTGGGCCTGGCCGGGACCCTGGGCATCCCGTTTGTTGCCGGATTGTCGCTGCCGGGATTTTTTGCAGCAGCTGCCGCGTGGGTTGCCGGGTCGATGCTCCTGCAGGCGATGCACCCGAAGCGCGTGCTACGGATCCTCCTCTGCGCCGTCGCACTCCTCGCCGTCATCGCGCTGAGCACCGACATCGGATCGGTCGTGCTGATCGTCGATGTCGCCATCCTGCTCTTCCTCGCCCAGCAGGCGCACACGCCGGAGGAGGCCACGCAGAGCCTACGGGCGGTCCTCCTGCGGGCGCTGCGGCTCGGAGTTCCTGTCGCGGCCGTCGTCGTCCCGGCATTCTGGATTTTTCCTGCGCTCTCCAGCCGGACCGAGGTCGCGATGGCAGGGTTTTCCGGCGAGCTCAATCCGGGCGATTTTTCGGAGATCCGGCCCGGGCGCCAGCTCGCGTTCGTCGCCCATTTTGCCGAGGGCGAAACCGTCCCCGGGGTCGCGGACCTGTTCTGGCGGGGGAGCGTGCTCGACCAGAACCTCGGGTTCCGCTGGCTGGCCGGGCCACTGCGGTCCGCCCGTAGCGATTTTGCGGGGTTTCCCGCCTGGCAGTACACGCTGGCCATTGAGCCAGCGCGGCCGGTCGCTCCCGTGGGGATGAGCATCGGCTACGACGGGCTCACGGCCCCGGACGATGAGCGCCTCGAAATTGAGATCGCCTCGTTTGCCGCACCAGCCAACGATCCGCCGCAGGGCGCGGATGTCGAGCTTCCCGACAGCGTCTCGAAGGCCCCTGCGCTGCGCGCGCTGGCCAGCACGATCTTTCAACCGCCGGGCGGGACCCGCCAGCGGCTCCGCGAGCTCGCGGGATTTTTTGCGACCTCCGGGTTCACGTACACGATCCGGCCTGGCCGCGTGGATTCGGTCGCCACGTTTTTGACCAAGTCCCGCCGCGGATTTTGTGAGCACTACGCGGCGGCCTCGGCAAATCTCCTCCGTCTGGGCGGCGTCCCGGCGCGCGTCATCACCGGATACCGGGGGGGACGTTGGAACCCGTGGCTTCGTACGCTCTCGGTGAGGGACTCCGACGCCCACGCTTGGGTCGAGGCGTGGGATCCGGCGTCCGGGTCATGGGTTCGCTTTGATGCGACCCAGGTCGTGGCTCCGGAGTTCATGCTGCAGCTCGCAACCGACCGAGACCCCTCCCGCTGGGCCTGGCCGCGCACGGCCCTCACATATGTCAGCAGCCTCTTCGTGCAAGGCGGGGAATGGCTGACGGTGCAGGCGGCGTGGCTTTGGGGTGGGGT
>JBGTAT010000313.1:0-1646 GCA_041749755.1 Terrimicrobiaceae bacterium | reverse complement strand
CTGGCCAGCCGCGCATCAGACGCGCGAGGCGGCCGAGGACTGGGAGGCTGGGCTTTCGGCCGCCGACCGGAAGCGGTTCCGCGACCTCGTCCGCTTCTACCGCTACGTCCAGTGGGTCGCCCGGATGCAGTGGAAGACGGTCCGGGCCGCCTGCGACAAGCTCGGGGTCGCGCTCGTCGGCGATATCCCGGTCGGGGTGAGCATCTCGAGCGCAGACGTCTGGGGATCCCCGGAGATCTTCGACCTCTCGCTGTCCTGCGGAGCTCCGCCGGAGAAGGTTTTTAAGAGCGATCCGTTCACGGAGAAGTGGGGTCAGAACTGGGGTTTTCCGCTTTACAACTGGCAGGCGATGTCGCACGACAACTTCGCGTGGTGGCGCCGCCGGCTTGGCGCCGCCTGCGAGGTCTTCCACCTGCTGCGCGTCGACCACGCGCTCGGTTTTTTCCGGATTTACAGCTTCCCGTGGCGGCCGGAGAAAAACGGCGAGTTCACCGGGCTGACGCCTGAGCAGGCGGCCGAGCGGACCGGCGGACGTCTCCCCGGGTTTACCGAGCGCGACGACAGCACGGAGGAAAACCGCGAGCGAAACCGCCTGCAGGGCGAGGTTCTTTTTCGCGTCTTCTTGGAGGAGACCGGACGCCACCGGCTCATCGCGGAGGATCTCGGCGAGGTCGCGCCCTATGTGCGGCCGACGCTGGAGGGCCTCGAAATCCCGGGCTTCAAGATCCCGCAGTGGGAGCGCGGGCCTGACGGCCAGCTCATCCCGGGATCCGAATACCAGCGGCTCAGCCTGGCCACGTTTGCCACGCACGACCATCCCCCGCTCGAGCAATTCTGGAGCGACCTCGTCGCCCGCTGCGAGAACCCGGACACGCGCGGGCCAGCCGAGGCCGAGATGCGGGGGCTCCTCACCTTCTGCGAACGCCCGGATATCGCCCTGCCCGCCCCCTTCACCCCCGAAATCCATGCCGCGCTGATCCGGGGGCTTTTTGCCTGCAATTCCTGGATGGCCGTTCACCAGATCACCGACCTCTTCGGGCTCGGGGAACGGTTTAACATCCCTGGTGCCGTCGGGGATGCCAACTGGACGACCCGGATCGCAGGCACCCCGGCGGACTGGGACAAGATGTTTCCCGCGCAGGTGGAATCCGCCGTCGCGGCGCTCACCGAAACCGGCCGCCTCCGGCAACCCTGAACGCGCAGGCAAAGGATGGCGACATCGAGAGCTGGTTCCAGAATGGCCGCCGATTGCCGACCCGTGCCGACGCTCCGCTTCCGTCCGGTTGCCTACGCCGCCCAACTCGCAGCCACATTCGGATTTTTTGCGATGGGGCTCATCGCGTCGCTGCTTTGTTGGCTGGCGTTTCGGCTCTCGGGCGGAAGGATCGCCTCCACCACTGGCCAGCTGTTTATGCGCCAGGCCTTCCGCCTGTATGTGCGCTGGATGCAGCTCACCGGCGCCCTCCACTTGGAAGCTTACGGGCTTGAACCGCTCCGCGACTCCCGCGGAACGATCATCGTCTCCAACCATCCCTCCCTTCTGGACGCGCTGTTCTTTCTTGCCCACCTTCCCCCGGCGGCCTGCGTGATGCGCGCCAGCCTTCGGCGCAACCCGGCCATCGCTGGCGCAGCGCTCGCGGCCGGCT
>JBGTAT010000312.1:0-7742 GCA_041749755.1 Terrimicrobiaceae bacterium | reverse complement strand
GGCCGCCGAGCTTGCCCCCAGCTTCCGGACCGACCGGCTCGTCGGCCCGATCGAGCGGCTGGTTGCGATCAGCTTCGACGAGGCGGCCCTGCGCGAGCAGCTCGCCCACGCGGATCTGGTGATCAATGCCTCCTCCGTCGGAATGCGGCGCACCGATGCCCCGCTGATCCCCGCTTCCCTTCTTACGCCGAGCCTCCTTGTTTACGACACCGTCTACGCCTCCGGGAGATCCCGCCTTTTGGAGGATGCCGCGGCCGCCGGGGCTCGATGTGCCAACGGGCTCAGCATGCTGCTCCACCAAGGTGCCCTCTCCTTCGAAATCTGGTTCAACCGCGCAGCTCCCCTCGAGGTGATGCGCAAAGCCCTCATGGAGCCCGTATGATCCTCTCCCTCGCCAGCACGCAGTTCGTTTTCCTCGCGCTCGGAATCCTTGCGCTGAACGTCCTCCTCAAAGCCGGCGGATACGCCGCCAACGTCGCCGGCTCGTTCCCGCCGCTCGCCATCACCCTCGCCCACCAGGGGATCTGGCTCTTCTGCATCCCCCTCCTCTGGGTCGCCTTCGCCACCGCCTGCGTCCGATCAAAAAATGCGATCTTCAACGAAGCGACCGCCCGCATCACTGGCGTCCTCACCGCCGCCGCCATCTTCCTCGCCTACACCTACGCCGGCTCCCAATTTTTTTAGGCCCGCAGTTCGATAGCCGCCCGCGTCTTTTCCTTGGAATCGTCCCGGCCACGAGGTAATGCTTCCCTGTAGCACATTCAGGAGGGGTGGTAGAGTGGTCTATTGCGCCGGTCTTGAAAACCGGAGAGCCGAAAGGCTCCGTGGGTTCGAATCCCACCCCCTCCGAAGTGCAAAGCGCGAGGAGGGGAATCCTTGTACGCGAAGCCAAAATGGAAAGGCGAAGCCAATCCCACCCCCTCCGAGGCTTTGCGAGGAAGGGCATCGTTCCACGCGAAGCCCAGATGGAAAGCCTGCGCAGCGGGCAATCCCACCCCCTCCGCCATGACCCTCAATCGCCCGCAAACCCTGATGAATACAGGGACTCGTGTTTTTGGCAGGGCACCAAAAAGGCCGTTTTTTGGGCAGGTGTCCCTGAAAGTGTCCCTTCTCAGCAGTAAAAGGGTAGTTTACGAGCAGTTCGAGGATTGGCTTGATTACTAGGGAAAACGAAACGGGATGCGGTCATTCGGAGAATCGAAATTATTGGGGAAGCAAGGGCGCACCTTTCTCCCGAAACGCGCACCGTTTTGAGCGGGTTGCCCCCTCGCAAGATGCGAGGCATGCGAAATATTGTGGCTCATGATTACGCCAACGTTGATATCGGCATCGTCTGGGAAGTGGCGACTGTCCACCCAAAAGAGGTGCGCGAAATTCTTGAGCGTCATTTCGAGAAGGGCTGACCCGAATGGCTAACTTAAGCCCCAAGGGGGCTTCATCCCATAGCCCAGGGCAAGCGCCAGCGCCGCCCTGGGTCATGGAGAAATTGCGTCCCTGCCCTGTAGGGGCAGCATCCCAAAACCCCTTAAGTTAGCGCCACTCGCCGCTGCCCACCCTACGGGTTCTTCCGCAAATTTTGTGCATACGGCAAGTACAAAAACCCAGGCGGCGAGGGCAGGCGCTCGGGTGACTGCCAAAGGCGGCCCACAGGGCAAGACGCCAGGGTATTTTATAAAACATACTTGCACGTATATGTGGAATATGTGACACTCATTTCATGGCTCAACTGACTATTTACCTCGACGCCAAATCCGGGCGCCTGATTGAGCGGGCCGCGAAGCGGGAGGCGTTGTCCCTGTCCCGCTGGGCCAGGGAAAAGCTGGTGCTCGCCGCCGGTGCGCCCGCGTGGCCGGAGGGATACGCTTCAGTTCTTGGCAGCGTTTCGGATACCTCGTTCCATGCCCCTGCCGATGGAGAAGGAAAAAATGACCAAATGGCGGATTTCGGCCGATGATCTGCGCGCTGGACACCAACATCATCGTGGAATTGCTCCGCAAGCGGGATCGCGTCTTGTCGGAAAAATATCTTACAAAACCCCCGGGCAGTTATTCCGTGCCGGAAATGGTTCGGGCAGAATTGCTGTTTGGGGCACGGGTCAGCGTCAAGGCCGATGAAAACCGGCGGGCCGTGGAAAAGTTTCTTGCTCCCCTCCGGTTGCTTCCCTTCCAAGGGGAAGCGGTCGAGCACTATGCGGAAATCCGGCGGGACTTGGAAAAAATCGGCAATTCCATTGGCCCAAACGATCTGATTATTGCCGCCACCGCCAGGGCTAATGGGCACACCCTGATCACACGCAGCACCTCGGAATTCCTGCGCGTTCCCGCTCTCGCCGTGCAAGAGTGGTGAACAACTCCGCCATCTGACATTCCGGCTTCCCGCAATGGCATTGCCGCTCGCGATTGCGGGGATCGAGAAGAAATTGCTCGCTGCAATTCAGGCGCTTGCGGGTCGTTTTCTGGTTCTTCCGCAAATTTTGTGCATACGGCAAGGTCATGAACAGGATTGCATTCGACCCGGATGTTTGTAACGGACAGCCGACGATCCGAGGCACTCGAATTACAGCCCAGACGGTTCTTGAATTTCTGGCTGCCGGTGACTCTGTCGCAGATGTGTTGGAAGAATACCCTTCGATTTCGCGTCAGGATATCTTGGCATGCTTGGCGCTATCCTCTGAGCTGATGAAGAACCAATTCCTTCTTCAGGAGGTTGCTTGAAAAGTTTTCTCTTTGATGAAAACACTCCCCGGAAGCTGACGTTTTCTCCGAGCCTGCCAATTTGCCATGCTGGCGACCTGGGCCATAGCCCAAGTGACACCGACCTCTGGAACTATGCCCGCCGTGAGCAAGGATGCTGATTTTTCAAATCGCATCATGCTTTCCCGGCCACCGCCATGGATCGTGCGTCTCCGATTTGGAAATATGCGAAAGAGTGCTTTTCACGCCTGCGTGAAAAACGCATGGCTGTCCATTGAAGTCCTTCTGCCGACTCACAAGCTGATCAACGTGTTTGCAAATAGGATTGAAGGGATCAAAGAGTAGCCGCCTCTTCCCTCGACCTTCGCCTCTCGACTTCCTTGACCGATTTCTGAGCGCCTGCCCTCGCCGCCCGGGGCGGTGTTTCCCATGGGATGATGGAGCCTCCCCACCCCTCGCTCCGCGAGACAGAGAATCCGCATGCCGCCGATGGCGGGAAACGGGATCGATTGGTTGAACCACTGATCCGACACTGGTTGGGCCGGGGACAATGGCCCCGTCCGCCATTGCATTCCGCACCAAGGATGTCAATACGCGGGACTGACCCTATGCCTTCGCGATTTCCAGTGTCGGGATTTCGAGTTGTAAACCAGAAGGTAGCAGGGTAGATTTTTTATCCACGCCCGCCTCCCACGCCCATGCATTTCCCTCGAATGAAACGCTTTGCGACACATGCCATGGCCACTGCATGGGGGTTGTCCATGTTGACCGCTGGAGATCTGGACACGATTGGTCTGACATCTCTGCTAGCACGTGAGCCCGGCTTGACGGGTTCCGGCGTAACCATCGCCATGGCCGAGGCGAGTTTGACGCCGAATGGCACTGTCTACCAGGCGAGCCCGGAAACCGCCTCTCAAGATCCCGCAAAGTTCACGTTCTTCGACGCCTCAACGACCTACCCCGTATCGGCGGGATTCTCTGCCGCGAAGGAATCCTGGCATGCAAATTCGGTCGCTGGCAATTTCTTCGGCCCAAGCGGGGTTGCGGCGGGAGTTGATGCGATCAAAATTTTTGACGCCAACTATTTTTTCTACACCATCGTCGGGAACGGAACAAACATCGGGGCCCCTATCGTCAACCAGAGTTTTATTTTTAGAGAGCAGATCCCTGCAATCGACTCCAGCTACGACAACTACTCCGACTTTTACAAAGTTCTCTTTGTGAATGGAGTGAACAACGGAAGTGCGACTCTCCCGCCATCTCCTGCAACGATGTATAACGGGATTGCCGTGGGACTGGCCAACGGCGGAGGCAGCGCTGGACCGACCGCTACCGGAGGAAGATCGAAGCCCGATATTGTCGCCCCCTCCTCGCTGACCAGCTTCGCCACACCCTATGTTTCGGGGGCGGCGGCACTTCTCATCCAAGCCGGCGCACGTGGAGACGGCGGGACCGGAACCGCTGCGAGCGCCGTGGATCCGCGCACCCTCAAGGCCCTCCTCCTCAACGGCGCGGTCAAACCGGCAGGGTGGACCCGGCAAGGAAGCGAACCGCTCGACCGCCGGTATGGCGCGGGCGTGCTTAACGTCAATCGCTCACACCTGCAGCTATCTGGCGGCAGGCATAGTCCGACAACCTCTGTAAGCTACACTTCCGGAGCGGCCCACCTCCCCCCTACAGCGATCTCCGGCAACGTCACTTCTCTGACGGGTTGGAACAATGGCACGATCCAAAATGCGCGGAGTGGCTCAACCTTTAAAGACCGCGTTGACCACTACTTCTTTGACCTGCCTTCTTCACAGAGCGGAGCATTCCATGCTGTTTGCACCCTGGTTTGGAATCGTCAAAACGGCCAATCCGGCATCAATAACCTCGACCTTTTTCTCTACGACGCGACAACCAATGCCCTGGTCTCAAGCAGCGCCAGCGGAGTGGATAATGTCGAGCACCTCTCTTTGTCTAACCTCCCAGCAGGGCGTTATGTCCTACAGGTTTTTAAGCCAGAGTCGGGAAGCATACTCACCAACTTCGGGACCTCATCCATTGCCGAACCATATGCGCTCGCATTCGATTTCAGCGCAGTTCCCCCTCCCCTGCCCCCAACGGGCCTCGTTGTGACGCCCATCTCCTCATCCGCCATCAATCTGACCTGGACCGATGCCTCGCCAGACGAAACCGGATTCCGGATCCTGCGGAGCGAATCTCCTTCCTCGGGGTTTGTTGAAATTGGAAATATTGCTGCGGGGACCTTCGCATTTTCCGATATGGCTGCAACCGCTGGCACCACCTACTTCTACCAAGTCTCGTCGTACTCCTTGGCCGGAGATTCAGCCCCGGCAACAGGGAGCACGACAACATTCTCCGTGCTTCAATCGTGGAGGAACGATTATTTCCAGACCATTGCCAGCGAGGGCGATGCGGCAGATGCCATGGACTTCGATGACGATGGGCTGGCAAACCTTGTGGAATACGCACTGGGAACCGACCCGCTGGTAACCACCCCGCCCTCTTCCGCCCCAACCGCCAAGGTGGAGTCAGATGGAGTCGATTCCTACCTCACCCTCACGGTCACCCGAAGCGACGTCCGCCCGGGTGTCACCTACGCTGTCGAAGTGGGCAGCGATCTTGTCGGCTGGTCAGAAGATGTCACGATTCTCGAAAACACAAACGCACGTCTAAAAGTCCGCGACAATACGGCACTCACTTCAGGAGTCCCCAAGCGATTCGCCCGCCTGAGGGTGACCTCTCCGTAGCGCGAGAACCTGTCGGATGGGTTGCTGGGTTTAATTGGAGCAGCAAGCACGAGGGCACCGAGAAGTATTTCCAGGAGCGGGGCGAGAGAGCAGACACGCTGATACTGGGCGGGGACCGTTCTAACATTCTTAAGAATGTTGGCATAACAACCAATACTTCTGACCATTGAGAGGGCTGGCGAGAGAGATCGGACTGATCGGGGTCTGCCTGGCTTTCAAGATGATTCGGCCGCAGCACTGTGGGGTTCCTTAGCCTGTAGAAGTTTTGGGCTGTCGGGGCCGGAGCATGAGGAATGTGAAGATCGCAACAAACGAGAGGGGGAGAGGGAGGGTCACCAGTCCGATGGCAGGAAACTCGAAGTCATGCGGCTATTTGCTTCACGCGGGAGCCCTATTTCTGAAAAACAAGAATCTGACCAAAAGTGGGTTTTCATGTTTTTTTATATTGGGCACAACTCTACCACCCCTCACTATTTTCAAACGCTGAAAATGGACTTGGCGCGATTGCTTGGATATCCAGATCCCAGTTGGGCTTACATCATGGTGGGAGCCCCCACCATCACCGATGAACAGCTCAACGGCATGTCAGTAGAAAGAATTGAAAGCGTGCTGGCTGATTTCATAGCGAGTTTATATCCCGCGATCAAAAAGCAGGTAGATGCCCCATACACAGAGGGGTGAGCGAATTCATGGTGCTGACATGATCGATGGGGCCACATCTGCGATAAACTTGCGCAGCAGGTCTTCCGTTGCTGCCGCACTGAGGCCGTTTGGAGCGAACCCCTCGAGCACCGGGGCGCTGGCGATGATGTAGGCCCAGCGATTGTTCGTATTGTGCAGCAGCATATCGAAGTTGGTTTTAAGGATTCGCACCAAGTGGTGGGGAGTGGTTGAATCTTTGCCCACGAACCAATAGGTGAAGATGCTGGTCAGTTCCTTCTGGTCCCCATTTGGGAGGCGGACGGGCCGTCCGATCATGAGCTTCATCACTTCCAGATTCTTGCCATTCGAGAGGGTAACGGTCTCGACCTCTCCTGACTTCAACGTCCAACCCTGACCCGGCAGGCAGACCTCGGGGCGGTGGATGCTCCGCTTTTCCGCGCCAGCGAGGACAATCTGGCAGCTGATCTCGTTGCCGGCCGCATTCGAGTAGAGCATCTTGGCGAATTCGGTATCCGCAGGAAGGATTTCGCGCTCGGATTCCGAGACGGGCAGTTCCTTGCCTGTAAATCCTACAACGCTTGCCGGGAGTTTCATGTTCACGCCGGATTCCGAGACGGCGCTCGGCGGCGTTCCCAAAAGGCAGGCGGCCACGGTAAGCCCGACCAGGGCGAGAACAACTGCGCTCCGCCAGAAAGGGATCGGGACGGAAGTGGCGGCAATAGCGTTCATGGCTTTAAAAAGCCACAGCCCCCGGAAAAGTCAAAGGCCAATTATTCCTTTTCCATCGCCTGGATGACCCATCTGTGACTGCGCAATCGTCCCCCTTCTCTGGCTGCCTTGGATTTTTCCTGAAGGTAGCCAGCAAACGCACCGATTTCTGGTTCTTCCGCAAATTTTATGCATAGAACAAGGATGGACACCCAGGCGGCGAGGGCAGCCGCTCGGGTGACTGCCAAAGGCGGCCCGCAGGGCAAGAGGCCGGGAACGGCGCGCGTCAACTGATATAAAGTGAGCCGCCTGGGGCGGGGCTTCACACGAGGCTGTAACCACTCATAGAACATTGATCGGGCCGGGGGCAATGGCCCCGGCCGCCATGGCATTCCGCACCAAGGCGACAATACGCGGGACTGACCCCATACACGGGACTGATGGGCATCTTGCCCATGGGAAAAACAATCCATTAAGACATGGGCAGGATGCCCATGCCACGGTTTGAAACTTCATGATAGTCGATCCCAACCCCGCCGGCTCGTCCGCCGGAGTTTGGGCATAGGAGGAAGGCGGCTTACTCTATCAGTTGACTCGCGCCACCCCGGCGTCGAGCCCTTCGGGCCAACCTCCGGTTGCTCTCCCGAGCAGCCTTCCGGGCTGCCTGGGTGTCCATCGTTTGCGCCGGGTTGTTCCGGCCAGCGGAGCATTTCAGTGGAGATCCTGTCGCTTAGGCGCTGGCGACTGGTGGGCGGGCTTGCTGTTTCCGGGCACCGGGGGATGCCGGGGCGGGTCGGCTTGCCTGTTCACGGAACGCAGCTGCACGAGCAAACCGGACGCTCCGCCGTTGAGCAGCCAGCCGATACCGATCATGCCGCCGAGGGCGACCGCGAAGACCAGGTATCCGGCCCCCATGTGGAACCAG
>JBGTAT010000311.1:0-11414 GCA_041749755.1 Terrimicrobiaceae bacterium | reverse complement strand
CCGCATGTTTGCAGCAGGGTCCGGGTTCAGCCGCTCGGGCTCCTCCGCCGGCTGCTGCTCCTGGAACGGATTACCCTCAGGAATCCCCAGACTCTTGCGCTCCAGCTTGCGCTTCTCGCGGAGCTCGGCCGAGCGCTGCATGAGCCAGTTGACCAGGCTGATCAGGCCGATGATGACCAGGATGACGAGCTGTTCCATGGTGCCGGGATTTTGGTTGGCCGGGTCGCCTTATCCGAGCTGCGCTTTTTCTGCTCCGGCGATGCTCTCGCGCATGCTGGTGTCGGACTGCACGTTTTTCATCTTCACATAATCCATGATCCCGAGGTTTCCAGAGCGGAACGCCTCGGCCATCGCCTGCGGGACCTGGGCCTCGGCCTCGACAACTTTGGCGCGCATCTCCTGCGTGCGGGCCTTCATCTCCTGCTCGCTGGCGACAGCCGCCGCGCGGCGCATCTCGGCCTTGGCCTGCGCGACCACCTTGTCGGCCTCCGCCTGCTCGGCCTGCAGCTTGGCCCCGATGTTGTCGCCGATGTCGACATCCGCGATATCGACCGAAAGGATCTCGAATGCGGTCCCGCTGTCGAGGCCCTTCTGGAGGACCGTCTTCGAGATGCGGTCGGGGTTCTCCAGCACATCCTTGTACGAGACGGCCGAGCCGATCGATGTGACGATCCCCTCGCCGACGCGGGCGATGATCGTCTCCTCCGTGGCCCCGCCGACGAAGCGGTCGAGGTTCGAGCGCACGGTCACGCGGGCGCGAACCTTGACGCCGATCCCGTCCCGCGCGACCGCGTCGATCGTGATTTTTCCTGTTGCCGGGTTCGGGCAGTCGATGACCTTCGGGTTGATGCTGGTGCGGACCGCCTCGAGCACGGTTTTGCTGGTCCCTTTAATCGCGAGGTCGATCGCGCAGGCCCGGTTAAAATCGAGCGTGATCCCGGCCTTGTCCGCTGCGATGAGCGCCAGGACGACATGCGAGACGTTGCCGCCGGACAGGTAGTGGGCTTCCAGAAGGTCGGTCTCCAACGGGATCCCCGCCTTCACCGCCGTGATCCGGCTGTCCACGATCAGGCCGACGGGCACCTTCCGCAGGCGCATCCCGATCAGCTTGGCAAAGGGGACCGGAGCATCGGCAATCTTCGCCCGCAGCCAGACCCCAAAAAAGTTTGCGAGCACGAGGATGAGCACGAGGCCGGCGACGAGGACAATTCCAAAAATGACGTAGATGAATAGCGGTGGGATCATGAAGAGCGGGTGTTGAGCGCCTACTATGGCACACCCGGACGATCTTGCGCGGAATTTTTTGCGGAGGTTATGAAGAGCGCCGGGATTGCCAGAAGGCGTCGCGTGCGGCTAGAGTGACAGGATGTTGGCGACCACTTATCTTCTTGGGGCTGCCGGGTCCGAACCGGACGGAATTTTGGAGGCCGGCCTCCGGATCACCCACCATGCCGGCATCTACTTCGGGTGCGCGATCCTCATCTATCTGGTCATGATCTTTAGCGGGAGGGCGCTGAAGCGGCGCTACCAGCTTCCCCTCAGCTGGATTTACCACCTGTTCTGCATCGCGCTCGCGCTCTACATCCCGACCTACTTTTCGTTTGTCGACTTTAAGGGGGAGGAGCACATCGGGGCAACCGTGACCGTGGTGGGCGCGTTTTTCCTGATCGGCATGGTCCGGTATTACTTTTTTGACCATCTGCTCCGGAACGGCGCGAGCCGGCAGGTCCCGAAGTTTCTCGGCGAGTTTGTTTCGATCGCGATCTTGGTCGGGGCACTCCTCTTCGTCCTCCAATTTTTTTATGGGGTGGCGGTTCCCGGGCTCTTGGCGGGGGCGGGGATTGTCGGCATCGTTCTCGGGCTGGCGCTGCAGGACACGCTCGGGAACATCTTCAGCGGGTTTGCGATCTATTTTGGCGGGCAGTTCAAGGCAGGCGACTGGCTGCTGGTCGACGGCCAGCACGCGAAGATCATCGAGATCAACTGGCGCTCGACCCGGCTGCGCACGACCGACGATGTCTGCCTGGATATCCCGAACAGCAACATCACCAAGCAGACGGTCACCAACTACAACTACCCGACCAGCACCCACGCCGTGCGCCTCGACATCGGGCTGGAGTACGATGCCCCGCCGAGCCTGGTGAAGCAGGTCCTCATCGAAGCCGCCCTCGATTGTCCGCACGTCCTGCGCGACCCCGCCCCGAACGTTTTTTTGATGGAGTTCGGGGACTGGAGCATCACCTACCAGCTCCGGTTCTGGCTGGACGATCACGTCTTTTACAATCCGGCCAACAGCCACATCCGAACGACCCTCTGGTACGCGCTGCGCCGGCACAACATCTCGATCCCGTTCCCGATCCAGCACGAGCTTTCGCTCGAGCGCCCGGCCCCGCACCGGGAGAACCGCGAGCGCGTCCGCGATTCGCTCCGCAAGGCGGTTTTTGCGCCTGTTCTTTCTCCGGAGCAGCTGGAGGATCTCGTGAGCCGCAGCCGGATCGTCCGCTTCGGTCAGGGCGAAAGCATCATCCGCCAGGGCGCGGCAGCCGGGCCGATGTACGTCCTGATCAGCGGGCGCGCCGAGGTCTGGGTCGAGGCAAACGGTGTCCGGACGGCGGTCGCGGTCCTCGGGCCGGATGCGTGCATCGGGGAGAACTCGGTGCTCACAGGGGAGCTTCGCTCGGCCACGATCCTTGCGCTTGAGGACTGCGAAGCGGTGCAGGTCGAGAAGGCGACGCTCGCTCCTATCATCAGCGCCAGCATGGAGCTCCTGGAGGCCCTGAGCGAGCTCCTCGCGCAGCGCCGGATGAAAAATGAGGGGCTCGTGGCAGAGGCGGCGGGCAGCGCCGGGCAGGCAACAAAGAGCAGCTACAAGGCAGGATTCCTGGGGAAACTCCGCACGTTTTT
Source organism: Terrimicrobiaceae bacterium (assembly GCA_041749755.1). GTDB lineage: Bacteria > Verrucomicrobiota > Verrucomicrobiia > Chthoniobacterales > Terrimicrobiaceae > QYQL01. Next base: position 8,510 of record JBGTAT010000311.1, on the reverse strand, counting down.
TGAGGTGTGAACGGCCTATCTTCCGTGCACCGAGAGGACATGAAGGACGGTTTTTAAAACGATCTCGAGGTCGAGGATCGGGGAGTAGAACCGGATGTAGTAGAGGTCGAAGCGCAGCTTTTCCATGGCATCGTTCAGGCTTTCTCCGTAGGGAAAGTTGAGCTGCGCCCAGCCGGTGATGCCGGGCTTGACGAGATGCCTCAGGTGGTAAAACGGGATCTCCTTCTCATAGACTGGCACCAGGCGGACCCATTCCGGCCGTGGCCCGATGAGGCTCATGTCGCCCGCCAGCACGTTGATGAGCTGGGGGAGCTCGTCGATGCGGAGAACCCGCAGGATTTTTCCAACCCGGGTGATGCGCGGATCGTTCCCGGACGTGTAGGCCGGACCCTCCTCGGCCCCGACGGTCATCGTCCGGAATTTGATAATCGGAAAGACCTTCCGGTTTCTGCCGGTCCGCGCCTGGCGGAAGAAGACAGGCCCTCGCGAATCGATAACGATCGCCGCGGCGACGAGCAGGAAGAGCGGGAGAAAAGCGATGAGGAGCACAAACGAGAGGAGCGTGTCGAAGCCGCTTTTGATAAACCGGTAGTGCGAGCGCTCGGCGAGGCTGAAATCCTGCTCGAAGACCCACGCCGGATTCAGGTGGAGCGTCGGGACCTGCCTCCACATCACCGAATAAAACGCGTTGAGGGTCAGCACGGGAAGCTGCGCGAAGTGCATGCGGACCAGCTTTTCGATTAGGCCGGGGGCGATTTCCTCCGGCGGATCGGTGAGGATCACCGCTTCGAACCTCCGCGCCACATCCTCCCAAAAAGCTGCTGTGCCGGGCCCGCCGCCGCCCTCCAGGAACGGGACCTCATCGACCGTCATGGAAATCACCGGGTTGTTTAATCCGGTCTTCTTGTACGCGCAGGAAAACTCATTGAGCGAGTCCTTGCTGCCGATCACGAGGTACGGGCGCGTGAGGGCGAGCTTGCACTGGACCTGATAAACCAGCTCCCGGCAAATCAGGGCTGTCGGAATGAAAAGGGCGGTGCTCAGAAGAAGGACCGCACGGCTTTCCTGGACAACGCGGTCGGTGCCAAGAAAAACGACATAGATAAAAAACAGGGCGGCGGCGGTGGCGAGTACCGTGCCGAGGATGAACTCAGCCGCCGCGCTGAGCCTGCGGAGCTGGATCGGCTTCCGGTAGGCCCCGCTGATTGCCGCGCCCCCGATGATGCAGACCCCGTACAGGATGTACGAGATCCACCCGCCGCGGCCGGAATCCCCGCCGGGAATATATCCCAAACGCACAATGCTCGCAGCCAACAGGCAGACGAGCAGAACAATCGCGTCCAGCAGGGGAAGGATCAGTCCCCAGAAGAATGCTCCCGAAAGAAGATCCGCGCCCACCCGGCTGTGTCGCGCTTTGAGCGACGGGTCCTCTGAGAGGCGCTTGACTGGCAGGTGCGGCCCGGAGGTCATGGTCAGGACTTGCCGGTGTCTGGCCTTCCCTTCTGCTGGCTGTAGTAATAATTGTAGTAGGGATACTCGTGGTTTGACGGCTCCACGGCGTTGTAGACGATGCCTCCGACAACCGCCCGGCGGGAGATCAGGTGGGCAATCGTGCGCTTGGCCAACCGGAGGCTGGTGACCCCGCAGCGGATCGTGACGAGCGAGGCGTCTACCTTCCCGGCCAGGATGCTCGTCTCATCGACCGCTAGGACCGGGGAAGAATCGAACACGATCATGTCAAACTTCTTTTCGACGTCCGCCAGGAAGTGGTCGAGCGAGGTCTGCACAAAGATTTCGGATCCGCTGACGCCATAGTAGCCGCGGGGGAGGAACCAGAGGTTCTTGACCTCGGTCGGCTGGATCGCTTTTTCGACGGTCGAGCTGCCGTTGAGGATATCTCCGAGGCCGGGATCCTGCTCGAGCCCGAAATGCCGGTGCAGCGTCCCGCGGCGAAGGTCGGCGTCGACCAGCAGGGTGCGTGTCCCCGCCGAGGCAAGGCAGGTGGCGAGGTTTGCCGAGACGGTGGATTTCCCCTCCCCCGGCATGGCGCTTGCCACGAGGATGCTCTTCGGCGGGCCGTTTTCCCACTCCGTGAAGAGCAGCCACGAGCGGAGCTTGCGGAACGACTCGAAGAGCCCCTGGTTGTCATCCTCGTTCACCCGGAGGATCTGCTGGCCTTCGGGAACTTTCGGGACAATGGCAACGACCTCCTCCTCCACGATGGACTGGAGCTCGGCGATCGAGACGATCCGGTCGTCGAGGGCCCCGATGATGAGCAGGATCCCGATCCCGGCCGCCGCGCCCATGAGCGCGCCGAGCGCCAGGTCGCGGGCCAGCGGTTGGATGTTCACGCCGGGCGGTGTGGCATACTCCATAATCGAAAGGATGTCCTGCTGGATGCTCGAGTTGACGTCCACATTCTGGACGCTGGCGAGGAGCCGGTCGTAGAGGCCTTTTTTCCGGTCGATGTTCGCCTTGAGCCGGTCGAATTCACCCATGCGGCTGCTCAGGTCCAGCGAGCGCTTTTCCCAGACCACCACCTGGTTCTTTGTGTTGGCGATCTGGGCTGCCAGCGACTGGCGCTTGGACTCGAGCTGCTCGAGCGACTGCGCGCGATACACCTCAAGAAGCTTCTTGTTCTGCCGGATCTCCTGCTCGATATCCTTGATTTTCGGGTGCGATGCCTGGCGGGTTTCGAGCAGCTGCTCGCGCATCGCCTGCAGAAGAAAATTCCTGCGCTTGACCGAAAGGTAGCTCTCCGCGGGCGTTCCTGCCCCGCCGGAAACAAGGAGGTCCTCGACCGGGGTTCCTGTCTTCTCGTCTGCTGCGGACGACTGGGGCACAACCCCCTCGGCCACGCGATCAATGTTTTGCTCCTCCGTGAGCTGGCTGATCAGGCTGTATTCGGATTCCAGGACGGCCAGATCCTTGTTGAGGGCGGAGAGATACCCGCTGGTGCTTACCCCTTCCTCCTGGAGGAAGGAAAGGTTGTTCTTTTTTTTCCAGGCCAGGAGCGCGTCCTCGTCCTTGCGCAAATCGACCTCCACGCGGGCGAGCTCGTCCGTGATCGCCGTCAGCGTATTTTGGGATTTTTCATTGAAGATCCCCCGCCGCAACGCGATGTACTCCTCCATGAGAGCGTTGAGGTAGGCCTTCACGTAGTCGGGGTTCTGACCATTCGCCGTCAGCACGAAGATCGAGGTGCGGGGGATCTGGAGGACCTGGATGTCGACGGGAACGGCGGAGAGGTCCGGGCGCATCGACTGCACGCGCGCGCCAGCCCGGCGGCGCACCTCGGCGCTCTGCATGAGCTCGGTTTGGGTCCCGAAGAAGTTCACCGCCTCCTCGTTGTACATCCCCCCCTCAGGAAGGGCGATCCGGCCGCTGACAAGGATCCGCGCGTACGACTGGTAGCTGATCGGGCTGGTCAGCGAGAACCACGCCTGGGCGGCCAACCCGACGCTGATCGTGATCGCCGGAATCCACCAGTACGCGGAGACGACCCGGCGGTAGCGGGAGATTTTCGAGCGGATCGCCTCTGCCCGCTCGCCGACAACATTGCCGGTCGAGGCTGCTACAGGATCAAGGGAAGACGAAGGGGTAGTGCTCATGGAGGCGTTAAAAATTAAAGAGCCGTTCCGGGACCACGATGTAGTCGCCGGGTTGGACGAGCATGTCCTTTTTGGCGTCGCCCCGCTCCAGGACGGCTTTGACGTCCACGGTGAAGCGCTTGGTTTCACCGCCGGCCAAGGGCCGGATCAATCGCACCCGCCGCTTGTCGGCAAAATCTGCAAACCCGCCCGCCTCGAGCACGGCCGCCGCAACCGTTACCTCCCGGTCGCGGGGGATCACCTGCGCCCCCTGCTTCAGGACTTGGCCGGTGACAAAATACGTCCCCATCGGGAGCGTGCTGGCCGTCTCAAGAGCCAGCCCGATGGTCGCCTTGCGGTAAAAGGACTTTTCAAGCTGGGACCGGACCTGATCGGCGATGGCCTTGCAGGTTCTGCCTGCCGCCGGCACCCTCCCAACGTACGGAAAATCGATTTCCCCGGAGGAGGACACCGTCACGACGACCGAATCGTCTCCCTCCTCGGCAATCCGAAAGCTCAGCTGGTCCCCCACCGCCAACGTCCGCTTGTCGTCCAGCTGGCCGACCCCCGCATTTGCGAGCCCCGGGTTCGGCCTCCGCCCCGGAAGCGCCGGAACGCCGGGATCCAGGTTCAGGTCGTCGTCGGGAATCTGCGCATCGACCGCCACCGAACCGGCAAAAAGGAAAAGTCCCAGCGCCAGGGAACGCAGCGGTCGCATGATGTTGAAGGGAAGTGTTTTCAAGGGTTGCTGAGCATTAAAACTGGTGCGAAATCGAGAGAGTGAAGATCTGCCGGCTGTAATCGGCATTCAATTCAGACGCGGAATTTTGATAGTAGTTCCAGCCCACCCCCACGCTTGTATTTTCCCTCACGGCAAAAGTAAAATCCAAACCCCCGGTCAGGTTGGTGAACGGCGCGGGATCCGTCGTGCCCGAAATCGTCCCGAATTCGTAGTTGACCATCACCCCGACGTTTGTAAGCCGATTCAGCCGATACTGCAACTGGTAGCTTGCGCTATTTGTTTCCTCGTAATCCGAAACCGATGACCCGGAAGCGAGGCGGGACAGGCCGATGGTATGTGTGAGGTAGCGGGTGAGCCGGTTGCTGATTGCGAAGAGGAAATAAGGCTGGGCGTAGTCGGAGCCTCCCAGGGTTCCCTCGACGTTCGTGTTGGCCCCGTTGGTTTGCTGGAATTCCAGCTGGTCGGTCTGGCGGCCGGTGTCGGAATACGCGCCGGTTTGGATGCCGACCTCAAGATAGAGGGAGGTGAATTCGGTGAGGGTGGTTGCCAAAAAAATCCCGCTCTGAGTCGTGAACGCATTATTGAGGATTTCCTGGGTATACTGGGTATTGCTGGCCTGGAGCCGGATCCCCGTGCTCGTCGTGGGGGTGATGTCGTAGGATGCCGTTCCGTACCAGGAGTAGCCAACCGAATTCTGCGAGTTGAATTCCTGATTGGAGAGTGACATCACGTCAGATCGTTCGAAGCCGGTGAGGAAAAGCAGCTGGTTGGGATGCCAAAGAAGAGAAAACCCCGCGCTGTTGCTCAGCTGGCGGAAGTTGACAGAATTTGTGATCGCCGGGCTTTGCTGGCCGCCGTTGTTCGTGATCGACGGATAGTCGTAAAGCGTGAGTACAAAATCCGAAAAATAGATCCGGTAATCGAGCCCGGTGTACGGGGCCAGCAGGATTCCGTTGTCGTTGTACTCCGTGTTTTCCAGATATTGGGTAAAGTTCATTCCCAGGGAGAGCTGGAGCTGGTTCCTTCGGGTGGCGACCCAGTTGATGCCGAGATTAAATCCGGCCGTGATGTACATGTCGGTGATCGGATCGTCCGGCGAGCTGTTGATATTCGTGTCATAGTTGACCGTGGTGTAAGAGCTGAAGGAAAAGTCCACCGGGCCGAGGTGCGCAAACCTCCCCCCGCCAACGCCGCCGCCGCGAATCGAGGAGCCCGACCGGTAGCCCCGGTACGATTGCCATCCCGCCAGCGATCCCCGCTGCCCGACAGTGCCTCCAAGCGACAGCGGGCTCATCTGCGCGGAATTTCCCATGGCACTGAAATTGTTCGCGCTACCGCCAAAGGCGGACGGCCCGGCGGCACCCGGGGTGCCCTGCGCCGAGGCGCGCGGACCAAGGCCTAGGCACAGCAGAAGAGCTCCCCAAAATATGAGGTAAATCTCCCTCCTTCGCATCCGGTTACGTGACACCCCACGCACGCTAGCCCAAGTTCCGCAGATGTGGACAAAAATCGGCTAATTTCGGTTCATCAAAGCCCGGCAAGGCGCATAAACACAGGGGGTAGGTCACGCGGGGGGCGTGTAGTGGAGAAGAGGCTCTTGTTTTCAGGATTCGAGGCTTCGAAAATGGGGACATGTTTCTTCGCAAAAACCGCAAACGCTTCGACGGGGAGATTTACGAATACTGGACCTTGTGCGAAACGGTGCGCACCGAACGTGGACCGCGTCAGCGGGTGGTGGCAAGCCTAGGCAAGTTCAGCGAAGAGGATCTGGCATCGGGTTGGGAGGACATCGAAGCCTTGCTGGATGGGCGGCGTCCGGCACCCAAACAGCGGCAGCTCTTCGACCCGCAAAGCGTCTCCGAGCCAGCTTTGGGCTGGGAACTGGCGGATTTGCAAAACCTGAGCGTCGAGCGTGCCCGGGAGTTTGGTTGTGTCTTTCTGGCCTTGGCACTCTGGCGGCGTTTGGGCCTGCACGAGTTGCTCACCGAGCTGATCGAACCCGGACGCGAAGAAATCAGCTGGGCGGATGTGGCCGCGGTTTTGACGGTGGGGAAGTTTTGCGGCCAGGCTTCGGAACTCGGGATCGCCGAAGAGTGGTATGCGCGCACCGCGCTCGAAGACCTGTGCGGCATTCCGGTGGAAGCCATCAACGACGACCGGCTTTACCGGGCGCTGGACAAAGTCGGCGCACACAAGGATCGGCTTTGCCAACACCTGATGGAACGCTACCGGCAATGGTTCGGCATCCGCTTTGAGTTTTTGCTCTATGATGTGACGAGCACGTATTTTGAAGGGCTGGCGGAGAAGAACACCAAGGCAGCCCGCGGCTACAGCCGGGATCAGCGCAGCGATTGCAAACAGGTGTGCATCGGGCTGGTCTGCACGCCGGAAGGCCTGCCGTTGAACTTCGAGGTCTTTGCCGGCAACCGCGCCGACGTAACCACCGTCGAGGATATCGTTGGGAAAATGGAGGATCGCTTTGGGCAGGCCGAACGCATCTGGGTGATGGATCGCGGCATGGTCAGTGAGGCCAACATCGAGTTTTTGCGGCAACGTAAAGCCCTCTACATCGTGGGCACCCCGAAAAGCCAGCTCCGCGCCTACGAAGCCGAACTGGCCGAAAAGGAAAACTGGATCGAAGTGGAAAATGGAGTCGAAGCCCGCCTGGTCGATCATCCCGATGGAAAAGGCCAGGAGCGTTACGTTCTTTGCCGCAGCAGTGCCCGGGGAGCCAAAGAACGCGCCATGCTTGAGCGGCAAATGCACAATCTCACCGAGGAGATGATCAAAATCGACCGTTCTTTGCGCCGCCGCGCTCAGAGCGATCTCGAGAAGATTGGACGGCGTATCGGCCGATGGCAGGGCAAATACCCTGCTGCAGCCCGGCTCTTGGAAATCGAGTTGATCAAAGACAACAAGGGCTGCGCTCGTGCGCTGCGCCTATCCTGCCCGCTGCGCGAAGGAGAGCATCCCCTTCTGACCAAAGGCGCTTACTTGCTGAGAACCAACTGCACGGAAACCGATCCGGCCAAACTTTGGCGCTGGTATATCCAGCTCACCCAAGCCGAGGCCGCCTTTCGCACCGTCAAAAGTGATCTGGGTTTACGCCCCATCTATCATCAGAAAACAGAACGGGTTGAAGCCCACTTGCTGGTTTGCTTTTTGAGTCTGGCGTTGTGGCGCTCGTTGGAAATGTGGATGCGATCCAAGGGGCTCGGCTCCAGTGCGCGCAAACTTGTCGCTGCCTTCTCGACCGTCCGTTCCATGGATGTCACCGTTCCGGTGAAACGCGCCGAGCGCACGATCACCCTGCGTCTGCGTACCGTCGCAAAGCCCGAGCCAGACGTCGCCTTGCTCCTGGCTCACCTCGGCCTGCACCTGCCCAAAGGTTCAAAACTCATACAAAATGTAGTGGAGAAAATCGCCTGAAAAATCCTGCAAGTGCCTGCATATCAGCAAAACGTCTTCTTAAACTGCGGAACTTGGGTTAAGGTAAGCGCGGACTATGATACTAAGGACACACTAGGAGAAACAAACTGGCACTTTATCTATATCCGCAGGAGAGCGGGAGGGCGTAACTTGCGCTTTATAGGCTCCGTAAACAGTGTTTGAGGCGAAAAGTCATGCCGAGTAGGCTCATTGTCTAGACCAGAGGAACCAAAACGGGTAGCATTACCAATATTACTACCACATATCGCTGGTACTCTATGATCGTAAGACTCTTTCTCGGTATCTTTCTTCTTTTCTTCCACCGCCCTGTATACCCTGCCGTTGTTCTTCCCGTCCTTTAGGATCTTGCCATCAGCGCATAACACAGCTAGAGCAGCACGGGTTTGTTGTTCAGATAATGCGAGTAGGCTTTTGATGTCAGCCATTTTGAACTTACCGAGTAGCCGAGCTTTGCGCAGGACCAAAGCAAGAGTAGATCGGGACACTGGTTGTAGGTTTACGTATGGGTTATCTTCCAAGTCAGGATGAAAGTATTTAGTCCATAGCGTTTCTAGGTCTTTGACAACCGCAGCTTTACCTATGGCAGCGATCACGGGTGTCCGGTTAACTGACTGATGAAGTTTTGGAAGATTCATAAAATGAGCGGCTTGCGTGACGAAATCGATGTGACGCATTTGAATTCTGGAGCCCCCTCAGACAGGCTGCCGCATGAATTCCGGCCGCTTCAT
>JBGTAT010000310.1:0-5907 GCA_041749755.1 Terrimicrobiaceae bacterium | reverse complement strand
TCACTGCGGCGGAGCGGACGCGGCCATGTTGTAGCGGCGCTCTGTGACGGTCGCTTGCCATGCAAGCATTCAGTCATCGACGCTCATAGAGCGACGCTACAACCCGTGAGATTTGCGGGCTAGCTTCCGCCCACGCTGGCGGTTTTGTTCTGTCGGGTGAGGGTGATCAGGTCCTCGATGATGCGGAGCGTTTCGTTCCGGATCGGGTCGGGTTCGGGCGGCTGCGGGCCGTCGCGCTTTTCGGCCTCGGCTTCCTCCGGATCCTCGGCGTAGCGCTTCTCCCGCTCGCGCTCGTAGGCAACCGTCTCGAGCTTCTCGCGCTTCGAGCGCACGTCGTCGAGGGTGAGTTGCCAGACCTCGGCATCGACGAGCGGTCCCCGATCAGCGCGTTCCTTTTTGCGCGCCTCACGGCGGGATTTGTCATCCCCGAGTTCGGCCCGGCGCTCCTTCTCGTTGAGAGAGAGCTGGTTTGAGGTGATCCGCTCGCGCAGGCGGGTCATATCTTCCGAGACGTAGAGGAACTCCGGATCAGCCGTGATGCGGGCCTTGGAGTTTGCGCGGAGCTCCTCCAGGAAGAGCGGGGTGGGAGACTCGGCGATCCGGACCGGCGCCACCTCGTCATACTCAAGGCGGTTTTTCAGCGAGCCCTCGCCGATCTCGACGTTGTCCGTCCGCGAGGGGAGGACGATGTCCGACTCGACCCCCTTGAGCTGGGTCGAGCCCCCCTTCACGCGATAGAACTTTTGGATCGTCATTTTGAGTGCTCCGGCATCGGCGGCGCCGAGGCTGAAGAACGGCATGACGCGGCCGATATCGAGCACCGTCTGGACCGTGCCCTTGCCGAAACTGCGCTCGTCGCCGACAACCACCGCGCGCCCGTAGTCCTGAAGCGCCGCCGCAAAGATCTCGCTGGCAGATGCGCTGAGCCGGTTCATGACGACGACCATCGGTCCGGTGTAGGAGATGCCCGGGTTCGTGTCGCTGGAGACGGTGATCTTGCCGTTCGGATCCTTCGACTGGACGACCGGCCCCTTGGGGATAAAGAGCCCGGTGAGGTTGATCGCCTCTTCCAGAGACCCGCCACCATCCTTACGAAGATCGATGACCAGGCCTTCGATCCCCTCCTGCTTCAGCCGGCCGAGGATCGCGGCGACGTCCTCCGTGGTGCTCTTGGCCGGGCCCTCGCCGCCCATGTTGGCATAGAACGACGGGAGCGTGATCCAGCCGATCCGTGTCGTCTTCCCGTCGGCGCCCTTCACATCCAGCACCTCCGCCTTCGCCTCGGCATCCTTCAGCTTCACGACATCGCGTGTGATCTCGACGATCTGGCGCTTCGAGGGGTCGGCCGCATCGCCGGGGATCACCTGCAAGCGCACGAGCGATCCCTTTTTCCCCCGGATCTTCTCGACGACCTTGTCGAGCTTCATGTCCACGACATCCTCAAATTCGCCATCCCCCTGGGCCACAGCTGCAATCCGGTCGTTTTCCTTCAGGCGCCCATCGCGGTCCGCCGGCCCCCCGGGCACGACTTCCATGATCCGGGCAAAACCGTCGTCGCTGCGCAGGACCGCCCCAACGCCCACCAGCGACAGCTTCATCGAAATATTGAAATTTTCCATCTCCTCCGGGCTCATGTATTCCGAGTGGGGGTCGTACGTTTGGGCGAGGGCGCTGAGGAACGAGTTGACGACGTCGTCGGACTCCATCTCGCGGACATTGCGAAGGGCCTGGTCGTACCGCTTGACGACCGTCTGCTCGGGCGGGCGGAGCTGGTGCTCGTTCAGGTGCTCCTGGAGGAGTTCCGCCTCAACCCGGTCCCTCCACAGGGCGTCGGCCTCCGCACTGTCTTTGGGCCACGCCGCCTTCTGCCGGTTCAGCTGCACGGTTTCCTTGCGACTGAAATCATATTTTTTTTGAGCGAGCTTTTTATTTTCTGCGCTCCGTTCCTCGACACGCTGCTTGAAGCGGGCGAAGATCTCGTGGGCTGGAGAGAGATCGCCCCGGAAGATCGCATCGTCCAAGCCGGCACCGAATTTTCCTTGGAATTCCTGGACGTCCTGCTGGGTGAAGTACAGGCGGTTATAGTCGAGGAGCTCGAGGTAGGTATTGAGGAGCTTTGCCGACATCGCGTCATCCAGCTTCTGGCGGCTGTAATGCGCCTGCTCGAGCCAGCGGGCGACGGCGAGAGAGACCTGCCCGGAGTCCGGAGAGGCGGCGCCGGCGAGCGGGTAGGGGACCGCGACAAGCGCTGCAAAAAGGGCTGTGATGAGGCCGCGGCGGGAAAATTTTCTCATGGTTGGTGCGAAAACCTTGCAGAGATCGGCCGGAAAATCAAACGTGGTCATGCACAATCAGACCACATGAAGACAAATCGGTTCAAATCGTTTACCGGGGGCGCGCTCGACACCAACGCATTTTTCCTCGAAGCCTCCGGGGGGAACCTGCTTTTTGACGCTCCGCAGGGCGCTGACGAGCGGTTTGCCGGGGAGAAGGTTGACTGGCTTCTCCTGACGCACGGGCATTTTGACCACGTGGCCGATGCGGCCAAAATCCAGCGCCGCCATGGCTGCAAAATTGCCTATCATCCGGAGACAGCGCCGATGGTCACTGACGCCGGCTTTTTCCGGCGGCACGGCTTTCAGGTTGACGTCGAGCCGTTCCAGGCCGACCGCCTGCTCGACGAGTGCGGGTCCTGCGAGGTCGGGGGTACGGCCATGCAGATCCTCTACGTTCCGGGTCACTGCCCGGGCAGCATCTGCTTTTATTTCCCGGACGACCGCATCCTGATCGGGGGTGACGTCCTCTTTCAGGGAGGCGTCGGGCGGTGGGACCTTCCGGGCGGGGATGGGCCGCTCCTTTTTGAGGGGATCCGGAGCAAGGTATTTCGCCTGGACGATGACGTGGCCGTTTTTCCCGGCCATGGCCCGGCGACAACGGTCGGATTTGAAAAGGATCACAATCCGTACGTTGGAGGGTAGGAGTTTCTTTCTCGACACGGGATCGCTTTCCACCTAGAAAGGGTCTTCACTTCCCGCCCAAACCATGCCGAGATATTCCTACGTTGCACTTGACTCCCGAGGACAGGAATCTTCCGGGGTCATCGAAGCCGACTCCCAAAGCGACGCCCTCGGTCAGCTTCGCCAGTCGGGGTACTTCCCGAAAAACATCGCCGAGGAGGGGAAGGGGCCGAAGCTTAAGACCAAGACCCCCGCAAAAACGCAATCCGGCCCTAAGAAGGAGCTTAAACTCAACATCCCGTTCCTTCAAAAGAAGACGATCAAGCCAAAAACCTTGATGATTTTTACCCGGCAGCTGGCGACGCTGATCGATGCCGGCCTCCCGCTGCTGCGGGGGTTGACGGTTCTCTCCAAGCAGGAGCCCGACCCGGTCCTGAAGGGCGTCATCATCAACCTCGCCGAGTCGGTTCAGGGCGGCGGCACGTTTTCGGAAAGCCTTGGCGGACACCCGAGGATCTTCAACAAGCTTTACGTTAATATGGTGAAAGCCGGCGAGCTTGGCGGTGTCTTGGAGCTCGTCCTCCTGCGCCTCGCGGAATTTCAGGAGAAGGCTCAGAAGATCAAGAACAAGGTCGTCGCGGCGATGTTTTACCCGATCATCGTCCTGGTCATCGCGATCGTCATCCTGGCGTTCCTTCTGGTGTTCATCGTTCCGAAGTTTGAGGCGATCTTTGCCGACATGCTCGGGGGCAAGCCGCTCCCCGCGCTCACCCAGTTTGTGATCGGGGCGAGCAACCTGGTCAAAAACAACTCGCTGCTCATCGTCGCGGCGGTCGTGGTGTTCATCATTTTCTACAAGCTCATCTCGCGCACGGCCAAGGGCATCGTGGTCATCGACAACATCAAGCTCAAGGCCCCGCTGTTTGGCGACCTCACCCGCAAGAGCTCGATCTCGCGCTTCACGCGCACGCTCGGAACCCTTGTCACCAGCGGCGTCCCGATCCTCCAGGCGCTTAATATCACGCGCGAGACCGCTGGCAATATGGTCATCGCCGACGCCATCTCGAAGGTCCACGACAGCGTGAAGGAGGGCGAATCCATCGTCCAGCCGCTCGAGGCCAGCGGCGTTTTCCCTCCGATGGTGATCAGCATGATCGACGTCGGCGAGGAGACCGGCCAGCTTCCCGAGATGCTTCTCAAAGTCGCCGAGGTCTACGACGACGAGGTGGATAATGCCGTCGCCGGACTCACGTCGCTCCTCGAGCCGATCATGATCGTCTTCCTGGCCGTGGTCGTCGGGACGATCGTCATCGCCCTCTTCCTTCCGCTCATCAGCATCATCACCGGGATGCAGTCGCAGTCATGATGAAGAAAGTGTTCAGTGGTTCAGTGTTCAGTGTTCAGGGAAAATCCGCTTCCGTCGGCGTTCCGCTTCTTACCTCCGCGCTGAAATCTGAAGACCGAACACTGAAGATTTCTTCTGCCTTCACCCTTATCGAACTTCTCGTCGTCATCGCCATCATCGCGATCCTCGCCGGCCTGATCCTCAGCACCGCCGGGTACGTCCAGAAGAAGGGGGCGACGTCGCGGGCAGAGGCCGAAATCGCGGCCCTCTCGGCCGCCCTCGAAAGCTACAAGGCGGACAATGGGGAATACCCCCAGGTTCCTAACGCGGGCACGAACACAAACCATCTTTATGGTGTTCTTTGCCCGCCCACCAACGCACCCAATCCGAAGGTCTACTTCGAGTTCAGCAAGGGGATGACCAACGCCTCGGGGATCACCGATCCGTTCGGAACGCCCTACCAGTACAAGGTTGGGGATGAAGCAACCAACAACGGCACGAACTTTTTCGACCTCTGGTCCACTGCTGGATCAACGACAAATTCCGCGAACCAGGCCAAGTGGATCAAAAACTGGTAGGGCAGAGCCTCCGCGCCGACCCTTGAGAATGGGGGAGGAGGTTCGGGTCCTTACCGGAATTTCTGGCGGAGCCAGCCGAGAGGGAACCGGTCGCCCGGGCAGTCCGTCGGCTTCGGGTTGATTTCCTTGTGGCCTTTGACGATCGCCTGCTTGCCCTTGATTTTTCCGACCCGGCCGCGGAGGTAGGTGACGAGCTCATCGATTGCCGCGAGTTGTTCGGGGGTGGGCTTGTCGCGGTTCAGGTCGCCGACCAGGCAGATCCCGAGCGCGATGTTGTTGAGGTAATCGCTCGCCACGTGGCCGCCGTTGATCTGGCGCGTCCACCGGCTTCCGATCTCGATCTGCCCGTTCCCCGACGAGTTCCCGTTCCCGATGACAAAGTGGTAGGCCATGCCGTTCTGCATCTTGCGCGTGCGCCGGTGGTAGACATCAAAAATCCGGGCGTTCCCCTGCCGGGTCCCGCTGTTGTGAATGATGATGTACTTCCAGCGGCCTCGCTGGACGCGCGCGCTGTCGATCGCCTTGCGCACCGATGGCGTCAGGTACCGGTAGCGCTTGAAAAACCCTCCAAATTGCTTTTTCGGCGCCGGCTCCTCGCCGAGATCCTTTTCCAGCCCGGATTTTTCGACATGGATCGGGGCGTCGAGCCTCTCCCCGCCGGGGGTTGTGCCTTTGGGGATCTGCACGGGCGTGGGCTGGGGAGATTCTTCGGGTGACGGCGTCGGGGTGGCTGACGGCTGCGGCTTCTCGCGGGGGCCCCCCGGCTTTTCGCCGGGAAGAAGGATAAAATCCCCGGTCGAATCCGGCGCGGGCTGGACCTCGCGGGGCGTCGGGACAGGCCTGCCGGGTGTCGGAGTGGAGCTCGGCCTCACCTCGGGTTTAGGGGTGGCCTTCGGCGTCTCTTTGGGCTTTTCCTTTGATGCAGGCGTTGCCTTGGGCTCAGGAGTCTCCTTTGGCACGGGGGTGGGTTCAGGGATCTCTGAGGGAGGCGTCTCCTTGGCGACCGGCTTCGCGGTCGGTTCGGGCT
>JBGTAT010000309.1:0-9663 GCA_041749755.1 Terrimicrobiaceae bacterium | reverse complement strand
CAACGGCAGCCTCGCCGCGCTGGACGAGCGCGCGCTCACGATGGACTTCTGCCGCGACCTGGTCTCCGGCATCCTCACCGAGGCCCAGCGCGCGCGCCTCGAGGAGGAGTGGGAGCTGGATTTTGCCATCCAGGTCGACGGGCTGGGAAGGTTCCGCGCGAACGCCCATTACAGCCGCGGGGCGCTCGAAGGTGCGTTTCGATACATCCCAAGCCAAATCCCGGAGCTCGGCCAGCTCGGCCACCGCGACACGATTTTTAACCTGTGCGCGCTTCAGCGCGGGCTCGTCCTGGTGACGGGGATCACGGGCTCAGGAAAAAGCACGACGATGGCGTCGATGATCCAGCACATCAGCCAGCAGCGAAGCGGGGTCATCGTGACGGTTGAGGATCCGGTAGAATACGTCTTTCAAAACGCCCGCAGCGTTGTGAAGCAGCGCGAGATCGGCAGCGACACAAAATCGTTTGGCGAGGCGCTGCGCCACGCCTTGCGCCAGGACCCGGACGTCATTCTGGTCGGCGAGATGCGCGATCCCGAGACGATCGGGGCAGCGATCACCGCGGCCGAGACCGGACACCTTGTCATCGCCACGCTTCATACAATCGACGCACCGAAGGCGATCGACCGGATGGTGGACGCGTTCCCCGGGGACCAGCAGCCTCAGATTATCGCCCAGCTTGCCAATGCGCTCGAGGCCGTCGTTTCCCAGCGCCTCATTCCGACCGAGGACGGGACCGGCCGCGTCCTGGCCACCGAGACCCTGACCGCCAATCCCGGCGTGCGGGCGTGCATTCGGGAGCGCCGCTGGGAGCAGCTCGTCGGCCTCATCGAAATCGGCGCCAAGGATGGAATGCACGCGATCGACGAGGACCTGGCCGGCCTCTACCTCTCACGCGCGATTTCCAAGGAGCAGGCGATTGCCAACGCCCGCGACCAGCAACGCATGGAGTCGCTCATGCGCGACGCAGCCCCGGCAAAAAAGAAAGGACTCTTCGGCTGACCGCAGATCTCCCCCCCGCAACATTTATGAGCCTAAAATCCGAGTTAGAAGCGATGTGCCGTCACCCGGACGGATACCTTTACGTCCAGGATGCTGCCGGGAAATACCGAACGCCGATCGTCTTTCTCTGCTCCCTCTCGCCGGACATCTTAAACGCGCGGTACGGGTTTCGAAACGTCGGCGGGCAGAAGGAATACTGGGTTTACCGGAACGAGTATGGTTCGACCCGCGAGGAGTTTGTCTTTCGCACGTACGTCCCGGAGGGCCGCCAGGGCTGGGCCAAAGGGTTCGACGCGCCCGCCACCGAGCAGGTCCACTACTATGAATCCCGGGGCAAGGACGGCCAGATGGCATCGCTCTGCGGGAAGAGCAAGCGCAAGGACGACGACGCAGCGCTGTTTGTCCTGCACCCCGCTCCGGGTCTCATGTGCAAGGCCTGCACCAAGGAGCTCGCGAAGCGGGGAAGCTAGTGTAGGCCGCCCTACTTCTTCGGAGCCGCCCCGGCCAGGCTGAGCGAGATCTCGATCTCGTCGGAAACCTTGTCGGTATTCTGGCCGGCCTGGATCCCGAAGTCGCTCCGACTGATCTTAAAGTTCGAGCGGACGACGAGCAGGTCGCCGTCGAGATCTCCGCCGCGGGCTTTCAGCTTTCCGGGCAGGTACGTCACCTTCACCGGGACCGTGAAGTCCTTGCTCACGCCCTTGAGGGTGAACGTCCCCTTCACGTCCGCCGTGCCGGTGTCCCCATCGCGCTTGACGTTGCTGACCTCTTTCAGCTCAAAAACGATTTCCGGATGGGTGGAGATATCCAGCCACTTCGGCCCGTGGAGGTGCTCCTTCATGACCGGGTTCGGCACGTGAAGGGTTTCAGTGGCGACGACGATCCGGCCCTTGACGTCGGCCGGGTTCTTCGGGTCGGCGGCGATCATTCCGGAAATTCCGGAGGCGGTGCCGTTGATCGACTCCAGCGGTGCGTCCAGCTTGAAGACGATGTTGTTGACCCCCTTCGGATCCTTGAAATCAAATGTCAGGGACTCCGCAAACGCGGGGAGGATGGACGCGGCGCTCAGCGCCAGGATGGTGAGGTGGTTTTTCATGGTTTTTTTGTTGGGATAAATGAAAGCGCAAAGACGGCGAGCCCGGCCAGGGATCCGAGCGCCAAGGCGTCGATGCCCGGGACAAAGCGGTTTTCGATCACCGGATATTCGATCCCGGTCACCTCGTCCGTCTTTTGGACCGCAACCGAGGTCTTCGTCCACCCCCGGTCGCCACCGGCAGCAAGCCAGAACAGCGTTACCGCCACCACGAGGGCCAACCCAAAATATCGAATCCCGGCACGAAGCATGCGGGAACGTAGGAAGAAATTTCCCGCGCGCCAGCGAAATTTTTGCCGGGGCCTCAAAATTTTTGCGTGCCCGGCCGGGCTCCGGTCGGGCGGCGGCACTGTCCTCAGAGGTTATGAACAAATTCCCGGACGGCCTCGACGACCGGCCCCGCGGGCAACTTCCGTAGCCGCCGCAGGCCGTCCTGGTCCGGGGGAGCTTGGAACGCCTGATGCCTGGGATTAGGCCGGTGCCAGTTCGACCGGCTCGTCGGGCCGAAGAGGGTGAAACAGGGGACGTCGAAGGCGGAGGCAAGATGCGAGGCGGAGCCATCAACCGTCAGAACCAGCGAGGCGTTTGCGCAAAGCCACAAAAACTCCCGGAGCGAGGTGCTGAGCATGGTGGCCCCGGCTGCTCGGCAGACGTCGCTGGCGTGGGCGATCTGCCAGACGTTGGAAGCGCTGGTGATGACGACCGGCGAATTGCCAATGGCACGCAGCACTTGCGTCCAACCCTCCGCCGTCCACAGCTTCTTTTTCCATCCTGCCGTCGGGTTCAGCAGCACGAATCCTTTGGGCGGCTTCTCGCGCGGAGCCCAATCTTCGGGGGGCGGGGTAAGGATCGGAGGCCGGAAGGCGGCCTGGCTTGGGACCGGCGTATTTCGCCAGAAAAACTCCGCGACGTAATCCTCCCCGAGCTCTGGATTGGCATCGTGCGGAAAGAGGATCGGGTGGTACCACCTCAGCTCGCGGCGCTCGGGGATGATCAGCCGGCGGGAGCGAACAGGCGCCAGCAGGGACCGGAGCGTGGATTTGTTGAGCGGGTCAAAACAGTACGCGCAGGATGCCTGGGAAAGCGGAAACCCCCGGCCCACGGCAACCCCGGACATCAGACGCGCCAGATCGGCATGCCCGTTGCGGGTCAGCAGTCGCACCGGCGCACCGTGGTGATCGCGCAGCTTCGAAAGGGCAGGCTCGAGCAGGACGAGGTCCCCGAGCTGCTTGTGAAAGGCGGCGTAACATCCGGGCATGGGACCGGCACTGTCTCCGCTTCCCCTCCCAACCACAAGCGCGAAGGCGCGGCTTGCGATTTTTTTCCCAGCGCGTAGCCTCGCCCGAAAAATGAGCAGCCGTTCCGAACACACGCACGCACACGGGGACTTTAAACTTCGCTACGGCCACCCGCTGCCATTCGGCGCCAGCCACGTGCCGCACGGCGTCAACTTTTCGATCTTCAGCGCCCACGCGACTGCCTGCACGCTCGTCCTCTTCGAGCGAGGAGCCGCTGCGCCGATGGCCGAGATCCCGTTCCCGCCGGAGTGCCGCCTCGGCCAGGTCTGGGCGATGACGGTCGACGACCTGGACTACGAAAAGATCGATTATGGCTTCCGGTTTGACGGCCCGCACGACCCGAGGGAGGGGCACTTTTTTGATCCATCGAACATCGTTCTGGACCCGCATGCCCGCAAGATCAGCGGGCGGGAGGTCTGGATGGGTGCCCCGACGGTATCGAATCCCGTCCACCGCGGACGCATCCCGCACGAAGAGTTCCACTGGGAGCACAGCCGCCCGGTCCGCCGGCCGGAAAGCGAAGTTATCATCTACGAGATGCACGTCCGGGGATTCACCCGGCACCCGAGTTCGGGAGCGCGCAACCCCGGAACTTTTGCCGGCCTCGCCGAGAAGACCGCCTACCTGACCGAACTCGGCGTCAACTGCGTCGAGCTCATGCCGGTCTTCGAATTTAATGAATCCGAAAACACCCGCACAAACCCGGCCACCGGCGAGCCGCTCTGCAACTACTGGGGGTACAGTACGGTCGGATTTTTTGCCCCAAAATGCAGCTATGCTGCCGAGGCAGCTCGCGGCGGCGAGGTCCATGAGTTTAAGCACATGATGAAGGCCCTGCACGCCGAGGGCATCGAGGTTGTCCTGGACGTCGTCTTCAACCATACCGCCGAGGGCGGCGCTGATGGCCCGGTCATCTCGTTCCGCGGAATCGACAACAAGACCTACTACATGCTCGACGCCAAGGGGCAGTTCGCCAACTACACCGGCTGCGGCAACACGGTCAACTGCAACCACCCGGCCGTGCGCGGCTTCGTCATCAACTGCCTGCGCCACTGGGCGGCGGAATTTCACATCGACGGGTTCCGGTTCGACCTCGCCTCCGTCCTCGGCCGCGACTCGAGCGGAGCCCCCCTCCTCAACCCCCCGCTGCTGGAATCCCTCGCCTACGACCCGGTCCTCGCCAGTTGCGACCTCATCGCCGAGGCCTGGGACGCCGGTGGGCTCTACCAGGTAGGGAATTTTCCTTCCTACGGACGCTGGATGGAGTGGAATGGCAAATACCGGGACTGCGCGCGAAAATTTCTCAAAGGCGACCCGGGCATGGTTGGCGAGATGGTCCAGCGGATCATGGGCTCCCCCGACCTCTACGCCGCCGCCGGGCGCAAGCCGACCGCCTCGGTCAACTTCATCACCTGCCACGATGGGTTCACCCTGCGCGATCTCTTTTCCTACAACGAGAAGCACAACCTCGAAAACGGGGAGAACAACAACGACGGGACCAACGACAACGCCAGCTGGAACTGTGGGGCCGAGGGCGATACCGAGGACACGAAGATCCGGGCGCTCCGGGTCCGGCAGTGCAAAAATGCGATGCTCCTCCTCCTCACCAGCCAGGGCGTGCCGATGATCACCATGGGCGACGAATGCGGCCGCAGCCAGCACGGGAACAATAACGCCTACTGCCACGACGAGGAATGGAACTGGCTCAACTGGAACCACGACGAAGAAGGCCAGGAAATCTTCCGGTTCACCCGAGCGATGATCGCCTTCCGCAAGGCGAACCCCTCCCTCCGCCAGCCAGAATTCCTGACCGGCCGCGACCAGGTGGGCAGCGGGTACCCTGATATCAGCTGGCACGGCACGCAGCCCTGGCGCCCGGATTGGATGGCCGCCAGCCGGTCGCTCGCGTTCATGCTCTGCGGACGACACGGCGAGGCTGTTGGAGGCCCGCCCCACTTCATCTACACGGCGATGAACATGTACTACAAACCACTCAGCTTTGCCCTGCCCGTCCTGCCGCGAGGGATGTCCTGGCACCTCTTCACCGACACCTCGCTCCCCCCGCCGGCCGATCCCGGATCTCCAGAATACCTCCTGCCCCTCGCCTCCCAAAAACAGTATGCGATCCGCGAGTGGTCGGGCATTGTCCTTGTCGGACGATGACCGCGTCAGCCCCCCACCTCGGTTTTTTCAAAGAATCCCCTTGCACCAGAACATTCCAAGCGATACATATCGCCCCCTTTCTTGACACTTCCGCGTAACAAAATGGCGACCAAACCCAAAAAATCCTCCCCGGCAAAAAAGCCAGCCCCTGCAAAAGCGGCCACCACAAAAGCAACCCCTGCAAAGGCGGTTCCTGCGAAGGCGGCCCCCAAAAAATCTCCGATCAAGCCGGCCGCCAAGGCCGTGGTGTCCAAGGCGGTCGCCCCGTCGAAGGCCAAGCCGGTGCCCGCATCATCAACGCTCAAGGTGACCGGATTCCTCGCCAAGCAACGCGAGCGGCTTTTGATCTTGAAAGACACTCTCCTGGACTCGATGAACGGGGTCGCAAAAGACAGCCTGCGCTCGCGCGCCGAAGGCAGCGAAGCCTCGGCGTTTGGAATGCACCAGGCCGACGCCGGCAGCGATGCCTACGACCGCGATTTTGCCCTCAGCCTCCTCTCCCAAGAACAGGATTCCCTCTACGAGATCGACCAGGCGCTCAAGCGCATCGAAACCGGCTCGTACGGGGTCTGCGAAATTTCCAATAAGGCAATCCCCCACGCCCGCCTGGAAGCCCTCCCCTTCACCCGCTACACCGTCGAGTGCCAGGCGGAAATCGAGAAGCGCAACCGCTTCAGCCGCGTCCGCCAGCCCGTCACCTCACTCTTCGGACTGGGCGACGACGAGGGCGGCGACGGGGACGACGACGATTCATCAAACGACAGCAAAGACTAACCGACCATGCCACAGGAAATTATCACCCTCGAGTGCACCGAAGCGAAAGCCGAGGGCAAACCCACCTCCCGCTACATCACGACGCGGAATAAAAAGAGCCCGAAAACTCCCACGCGCCTCGAAAAAAAGAAGTATAACCCGCACCTCAAGCGGCATACGCTCCACCGCGAAATTAAATAACTCTTTATGCAGCCTAAAACACCTCAGCGCCGGACCAACTTTCGCAAAGCCAATCGCTCGATGCCCCGCCGGCGGGTCGACCTCAACCTCGAGGCGATCGATTACAAAAACCCGGACCTCCTGAAGCGCTTCGTCACGGAGAGCGGAAAAATCCTTCCCCGCCGCGTGACCGGCATGTCCGCGCGCCTGCATCGCAAGATCACCCGCGAGATCAAGCGGGCCCGTGCGGTCTTGCTCATGAAGTAAGCTTCGTCTGGTGAAAAACGGGAGCTGCTGCTCCCTCCCACTCCAACGAGACCAGTCCGCTGGCTTGAAAGCACCACAAGCTGGCCACCTTATTCCGATCGCGTCGCCTCCCCTACTGGCCTTCGAAGACGAATTAAAACGCCGGAGCCACTGAAATCAGGATGTGTTTTTTGCTTTCTTTTTAGCCAGCCTTGGGGCACCTTACCAATTATGAACACTCTCCGCTTCGCCGCATTGGCCGTACTTGCGGTCTTTCTCCCCTGGAACTCTGGAGCCCTCGCCGCAGAAGGAATTCCGGGAAACATCCGGGTCATCAAGGTCAAAGGCACTGTCGAGCACATCGACAATACCACCAAGGTTTCCGATCCGCTCAAGGAGGGAGAGTTTGTAAATCAGAATTACTCAGTGAAGACCGGAGCAGATTCGACGGCCATCCTCCTGTTTTCCAACGGCACCACCATTGTGGTCCGTCCGAACTCCGTCTTTTCGATGGATAGCTTCACGCAGGCCCCCTTCGACTCGGCCGGCGTTCAATACAAAGATCTAAAGCAGGAGCCGTCTGTCTCGCAGACCAAGGTTTCCGTTAAAGAGGGCGCCATCATTGCCAATGTCGCCAAGCTGCAAAAAGGCTCCACGATGGACATCGGCACCCCGGTCGGGGTAGCGGGCATCCGCGGAACGATTGTCCAAGTCTCTATCACGCGTCCGGGCGGAGGAGCTCAAAGTGTGAATATCAGCGTGCCGGAGGGCAGCGTTGCGTTTACTGCACTCAATGGAACGACCTCCACTCTTTCCGACGGGTCGACAATCACGATGAGCGAGGCGGCTCCCGGTGCTCAACCTACGCCTCTGTCGCCCCAGGAAGCTGCTGAAATCGAGGCTTTGGTCAACGAGGCTCTCGCCCAGCTTCCTCCCGAAGGAGCATTTGACGGAGTCGCCGATGGCTCACCAGAAACCGGCGGAACCGGGGATAACGGTGAAGGTCAGGCAGGTGGCTTTGGCGGCGACCAAGGGGCTGGGGATGTTGGAACGGCTCCTGGTGGTGGCGGCGGCGGCGGTGGTGGTGGCGGAAGCGGCGGGGGAGGAACCTCGGCAACGCCGACTCCAACTCCGTCGGCAACAGCTACGCCAACCCCCACGGCTACGCCAACTCCGACACCGACGCCCAACCCTCCGGTCTCGTAGGGCTCCCAAACCTCCTCGCCGGAGACGCGAATGGCATCCGGATCCGCGTGGTGGGAGGGCAAGGTTAAAAATTGGCGTGCGTATGGGACGTATTCCCTCTGCTTGGCCGCCTGTGCAATCTGGATTGCTCTCTCTCAGATCGCCGTTTTTTCATGGGATGGGCAGCAGACGTTTGTCGGATTGGATGGTGCCCTCGGGCTATTAGAGGAAAAAACGATTGATGCGCGACTGAACTTTCGCGGCGACCTCCCCACTCCGGTCCGCCTGATCTACGTCAATATTGATTCCAAGTCACTCGCCGCGATCGGCAACATGCCGTGGAATCGTTCGATCTTCGCCGAGGTCCTGGATGCCCTGTTCACGCGCGGGAAGGTGCGGGCGGTTGGGATGGACCTTGTCTTCGGGAATGCAGGCCTCCCCCAGCTTGGCCGCGAGGAGGCGGAGGCCGGCAGCGCGGTGCTTGGCAAAAGCATCCAGCAGCACTCGCGCGTGGTCCTGGCGGCATCATATGGGACACAACTCGGCAAGCTCGGGAAAAAAAACCGATCGTTCCCATTCCTTTTTGAGCGCCGCACCGACGCCTCGGAGACCGACCTGCCCGAGCTTCCGGATTTTCCGGTCGTGGGCCCGACGTGGGGGCATATCGGGCTGATCGATACGGCCGGGTACGATCTGCGGTGGATCCCGGCCTTCGCCAAGACGGAGTACCAGACCTACTATGCCATGGCGGTCCAGCTGGCCCTCCTGCATGCCGGGCTCGATGCGTCGGCCATTGAGATCCGGCCCGACCAGCTGCTGATCCGCAATCCCTCGGGCAAAGTTCTTTACGAGATCCCCCTGAGCCTCGGCCAGCTGATCGAGCCAAATTGGTTCTCTGCCTGGAACTCAAAAGAAAACGAGCACATCGAAATCGCCTGGGTGCTCGAGTTTAACCGCCTCGCCCGCGAGGGGACGGACGAGGAAAAGCAGCATGCCAAAACGTTTTTCGAGAATTTCCAGGACGCGATCGTCTTGATCGGGCCGACCGACCCGCTGCTCGGGGACAATTCGCCGGCTCCGATGAGCGGCTCCCGTCCGGTCCCGAGGGTTTCGGTCCATGGCAACCTCCTGAAGACGATCCTTTCCGGCGAGTTCCTCCACCGTCTTCCGGCATGGGCAAATGCCCTGATCATCTGCGCGCTGGGCCTTGGGACCGCCTCGCTCTGCGTGATGCGGAACCGGTTTTCTAAGGCGGGAAAAGCCCTGGCCTGCATTCTGGTTCTCGGGTACGTCGCCGCAGCCTTCCTGCTCTTCTCCCATGGACGGATTTTACTCCCCCTCGTGGCCCCGCTGGGAGCCGCGCTCTCCTGCACGTTTCTCGCTATTGCCCACCAGCTCGGGGTCGAAGAAAAGCAGCGGCAGCGGATCAAGTCCCTCTTCGGATCGTACGTCTCGGCCGCCGTCGTCAACGAGATGATCGAACAGAGCACGCCCCCAAAAACCGGCGGCACGGAGGTCGAAATCACAGCGTTTTTTAGCGACGTCATCGCATTTTCAGGCCTCGCCGAGTCGCTCTCCGCCACTGAGCTCGTCGAGCTCATGTGCGAATATTTTGGCGAGTGCACTGTCGCCGTGACTGGCGAGCAGGGCACGTTGGACAAATACGTGGGCGATGCGATCATCGCGATGTTTGGTGCTCCGCTGCCCTGCTCCGATCACGCGGCGGCAGCCTGTCGGGCGGCGCT
>JBGTAT010000308.1:0-4616 GCA_041749755.1 Terrimicrobiaceae bacterium | reverse complement strand
CAGCGCGCCGACGAGCGCGGCTCCGGCGATCAGCACGACAGCCGCCCGGACCCCCTGCGGGAAATCTTCCGGGATGAAATCCACTTCCCGTCGCGGGTGCTTGCCACTCATCCGACCGTTCTGCCCGAATCCCCCGGGATTTGCCATGCCAATCAACATTCCGGTAGCCGGGAACTCCGGTCCGTGCGAAAATCTCTTGATGAG
This sequence comes from Terrimicrobiaceae bacterium, assembly GCA_041749755.1. Taxonomy (GTDB): domain Bacteria; phylum Verrucomicrobiota; class Verrucomicrobiia; order Chthoniobacterales; family Terrimicrobiaceae; genus QYQL01. The sequence goes on along the minus strand of JBGTAT010000308.1, from coordinate 4,412 downwards.
CCTTCAGCCTTGGATGAACCCGTGCGATCTGGCACCGGGCGACCAGAAGTGCCTGCAGCGCGACTGGTCAGCGGTCGATCTCCACCGGATCGACCGTACGGACGATCCGCATTTTGACATCGCGTTCGGTGCGCTCTGGGCGGAGTTTGGAGCGATCGGCGAGATCGAGCAGGCCAATGTGCTTGGGTTCCGCATGCGCTGGGATCCTGCCCGGATCGAAGACGGGTGCGCCATGCGATACCGGATGATGCTCGTGACGAGCGGCGGACGGTTTGCCGCAGTGCGCGACCATACGGCGATCGTCCTGGAGGGCGAACCGGGCGCCGTCGTTCACCTTTCTCACAACCTCGTGGCTCCGGAATGGAGGCGGACCGGCCTCGCCGCCTGGATGCGCGCGCTCCCGGTTACCACCGCCCGCAATGCCCTCGCCGCCCAGCGCCGTTCGCCGGACGAACCGATCACCCTGGTCGGGGAAATGGAGCACCCGGATCGCTCGGACCCGGCAACGCTCGTCCGGCTCACTGCCTACGAAAAAGCCGGCTACAAAAAAGTTGACCCCGCACGCGTCGGGTACCTTCAGCCGGATTTTCGCGCGCACCACGAGATCGACGGCACCGGCGGCCCGCAGCCGATCCCGCTCGGGCTGATCGTCCGCCGGGTTGGCCGGGAGCAGGAAGATATCATTTCGGGCGAGGAGGTCCGCCGGATCGCGGCCTCGCTTTACAAGATGTACGGGGCCGGATTTCGGGCACAGGACATGGAGGTCGTGCACAAGTCGCTGGAGTCCTACCCCCCGCCAGAGGAACCGGTCCGACTGATCCCCCCGACCACATGACGCTTTTCCACGATCCCGGATTTGCGGCCCCCTTGGGCGATCACATCATGCCGATCTCGAAGTTCGCGCTTGTGGCGGACGCGATCCGGCACGAGCTCCCGGACGTCACGATCCAGAGCCCACCTCCAATTTCGGAGGCCGACCTGCTCCGGGTTCACACGCCGGAATACATTGGTGCCGTCCGGACCGGCCACCCCCGGGACCTCGCCGAATCACAGAAGTTCCCGTGGTCGCCAGAGCTATTTCCCAGCACGCTCCTGACGAGCGGCGGACTCCTTGCCGCCGGGCGGCATGCGCTCCAGCACGGGACCTCGGGAGCGCTGGCCAGCGGATTCCACCACGCCTGCTCCGGCCATGGTGAGGGCTTCTGCACGTTTAACGGGCTCGTCATCACGCTCGAGGCCCTCCGCGCCGAAGGCCTGATCCGCACCGGGGCCGTCCTGGATCTCGACCTGCACTATGGAAACGGGACCGCCCAGCTCGCGGTCGCCCGTCCCTGGATGCGATGCCTCTCGCTCTACGGGAATGATTACTGGGATAACAAGCCCCACCGCGACGTCTCGACCAGACACCACCAGGATGGCCCGAACCACCTCTCGGTCGCCTTGGCCCCGACTGGAAAATCCGACCGAGCGATGATGCTCGAAAAACTCGCTGCCAACCTCCCCTGGCTCGTGGAAGGAACTCCGCCGGACATCCTCCTCTACCAGGCGGGCGCCGACCCGCTCAAGGATGACCCGTATTCGCCGCTCAACCTCACCCACGCCGACCTCCTCGAACGCGACCGGATCGTCTTCGCGTTCGCTAAAAAATTCCGCATCCCGATCGCGTGGGTCCTCGCCGGCGGATACACGCCGGATACGTCAAAGGTTGTCGCGGTCCACCTGAATACCGCCCGGGCCTGGCGGGATACATTTTCGCAGTCGTAGCAGCGAGCCCGACCGCGCCCGCCGACTCAGAGATTTTTTTGCCCGTGTGAACTCCCGCCCGAACCAAGATCCGAATCCGCAGGACGGGGTGACCGGGATGGTCGAGCGGGTGACCTACCACAACGACGAGACGGGGTTTTCGGTACTGCGCGTGAAGGCGAAGCGCGATCTGGTGACCGTGGTCGGGAGCGTTCCGGATGTCTCGGCCGGCGAGTGGGTGACCGCCCAGGGGGTCTGGGTGCGCGATCGCGATCACGGGCTGCAGCTCCAGGCCAGCTTCCTCAAGACCAGCCCGCCGACCTCGCGGGAGGGGATTGAAAAATATCTCGGGAGCGGGCTCATCAAGGGGATCGGCCCGGTCTATGCAAAAAAGCTTGTCGAAAAATTCGATGAGAGCGTCTTCACGATCATCGACCAGTTTTCCGCCCGCCTCGAGGAAGTCGCCAGCATCGGCCGCGAGCGGCGGATCAAAATCAAATCCGCCTGGGCGGAACAGAAGGTGATCCGCGAGATCATGGTCTTCCTGCACTCTCACGGCGTGAGCACGAGCCGCGCGGTCCGGATCTTCAAAACCTACGGCGAGGAGGCGATCGAGACGGTCCGGGCCAACCCGTATGCGCTGGCAAAGGACATCCCCGGGATCGGGTTCAAAACGGCGGATGCGATCGCCGCGAAGCTGGGGATCCCTGCGGACTCGATCATCCGCGCGCGCGCCGGGCTCCTGCACGGACTGGTCGAGGCGATGGATGCCGGCCACTGCGCGCTTCCGAGGGAGGACCTCGTCGAAAAAACAACCGCCCTGCTGAGCGTCAATTCCGATCTTGTCGAGGAGGCCTTGGAGCGGCTCCTGCTGGATGGCGATGCCGTCGATGACCGCGGGCTCGTGTACCTGCCTGCCCTCCTGAAGGCGGAGTCCGGGATTGCGGCCAGGCTCCTCGCGCTGGCCGCGCAACCCTCTACGTACCCGGCCATTGACCTGGAAAAGGCGGCGGAATGGGTCCAGAAGAAGACTGGGAAAGAACTCGCCGCTAGCCAGATGGATGCCCTTCGCATGGCAATCTCGTCGCGCGCCCTCGTGATCACCGGCGGGCCGGGCGTCGGAAAGACCACCCTGGTTAACGCGATCCTCCTGATCCTGCGCGCAAAAAATATCCAATGCCTCCTCTGCGCCCCGACCGGCCGCGCGGCGAAGCGCCTCGCCGAGACGACCGGGCTGGAGGCGAAGACGATCCACCGGCTGCTGGAATTCCAGCCGTCGGGCGGGTTCGTGCGCGGCCCGCAGAACCCGCTCGCCTGCGACCTGCTCGTCGTCGATGAGACCTCGATGCTGGATGTGCCGCTCATGCACAAGCTCCTCCGGGCGCTTCCTGACCGCGCTCACCTTCTCCTCGTCGGCGATGTCGACCAGCTTCCGAGCGTCGGCCCAGGCATGGTTCTCGGCGACATCATCCGCAGCGGCGCGGTTCCGGTTGTCCGGCTCACCGAAATTTTCCGCCAGGCGGCCGGCAGCCGGATCATCACGAATGCCCACCGGATCAATGCTGGCGCCCAGCCGGAGACGTCGAGCGAGACGACCTCTGACTTCTTTTTTATCGAGCGCGACGAGCCGGAGGAAATCCAGGCGGCAATCGCAAACCTGATCAGGACCCGGATCCCGAAAAAGCTCGGCTGCGACCCGGTCCGCGATATCCAGGTCCTCTGCCCGATGAACCGCGGGGCGCTCGGAACCCGCCAGATGAACGCCGTCCTGCAGGAATGCCTGAACCCGCCGCGCCCGGGCGAGCCGGCGGTCGAGCGCTTCGGCACGCCGTTCCGCCTGCGGGACAAAGTCATCCAGACCCGGAACAACTACGACAAGGACGTCTTCAACGGCGACATCGGGCGGATCGTCCGCCTCGACGAGGCCGAGCGCGAGGCGACGATCGCGTTCGACGGCCGCGAGGTCGCCTACGATTTTAACGAGCTCGACGAGGTCGTCCTTGCGTATGCGATCACGATCCACAAAAGCCAGGGCTCGGAATTCCCGGCCGTCGTGATCCCGCTCGCCATGCAGCACTTTTTGCTCCTCCAGCGAAACCTCGCCTACACCGGCGTCACGCGGGGCAAGCAGCTCGTCGTCCTCGTCGGACAGAAAAAGGCCCTCGCCACCGCGATCCGCAACGACCGCGCCGCCGGGCGGTTCTCCGCGCTGGCCGACCGGCTCCGTTTCGGGCCGCTAAATCCGAAAACATCGGAAGAGGTCCGCTAATCACGCGACCTCCCGCGAAATGGGATTACATGGTAACGGGGGGGCATTTGAGAGAAAAATGCTGCGTCGAAAAATATTCTGTGGCATGGGCATCCTGCCCATGTCTTGCTGGATTGTTATACCATTTTTATACCGAAAAGGGTCAAATTGACGGACGGCTCGGCGAGCCATCCCTACCGTTAGGTGGTAGGGCGGTTTCGCCGAAACCGCCGTGATATTCTACTCTTTGCACCGTATGTTTGGTATTACGCATGGGCAAGATGCCCATGCCAGTGCGCTGCGAAGCTGCGCACTCCTTCGGGGTGGAAGACCCCGACCATCGGCCGCCGTTGGGCTGGTGAGAACTTGAAGTAACCGCGTCGCCGTGAGGCGAGGTGGAGAGCAACGGAAAGAACCTGAA
>JBGTAT010000307.1:0-8131 GCA_041749755.1 Terrimicrobiaceae bacterium | reverse complement strand
GGGCCGTTCCAGTCGCGGCAGGACCTTCTGAAGGTTCCCGGGCTCGGACCGAAGGCGTTCGAGCAGGCGGCCGGGTTCCTGCGCATCCGCGAGGGGGAGCACCCGCTGGACGCCAGCGCCGTCCATCCCGAGCGCTACCCGCTCGTGGATGCCATCGCGCGCGATATCGGTTGCACGGTCACCGACCTGCTCCGCGATGCCGGCGCGCGCTCGAAGATTGTCCCCAAAAAATATGTGACCGAAGAGGTCGGCCTGCCGACGCTCAACGACATCGTCCAGGAGCTCGCCAAGCCCGGCCGCGATCCGCGCCAGCAATTTGAGGTCTTCTCGTTTGCCGAGGGCGTCGAAAAGATGGAGCAGCTCCAGCCCGGAATGAAGCTCCCCGGCATCGTCACCAACGTCACCGCCTTCGGCGCGTTCGTCGATGTCGGCGTCCACCAGGACGGCCTCGTCCATATCTCCCAGCTCTCCGACGAGTTTGTCAAAAATCCGTCGGACGTCGTGAAGGTCGGCCAGCGCGTGCAGGTTACCGTCCATGAGGTCGATATCGCCCGCAAGCGGATTGCGCTATCCATGAAAACAAAAGTCGACCTCGTCCGCGCGAAACCCGGCGAGCGCCGGAACGAGGGCTCGTCCCGCGATGTCCAACGCCACGGAGCCGGGGCGGCCCCTCAGGTCGATTGGTTTACCGCCGCGCTCAACAAGAAAAACTAGCCTACGCTTCGCGGGCGGCGAGGCGGGCGGCCTCGCGGGCGGCGGCTTCAGAAAACGGGGCCTCCGGCAGCGGGGAGCGGCGGAGGTCCTGCAAGCGGATTTCGCCGCCCTGCCAGATCCAAGCAGCCGGCGAATAGGGGCCGACGCGGCAGGGGTTGCTCCAGGTGTGGATGCCAAGCATCGGGCGCTGCAGGGCGGCCGCCAGGTGCATCGGGCCGCTGTCCACGCTGACCGTAAACTGCGACCCGCGAAGGATCCCGATCAGCTCCAACACGGAGGTCTTTCCGGTAAGGTTGATGACTGATCCTGGGAGGTCCGGGGGCGGAGTCCCGAACCCGACAAGCACGACGGGTAGCGGGCTGGCGCGGGAGAACTCGTCCACGAAAGTCTTGATTTCCGCATCCCCCATCGACTTGCCAAGCCCTCTGGCAAACGGATGGAGGACGATGTAGCGCTCGGGGAGCTGCGGATGCACTCCCTCGGGGAGCGGGAATTCACAAACCTCCGGGCTGGAGATGCCGAGCGGAGCGAGGGCGCGCAGGTAGCGGTCCACCGCATGCTCGTCGGGCAAAACATCCACCCGCTGGTGGTAAAAGAACCGGGCCCCTTCGCGCGCATCCCCGAGCCCGATGAGGGTTTTTCCCCCGCTGAGCTTCGCCATCAGGGCGCTGCGAAGCAGGCCTTGGAGGTCGAGAACGGTTTCGGGTTGGAGGCGGGGCAGCCCGGCGTACCAGCGCACCGCACGAAAAAATCCCGCCGCGCCCCGGAAGGATTCGCGGGGAAAATGTACCACATCGGCGACGCCGGGATTCTCCTCAAGGAGTTGCGCCCATCGGGGATCGATCACCCACGAAACCCGGATGTCCGGACGCGACCGGTGGATCGCCGCGACCACGGGCAGGGAATGGATCACATCCCCCATCGAGCCCGGTTTGAGGAGCAGCAGCATCGATCAGTCGGCGCGAGTGGTCACCCGTTGCTGCCGACGGGTAGCGTCAGGCGGGCTTTCGTGAGCTCTCCTAAAACGGCCGCCATTTTTTCGCGCACGCCGGGAATGAACCCGCGATCCCTGTGGAAGACGAGCATGGTCAGATCATCGCGATGGAAAAAGCTGATGACTCCTTTCTCTGTGTGGAGCGTGACCGCGGGGACCGTGCCGACCCCCATGCGGGCGGACGACTCGCGCATCGCCTGAAGCATTTCTGCAGCGTGGGCGCTCATCGAAACCAAGTCCACCCCCTCCGGAACATTGTGCGAGGCGACCACAACTGATCCATGGGCCAGCACGCAGGAGTTGATCCCCGGCAGTCCACCGCAAAGCTCGATGACCCGGCCCACGGACATCTCCTCGTCCGTTAAGAAGAGCGCCTGGAGCGGCCCCTGCTCGGTGATATCGTGATCGCGGGATCGGTCGGACATCGTCTCGGTCGCCAGCATCCGAACCGGCTCAAAATAGGATGGCTCTTCGGGCGCAAATGCCGGCTCGGGAGAGACCTCAAACTCAGGCGCCGGCTCAGGAACTGGCTCATATGCCGGCTCAGGCGCCGCCTCTAAGACAGGCTCGTGCGGTGGCTCAGGCACTGGCACGTATGCCGCGTCGGGGGCAGTCTCGTAGGCTGGCTCAGGAACTGACCCAAATGCCGCAGACTCAACCCCCGACGGGGCTTCATCCCCTAGCCCAGGGCAAGCGTCAGCGTCGCCCTGGATCCCGGGCAAAATGGGGTTCTGCCCTGTAGGGGCAGCATATACCTCTAGGCCAGCGCCCGTCGTTGTTGGCACCTCCCTAGGGCCGACTGCCTCCGGAGCTGCTTCAGCCGGGGGATGGGGAATGGGCGCCCCTTGGACCCGGGGAAGCCGTATGCCGGAAAACGGGGGGCTCATCGGGTGGGTAGCGGGCTCCACGGGGGCAGCCACGGCAGATTTTCTCCGGAAGATCGGAAGGCCGATAAACGTGCCCTCGCGGCGGGGCGGCACCTTCCCCAAGGCCGTAGGTTTCGGGGCCACGAGGGGTTCGGGCGGAACCATCGGCGGCAGCGGCTGATGGGTGGCTTCCCCGCCAGATGCGGAAGATTCGTCCGGCAGCCCAACAGCCTCCGGCACGGAGAGCTCGGATTCCAATGCGCCACCTGTCGGTTCCTGATGATGCGAAACGACGTCTTCCTGAACCGGCTCCGGGGGCTCGATCTCCTCGGGCTCATCCACGATCTCCGGCGGAAGCTCCTCGGAATGCACGACGAGTTGGTAGGCCGTTGCAAGCCGTGAGGCGGGAAGCTTGATCATGCCGTCCGATGGCAGGACGCAGTCGGGGATCACGTCGGCCAGCTGGCGCAGCGAAATCCGCGGCACGTTTTTGCCCAGCACCGTCGCTGCGGGAAGCTGAAACGAACGGCTCGGATCGCTGCCCGGAATCCAGTTCGCCTTCGGAACGTGCGCCTCGATGTCCGAGACCCGCAGGGTTAAAAATTCCGGCGGCGTCGTCCAGTACCGGAACCGGGGGGCCGGAGGAATTTTCACCTCCGGCATCGCTTTGAGTTGTTTCATGGGCGGATTCCGATTATCCGAGATTTCAACTTTAATCAATCCTGTGGAATTCGAATTTCAATTTACCCCGGACGGCCTGATCCCCGTCATCGTGCAAGAAGCCAGCCAGACCGCCCGCCCGACCGGGCGCGTCCTCATGTTTGCGTGGATGAACCGGGAGTCGCTCGCCCGCACGCTCGAGTCCGGGCTGATGACGTACTGGAGCCGGTCGAGAAAAAAGCTGTGGCTCAAGGGCGAGACCAGCGGGCACACCCAGCGGGTCGTCCGATGGTTCGTCGACTGCGACAAGGACGTCCTGCTGTTCGAGGTCGAACAGACGTCGGGCGCCTGCCACACCGGATACGAGAGCTGCTTTTTTCAGGAGCTGGATAAAAAGGCCCTGCCGATGCCGGTTGCCGAAAGCAAGCTGTTTGACAAGGACGCCGTCTATCAGGCTGCCGAGCGGGCGGTGTAGAGCGCCACGAGGGCAGCCCCGATCGCCTGGGACAGCTCGCCGAGCGTGGCCGGAACGATCTGGAGCGTGCGGCGCTGGACCGGAAACAGCCAGGGCTCGGCGGCCGCCCGGATCCCGGTCAGGTAGCGTTCCCGGAATTCCGGCGTGGTCGATTCCGGGTCGATCAGCCCGCCGCCGATGACCACAAACTCCGCGTCGAGGGCAATCGAAAGGTTCGCGACATGGAGGCCAAGCGCCTTCGCTTGGTAATCGAAAATCTCGAGCGCGAGAGCATCGCCCTTCTGAGCCAGCCCGCGCAGGGCGAGCGCCTTTTCCTTCGGGGCCATTCCTGCCCCGGACAGCGCGTGGTCGGGGTACTTGGGAAGAAGGAAATCCAGAAACTGTGGCAGCCCGGAGATCGAGGTGTACGCCTCGAAGCACCCCCACGTGCGGCCGCATCCGCAAGTGAACGCCGGCAGGCCGAGCAGGTGCAGCGGGGCGGGCATGTGGCCGGCCTCCATGCCGCAAAACATATCGCCCTCGAGCGGAAGCCCGCGATGGTCGACGTATGCGCCGCCCAGTCCTGAGCCCGGTGCCAGCATGATGACGGACGCCCTCTTCGCACCCCGCACGCGAGAGGCTTCCCCGACCCCGCCATAGTTGCCATCGTTGCCCACAACGAGCGGGATCGGGCGCCCGGCACGCTCGGCCAGCGCGGCCGAGTAGTCGGCATGAAACTCCCAGCCGGCAAAGGACGGCGGCAGGTTCGCCGTGCGATCGAGCACCCCGTAGGCCTGGTACGGCCCGGGAATCGCCAGCCCGACCCCCTTTACCTGGTCCCACGTGAGCCGGTTGTCGCTTAAAAATTTCTCTGCGCCATCGACCCAGCCGGCGACGACCGCCCGGGTGCCGAGCTGCGCGTTCGTCGAGCTCTGGGCGAGCTTCAGGGAAATGGGATTGCCGTCGGAATCAACGCCGCCGGTCTTCGATGTGGTTGCTCCGCTGTCGGTGCCTAGGAATACTTCGTTCATGGGCTGTGGAGGTTAGCAGGCCAACCCGCAGAGCGCGAGAAACTTTCACTGAGCTTGTGGCTTGACCGCCCTTGCCGGGAGCCTCATATTGGAGGATTCCCATTCGATGCGATGGCGGGACCGGTTCCCGCCTTTTTCATCGGCGGGCACAACGATTTTTTATGAATTCCGAACTCATTGCGATGCTCGACTACCTCGAGCGGGAAAAAGGTATCAAGCGGGAAATCCTCGTGGAGGCGATCTCCGACGCGCTGCTCGCGGCCTCGAAGAAAAGCTTCACGTCCGGCACCCGGGAGCTGCGTATTGAGATCAATCCCCAGAGCGGATCGATCCGCGCGCTGGCCAAGCTGATCGCCGTCGAAAAGGTGACCAACCCGCACGACGAGGTCCTCATGAGCAAGGCGAAGGCCGTCAAGGCGGATGCCCAGCCCGGGGAGGAGATCGAGATGGAGGTCACCCCGAAAGATTTTGGCCGCATCGCCGCGCAGGCGGCCCGCCAGGCGATCAACCAGCGGATCCGCCAGATCGAGCGCGAGATGATCTACGAGGAGTTCAAAGACCGCGCCGGCGAAATCGTCAACGGCACGGTCCGGCGGTTCGAGAAGTCGGATGTCATCATCGACCTCGGAAAATTTGAGGGCGTGATGCCGTCGCGCGAGCGGGTCGTCACCGAGGACTACAATGTCGGCGACCGCCTGCGGGCGTACGTCGTCGCGGTCGACCATGCCTCCCGCGGGCCGGAGATCATCCTTTCCCGTAGCCACCCGAATTTTGTCCGCCGCCTGTTCGAGCTCGAGGTGAGCGAGATCGCCGACCACACGGTCGAGTTGAAGGTGATCGCCCGCGAAGCCGGCTACCGAACGAAGGTCGCCGTGCACAGCGAGGACGCCAAGGTCGACCCGGTCGGCGCCTGCGTCGGCATGCGCGGGGCCCGGGTCAAAAATATCGTCCGCGAGCTCAACAACGAGAAGGTCGACATCATCCGCTGGGATGCGGACCCTGTGAAGTTTGCGACCGCGGCCCTTAAGCCGGCGAACATCCGGAGCATCAGTGCCGACGAGGCCCGGAAGACGATCAACGTCCTCGTTCACAAGGACGACCTTTCGCTGGCTATTGGCCGCCGGGGCCAGAACGCCCGCCTGACGGCGAAGCTGACCGGCTGGGAGATCGACATCCAGGAGGACAAAACCGCCGCCCAGGTCATCGAGTCCCGCACCGCCGAGGCCGCCCATTCGCTGGTCGCCGTTCTCGGCATCAGCGAGGAAGATGCCCAGAAGCTGGCATCGGCCGGAATGAATTCGCTCGAGGCCGTCCAGACCGCCGGCCCGGACGATATTGCCGGGATCCTTGGGATCGAGCTGGAGGCCGGCCAAAGGATTTTGGATGCGGCGATGGCTGGCGACGCCGACAAGACGACCCCGGCTTGACGGCCATGCAACCCTCCCCCCGAAACTGTTTGATTTATGGCAGAGAAAGTTACCAAGAAACCCACCGAAGACAAAGCCGCCAAAGCAAAGCGGACGTCCTCTGTCGCGCGCAAATCTCCGTCCACCCCGGAGCCTGAGGCACCGGCTGCTCCTGTGGAGCCGAAGCCAGTGATGGCCACGGTCGACCTCCTGGAGCCAAAGAAAAAAGTCAGGAAGTCTGATGTGGGGCGCAAGGCTCCGCTGAAGCCGTTTGTCCAGGTGGCCGGCGCTCCGGCGCCCCAGCCGGATCCCGTCGTCGAGCCGGAGGTCGAAGCCCCCGAGCCGGTGGCTGCCGCCGACGAGGCGCTTGCAGAAGAAGAGGCCGAGGAGCCGCGGAAGAACGTTCTGCACCTCAAGCCGCCGATCATCGTCAAAGAGCTCGCCGAGCACCTGGGCCTCAGGCCGTTCCAGATCATTAAAGATCTGATGTCGCTCCAGATTTTTGCCAACATCAACCAGACAGTCGAGCCCGACATCGCCGCGAAGGTCTGCGAGCTCCACGGATTTATTTTTGAGAGGGAAAAAAAGGACACCTCCAAAGGCCACCACAAGGTCGAGGTGAAGGTGGAAGCCCCGAAGGAGCCGGAGAAGCCAAAGGCCGACGAGCTGGCGACCCGCGCCCCCATCATCACGTTCATGGGCCACGTCGATCACGGCAAAACCTCGCTGCTGGACGCAATCCGCAAGGCGCGGGTGGCGGCCGGAGAGGCGGGCGGGATCACCCAGCACATCGGCGCCTACAGCGTTGAGCGCAACGGCCAGACCATCACGTTTTTGGACACCCCCGGCCATGCGGCATTTACCGCGATGCGCGCGCGCGGAGCAACAGTCACCGACATCGTCGTCCTGGTTGTCGCTGCGGATGACGGCCTGATGCCGCAGACGCTGGAAGCGATCTCGCACGCGAAGGCGGCGAAGGTCCAGATCATGGTCGCGATCAATAAGATCGATCTTCCGTCGGCAAATGCCGACCGGGTGAAGACCCAGCTCCAGGAGCACGGGCTCGTCCCCGAGGATTGGGGCGGAGACATCATCTGCCTGCCGGTCAGCGCAACCAAGGGAACCGGCGTCGCCGAGCTTCTCGACATGATGACGCTCCAGGCGGAAATCCTGGAGCTCAAAGCCAGCTCGACCGTCGACGCCCGCTGCACGGTCATCGAGGCGCAGGTCGAGCAGGGGCGCGGCCCCACGGCCACCGTCATCGTTCGCATGGGCACGCTCAAGGTGGGCGACCCGTTCATCTGCGGAAACTATTGGGGCAAGGTGAAGCAGCTCATCAACGACCTGGGCAAGCCGGTGAAGGAGGCGGGCCCCGCCATGCCGGTGAAAGTCCTCGGCTTCAGCGGCCTCCCGAACGCCGGCGATGAGCTCATGGTCATGGATTCGGAAAAATCCGCGCGCCTCCTCGGCGAGGAGCGCTTGGAATCAATCCGGAGCGACAAGCTCGCGGCCCCGAAGCGCGCGACGCTCGAAAACCTTTTTGCCAACCTGGCCGCCGACCAGAAGCCGACGCTCCAGATCGTGGTCAAAAGCGACGTGCAGGGCTCGCTCGAGGCGATCGTCTCCTCGCTTAAGGACATCCCGCAAAAGAAGATCTCCCTCGAGATCATCCATGCCGCGGTCGGCCCGATCACCGACTCCGACGTCCTGCTTTCTAGCGCTTCGAACGCGATCATCATCGGGTTCAGCACGAAAACCGAGAACAGCGCGGCGCAGGCCGCGAAGCGAGAGGGCGTGCAGATCAAGCTTTACAGCATCATCTACGAGCTGCTCGACCAGGTCCGCGAGGCGATGAGCGGGATGCTTGCGCCCGAGCTGCGCGAGGCCGTCATCGGCCACGCGGAAGTCAAGCAGGTGTTCGACCTCACCAAGGGGAAGGTGGCCGGCTGCATGGTCACCGACGGCCGGATCGCCCGCACTGCGCGGGCGCGCGTCCTCCGCCGCCG
>JBGTAT010000306.1:0-5395 GCA_041749755.1 Terrimicrobiaceae bacterium | reverse complement strand
GCTCGCCAGGCAGCATGCGCTCGTCGGACGCCGTCCCGAGGCCGTCCTGTTTTTTTCGAGAGCGACGCTGATCGATGGGCATGGCCTGTGGCGGGGGACGCTCCGGCCTCCGCTTGATACCGCAGGACTCCGCTGGGACCTCTGCTTTCGGAACCCGGTTCCCCACACGTCCACCGTCTTCCCGACCGCCCGCGTGCGGGACGCCCTCGGCGGCTACCGGGGGGATAATGTGACCGCCGACTTCGACCTCTGGTCCCGGCTGCTCCGGCTCGGTGGCGCCTGCGGGGATGCCGAACCGCTCGTCTCGTATCGAAACCACCGCGGATCGATCATGGGAAAAGAAAATGCCGCCGCGAAGAAGGCGAGTAACGACGGGCTGCGGGAAATCCTGTGCGGCAACCTGAGCGAATGGGCGGAGGCGTCGGCGGCGGATGCCGGGATTTTGTCGGACGCCTGGCTCGACCCCGCTGCGGCGGTGTGGCCGGCCTATTTTGCGACGCGCGAGCGGCTCGCCGTGCGACTGCTCCCCGATCCCGGCGTTGTGGCTGAGGAAGATTACACCCTGATGCACCGCGCGCTGTCCGCCTCTCCAAAATGTGCGGCGGAGATGCTTGCGGCGATGAGGGCCGTGTGCCCCGGCCGCGCCTCCGCGCTCCCCCAGCCGCGCACGCTCCTGACCCGCATCCTGAAAGGCTTTTGATGAAAATCCTTTTCCACTCCAGCCATGCCCACCTCGTGCTGGAAAAAAGCACAACCCGCGTCTCGGGCGGGGCGGAGCTGCAGGTGGCCCTGCTCGCGCGCGAGCTCGCCAGCCGAGGGATCGAGGTTGTCATTGCCGCTGGCGACACCGGCCAGAAGGATGGCGAAATCCATGAGGGAGTTCGGATCCGGAATGCCGGAAAATTTCAGACCGGGGGCTTGGCGGATACCGTCCGTGCCGTCCCCCGGGTGGCGGCGATCCTGCGCGAGGAGCGCCCGGATTGGGTCTTCCTCCTGGGCTGGACGACGTGGCTGTTTTTTCTGCATGCCATGAAGCCGCTGGCCGGCTACCGGCTCGGCTTTATCTGCGGACTCGACACCGAAGTGAATGGCGGGTTCCGCCGCGAGAACCCGGTCCGGGGAGCCCTTTTCGAATACGCGATGCGGAGGTGCGACGTCCGGTTTGCGATGACCGGCGACCAGCGCGACCTCTTCCAGAAAGGCGGGATGGGCTGCGGATTCTATCGCAACCTCATCCTCCCCCGAGCCCGCTCGCGCCGCCCCGAAAAACCCATCGACCTCCTCTGGGTGTCCCGCTGCCAGCCGATCAAGCGCCCGCACCTTTTTCTCGACCTCGCGGAAAAACTTCCGCGCGCCGCCTGCCAGATGGTCTGTCCGCGCGAGGATGCCGCGCTCTACGAATCCGTCTCCTCCCGCGCCGCCCGGATCCCGAACGTCACGTTTATCGAACGCGTCCCGTACCATCAAATCCAGGATACCTACGACCAGGCGAAAATCTTTGTGAACACGTCCGAGTGGGAGGGCTGGCCGAACAGCTTTATCCAATCCGGCCTCGCCTCGACAGCGCTCCTCTCGCTCGACGTGAACCCGGACCACCTCTTCCAGACGTTCGCCCTGGGACGGTTTGTGGACGGGAGCTTCGACCGCCTCGTCGAGGCGGCCCGCACAATGCTCGCCGACCCGGCCGCCCTCGCCGCCATGCAGTCGGAATCCGCCCGCTTTGTCACCGAACTGCACGACAACGCCCGTGAAACAGATGCCTTCCTCGAGCTGTGCGCATAAGGAGCAGGGCCATTCCTGGCCCTGGCCGAGTGCTCGCGGCGAAGCCGCCAAATAAAGCCCGCAAGCGGGCAGAGCAGTTCGAACAAGGGCAGGAATGCCCTTGCCCCCTAAATGAGATTCCCTCAAACGGCGCCATAAGGAGCAGGGTCATTCCTGGCCCTGCCCAACCGCTCGCGGCGAAGCCGCCACTGGGGGCCTGCTCTAGTCGGCCACCTCGACCGCTTCGGGCGTGACCGGTCCGCTTACCCGGTCCGGCCGCACAAAGACTTCGTTGCGAGAGTAACGCCCCACATAGACATAATTTTTGTGCAGCCATTCGTAGGGTCCGGCTGCCCAATTGGAAAACCGGGAGATTTCGTTCCGGTTGATCCGCCGCTGGTCGACGATGACGACCGGCGGCTTTTTTTGTGCCATGATCGCGAGGAAGTCCTGCTCAAACCAACCTCCGGCCGTCGTATTATCGACATACAGGTTGTAAAGCGGGGACGGCCGGTCAGTCATGAAATTGATCGTTGGCGAGTACGGCAGGCAGAGGACGTCTTCGCCCGCAGACGAATGCCCGACGACCGCTGCCTGCAGCTTCGGAAGCCAGATCGCCTCGCGCGGCCTGACTCGCACATTCACCCCGTTCAGGCCCCGGAAATTCTGCGTGACCCCCTGAAGCGCGGCGATCGACCCGGCGGATTCTTTTTGGATTCCATGGGAAAAGTAGATCAGCGCGGTGGCAGCGCAGAGGATCGCAAACCCGGCCGCCGCGACCCGGATGGCCCGCCTGGTGGAACTCCGGGCGATCCGCGCGCTCGACCAGACGAGCAGCGCCAGCGCCGCCACAAACGGCACCATCATCTCGGAAAGGTGCGGGGTGTCGGGACGGAAGAAGAAAAATTGCGGGAGCAACATGAGCGCGCAGCCTAGGACCGTGAGCGGATAGAGCGTGCGTTCCTTGGCGTCTGGATCCCGCCGGATCAGGCTGGCGAGCAGGGCGAGGCCGGCAACAAGGATCGCGATCGCCGATACGACAAGCGGAAGATACGTGCTGATCGCAAAGGCCTTGTGGATCCATTTCCTTCCGTGCACCACATCGGATAGCGGCGCGCGCACCAGGGCGCCCCGGTCCTCCCACGAGTCGGCGTTCGGCTTGCTCGCTTTCGCCGGCTGCGGAGCCTCGCCTGCCGCTGGGGTGATCGTCGGCGCGGGCGTAGCGGCAGGCTGTGGGATGGAGGGAACCGCATCGGCCGGCCTGTCTCCCTCTGCCAAGTCCGCCACGTGCTGCTTCAGCTCGGTCCGGATCATGGCCAGCCAGCCGGTGTACTGCTCCAAGAATGCGTGGTCGTATCCGCGCGCCCGCGCATCGTTCCAGACCGGAAGGTGGATCGCCCACGCCAGGGCCAGCCCGGCAAGAGCCCCAGCCCCCGCCAGCCCGGCCCGCGAAAAAAACTCCCCTTTCTCGCCAAACGGATACAGCGCTGCCAGCCCGAGAAAGATCACCGCGCTAAAGATCCCGAGGTCGATCCGAAATAAAAATGTCACGCCCAGCCCGGCCCCGGCGGCAAGCATCCAGGCCGCCGTCGCAGGCCAGGAACGTCGCCTTACGACCCACGCGCGGGTCAGGAGAAGCGCGTTGAGAATTCCCAGAAACGGCATGTAGTTGCGGAAGATCATGCCCGGGACCAGGATCACCAGGATCGCCGGAATCGCCGAATACCCGGCATGCCGGGTGAACCGCAGCACCACAAAATACGTGAGCAGCCCGGAGGCTGTGCAGAACGCAAAAAAGTACCAGCGAAGGACGAGGTAGTTTGGCCCGGTGAGCTCGAAGACTGAGGCTACCGGCGAGAACCAGAGCACGTTATACCCGAGGAACGTATCCACAATCGGCCGCTGGCCGGCCATCAGGCGCTGGGCGACGACGCCGGCGGTCCCGCCCTCCCCGCCCAGGTTCAACCCGGCATTCACATAGAGCGCGTAGTAGCCGATGGCAAAGAGCAGAAGAAACCACGGTATCCCGGGCGCGACCGCCGCCCGATCCCAAAATTTTCCACCGTGCTCGAGCCACGCGGAGGCTCGGGATGACATGCTCGGCTGGGTGCTCATCGCTGGTTAGCGCGCGCCCTTTTTCCCCTCGGCCTCGACCGCCTGCTGGCGGGTCCCGTCGAGGCGGATGATCGTCTCGCCCTCCTTCATCACCCCGAGCTTGTCGCGGGCGATCACCTCGACATAGCTCGGATCCGTCTGCAGAAGCGTCACTTCGCGCTCGCGCTTTTTTTGCAGAAGCAGCTCGGCCTGCAGCTTCGCCTGCTCCTCCTGGAGCTGCTGCGCCAGCGTGTTCTTTTTCACCCATTCGGGGTAAAATGTGAGGCCCGCAAAAACCAGCAACGCCAGAACGATCAGCCCCGTCAGAAAGCGGTTGACCTGGTGCCAGAGGGCCGGGTTGCGGCGGATTTTAAAAAGCTCCACGGAAAAATCACTAACCCCTCGGCCGGAGAATTGCCAGCACTCCGAATCGTCAATCTCCGAGCTCGACGTTCCAATACGCGATATCCAAAAAGTGCTTCCAGCTTTCGTGCGGGGTGTTCGAGACCGAGATGTTCACAAACGGCCGCCATCGCGGGCGCTTCGGCTTCCGCACCAGTTGCATCTTCGCCTCGTGCGGCAGGCGGTTTCCCTTCCGCGTATTGCAGGGGATGCACGAGCAGACGATGTTTTCCCACGTCGTCTGGCCGCCGCGGTCCCTCGGCATCACATGGTCAAGGTTCAGGTTCTCGCGCTCGAAGAGGACCCCGCAGTACTGGCACGTGTTGCCGTCCCGCTCGAAGACGTTGTTGCGCGTGAATTTGACCTCTTTTTTTGGAAGCCGCTCGAACAGCATCAAAACAATAATCCGTGGGATTCGCACGTGCATCGAGATTGTCTTCACCATCTCGGGATGCCGCGGATCCTGCTGCGAAAAGTCCGCCCAGCTCTCAAAATCGTGCGTCAAAAACCCTTGCCCGCCCTCCGCCGAGACCGCCTGCGCGTGGCCCTGATAAAGAAGCGTAAACGCCCGCCTCGCGCTGCAGGTGTTCACAGCCTGCCAGAGGCGGTTGAGGACCAAAACCGGAGTGTCTAGGACCGATTGCATAGATCTTGTGCCCCGTGGCTGAAGCCCCCACAACATCTGGGGGCAGGCCCCGCGAACACGCGGAACCTACCAACCTCCCCACCCCCTGTCAACGCCCGACTCGGCCCCGCGAATTAAAATGAAAGTCGCAGAGGCCTCCCGCCGCAGATCCCCCATCCCAGCGGCCGAACGCGCCGGCTCATTAACGAAAACGGCCGTCCGGGCGTTTGCCCGGACGGCCGCTGAAACGTCTTGCGCGGCCTAGCCGAGCATGTCGGCGACCATCGTGCGCTCGTCGGTGAGCTCCTTGTTCGTGGCGGCGATTTTCGATTTCGCGAAGTCGTCCATCTCGAATCCGGTGATGACCTCGTAGGCACCCGGGGTCGTGGTTTTGACTGGCAGGCCTGCCCAGACTTCGGGGTCGAATCCGTAGAGCCCCTGGGACTTCACGGCGATCGAGTGGATCGCGCCGGGGGTCATGAGGTCATGGACGTGGTCCACGAGCGAGCTGGC
>JBGTAT010000305.1:0-6054 GCA_041749755.1 Terrimicrobiaceae bacterium | reverse complement strand
CCGGCTCGACCTGGTTCAGCGCCATGAGA
Organism: Terrimicrobiaceae bacterium; assembly: GCA_041749755.1. Classification (GTDB taxonomy): domain Bacteria; phylum Verrucomicrobiota; class Verrucomicrobiia; order Chthoniobacterales; family Terrimicrobiaceae; genus QYQL01. Next base: position 6,025 of record JBGTAT010000305.1, on the reverse strand, counting down.
ACCATCATCGTGTCGTCGGTATCCGGATAATACTTGTTGGCATGCTCGAAGGCCCATCCGCTCGGCTCGAGCCAAGGCATCCGCAGCGACCAGTCGCCGCGAAACCGCACCTCCCTCGCCTCGAGCCAGGACGCCGCGCGCCGAAGAGCCGGATGGCCGGCCCCGACGCCGGACTCGCCGAGTGCGATCGTCGTGATCGCTGTGTCCCAGACCGGCGAGAGGCATGGCTGGATGCGGAAGTCGTCGCCGTCGTCAACAAACAGCCCGCTGAAGTCGCTCCATGCCTTTTGCATCAGCGGGTGGTCCTCCGCATACCCCTGCACCCGCAGGGCCATCATCGCGTTGAGCATCGCCGGGAAAATGGCAGAGAGGCCCTCGCTGCCATCGCCCATGCGACCGGTCATCCAGCGCTCGGCGACCTTCAGCGCCCGCTGGCGGAGCGGATGAAACGGGAAGCGGTTGTAGAGCTTCAGCACCGCATCGCAGCGCAGGAAAAAATTCCGCCACGCCCAGAACCGGGGGTCCTTTTTGAGCGAGAGGTCGGTGTTTTCCATCCCGGCCGGGTAGAGTTCGTGGAGGTGAAGGTGTGCGGGGAGCGTGCGGGTCGGCTTCGAGTGGTTCAGGATTGCGAGCGGGGCTATGATCGTCCGGCTCCACGAGGACATCTCGTAGACGTTAAAAAAGAACCAGCTCGGAAGCAGGAAAATCTCAGGCGGGATGGTCGGAACGTATTCCCACGGGAACTGGCCGAGGAGCGCCAGGTAGAGGCGCCCGTAAGTGTTCATCTGGGGGATCCCGCCGAGCCGGAGGATGTTCGCGCGGGCCTCGCGCATCCACGGCGAGGTCGGCGGGTCGCCGGCAAGCTTGAGCGCAAAATATGCCTTCACCGACGCGTTGATCTCGGAGGGTCCTCCGATAAAAATATTCCAGCCGCCGTCCTCCATCTGGCGGCGGCGGATGTGCCCGGCGCACTTCGCCTCGAGGGCCGGCTCCTCGCGCCCGCTCCAGTGCAGGTAAAGGATCGTGTCGCAGCAAAGCGTCGCGTCAACCGTGAGCTCGCCCTCCCAGTGTCCGTCCGGGCGCTGGAGCGAAAGCAGGAATTCCTGCGAGGCCCGGATCGCGCCGGCGAGCCCGTCGGAGGGAATTTTCGCCTCCGAAAACGGGATCACGAGTTTGGCGGCCCCGGGCATGGGTCAGAGCAGGATGTCGGCAGCCTGCTGCACGTCCTTGTCGCCGCGGCCGGAAAGGTTGGCGATGAGGATCTGGCTTGCCGGCAAAGTCGGGGCGAGCTTGATGACATGCGCGATCGCGTGGGCCGACTCGAGCGCCGGAATGATCCCCTCCACCTCCGCCAGCATGCGGAAGGCGGCCAGCGCCTCGCTGTCGGTCGCAAAATCATAAACGATCCGGCCCTGGTCCCGGTAGTAGCTATGCTCCGGCCCGATCGCGGCGTAGTCGAGGCCGGCGGAAACCGAGTGCGTGAGCTCGATCTGGCCATCGTCGTCGGCCAGCAGCCAGGTCTTGGTCCCTTGGAGGACGCCCAGCTTACCGCCTTGAAACCGGGCGGCATGCCGGCCGCGGGTGATCCCGTCCCCGCCGGCCTCGACCCCGGTCATCCGGACCTCCTTGTCCCCGAGGAAGGCGTGGAAAAACCCGATCGCATTGCTTCCGCCGCCGACGCAGGCGATCAGCTCGTCGGGAAGGCGGCTTTCCTTTTCCAGGATCTGGCGCCTGGTTTCCTCGCCGATGATCCGGTGGAAATCCCGGACGATCATCGGGTACGGGTGGGAGCCGAGCGCGCTGCCGAGGATGTAGTGGGTTGTGCGCACGTTTGTCACCCAATCGCGCATCGCCTCATTGATCGCCTCCTTGAGCGTCGCCTGACCGGCCGTGACGGCAACCACCTTGGCACCAAGGAACCGCATCCGGGCGACGTTGAGCGCCTGGCGCTCCATGTCGACAGCACCCATGTAGATCACGCACTCGAACCCGAACCGTGCCGCCGCAGTCGCCGTAGCGACCCCGTGCTGCCCGGCCCCGGTCTCGGCGATGATCCGCGTCTTCCCCATCCGCCGCGCCAGAAGGATCTGCCCGATCGCATTGTTGATCTTGTGCGCGCCCGTGTGCAGCAGGTCCTCCCGCTTCAAATAAATCTTCGCCCCCCCGAGCTTCCCGGTCATGCGCTCCGCAAAATAGAGCGGGGTCGGACGTCCGCAAAAATCTCTGAGCAAGCCGTCGAGCTCCGCCTGGAATGCCGGGTCCGCCACGGCCAGGCGGTACTCGCGCTCCAAATCCTGGAGCGCCGTCATCAGGGTCTCAGGCACAAACATCCCCCCGTAGGGTCCAAAATGCCCCGAGGCGTCGGGCACAAGCGCGGCTTCAGCGGAACTCATCCGCACACAGTAGTAAGAATTTCCTCCGCGACAAGCCCAACGCCCGGAGGAAATTCAGGCCGCAGTCTTCTGGGCGAGCGGCTTCTCATAGATCGCCCACCTGGCCTCCGGCTCGCCGCCGACGATCTGGCAATTTTTTATGATCTCGGTATTGGTATCCTCCATCCACCCGAGGGCGACATCATCGAACCGTTCCTGGGCCCGCACGAACTGCTCATAAATCAGCCAGGCATGCAGCCCGCGGTCGCGGTATTTCGGAACCACCCCGAGGACGGTCTGCCGGCCCGAGCGGATCCTGTGCGTCTTCATCAGGAAAAAGATGTGGGGCAGCCGGAGCCAATGAGGGGTCCGCTTCACACGCGCCAGGATCTCGTTAAAATTCGGCAGGGTGAGGGCGACCCCGGCATCCTCCCCGTCCATCTGGGCGATGAGGAGGAGGGCCGGATCGGCGATCGCGCGGAGGTCGTCGGCCGCCGCCATGAGATCTTCCATGGTGATCGGGACAGACCCCCAGTTGCGCTCGAGGGTCGCATTGTAAACCCGGCGCACGATCTCCAGCTCGTCCTCCAGCCGGGACATTTCGAAGGTCCGCATGGTGAGCTTGCTCCGCGAGGTGAGCCGCTCGACGATCCGCCCGAGCCGCTCGGGCTTCGGGAGCCGGTGCATGGGCAGGTTGAGAACGTGAAGCACCCGCTGGCTCACAAACCCCTCGCCCTCCACAAGCCGGACGTAATACTCCGGGTTCCAGGTCAGCCCGATGGAGGAGGGGGTGTGAAAATTGTCGATGCGAAGCCCGCACTCATCGTTGATGCTCGGGTTGTACGGGCCGCGCACGCGGTCCATCCCGGCCTCCCTCAAAAACTCGCTGGCCCGGTCGAAGAGGGCCTTGGCCGTGCGCGGATCATCCTCGCACTCAAAAAACCCGAAAAACCCGGTCTTATCTTCGTAGAGGGCGTTGTGCGAGCGGTTGACGATCGCTGCGATCCGGCCGACCGGGCGTCCCTCGCGCTCGGCCAGAAATGCGGTGATCGTCCCCTGCCGGACAAGGAACGGGGATCCCGGTGCGAGGAATTTTGCGACGCTACCGGGAAACGGCGGAATGAAGGCCGGATCCGTTCCGTGAAGAACTTCCGCTGTCCTCTCGAACCTCTTCCACTGCCGCGGTGACAGGCAGGCGGAAATCGAACACGTTTTTTCTTCGGGTGGGATTGGCGTAGGCGGGGTCATCGAATGTTCCTAGCTCGCGGGCAAGCTTTTCAAAAATTTCGAGCACGCGGTCGAGGTCGGAGTCGGTGTGCGTGGCCATGAAGCTGGTGCGGACGATGGCCTCGCCGTACCGGACCGCCGGATAGATCGCGGGAGTGGCAAAGATCCCCTCCTCGAAGAGCCGCTGCGTGAAGATGAAGGCCTTCGCCTCGCTGCCGATCAGGATCGGGACGATCGGGGTCTGGGTCGCGCCAATTTTGAACCCGATCCGCTTGAACCCCTCGTGCATCTTCCGGGTATTTTTCCAGAGCTGTGCGATCCGCTCCGGCTCCTGCTGCATGAGCTCGAGGGCTTTGAGGACCGCCCCGGCAACGGCCGGCGCGAGGGCGGCGGTGAAGATCAGGCAGCGCGCGCGGTGTTTAAGGTACTCGATCATCTGCGCATCCCCGGCGATGAATCCGCCCATCGACCCGAGGGATTTGGAGAAAGTGCCCATCACGACATCCACCTGGTCGTTCATGCCAAAGTGGTGGACCGTGCCCCGCCCTTGAGGCCCGAGCACGCCGAGCGAGTGGGCCTCGTCCACATAGACAAATGCATCGTGTTCTTTGGCGGCCTCGATAAGCGGAGGCAGGTCGGCGATGTCTCCGGACATGCTGAACACCCCGTCCATCACGACGAGGCGGCCGGCGTCCTCCGGCAGGCGCTTGAGGCGGTTGCGCAGGGAAGACGGCGAGTTGTGGCGGTAGGGGACCAGCTTGGCCGGGGCAAACTGGCAGCCGTCGATGATGCTCGCGTGGTTTTCGCGGTCGCAGAGGATCGCGTCTCCCTCCTCGGTGAGCGAGGCGAGCGCGCCCTGGTTGGCGAAGAATCCGGTCGAGAACAGGACGACCGAGTCGCGCTGCAGGAAGGTGGCGAGCGCCTCCTCGAGCTCCACGTGGAGCTTGATTGTTCCGTTGAGAAGCCGGGAGCCGGTGCAGCCTGCCCCGTAACGCCGCGTCGCCTCGCAGGCAGCCTCGACGACCCGGGGGTCCTGGGCGAGGCCGAGGTAGTTGTTGGAGCCGATCATCACCTTCCGCTCGCCCTCGCAGACAACGTAGTTGCCATGCGGTTCTTCAATGCAGCGGAAGTAAGGGTAAAACCCTTGTGCGCGCGCATCGGCGCTGTCCCGGTATTCCCGGCATTTTTGGTATAAGTCTCGTGCCACGGCAGACGGGTTTCGTTAAACCGTCAAGTTCGCAGGATCAATCCCAAAGTAAAATGATTTTTCAGTTCGGGCGGTTCTTTCGGCATCGCACGGTTGATGGTCGCATGGATTTGCCCGGGCTTCTCCCGGCGCATTCATGCCGCGGGCGGGCCGCCATCTCCTGCCGCGCAGGCAAGAGCCAGGAGCGCCTCAGGATCCTCGACCAAGTAGTCGGGCGCGCAGCTGACCAACGCCCGCCGGCTGTTGTAGCCCCAGGCGACGGCGACCATGTGGACCCCGGTTTCCTGGGCCGCCTCGACATCCCGCACCTCATCGCCGATAAGAAGGATGTCCTTCGGATCAAGGTGCAGGGATTTTAAGATCCGCCGGATCACGCGGCCCTTGCCGGCGAGCTTCGACGCGGTCTGCACAAACTCAAAAACCTCGACGTCGAACCGCTTCAGAAAGGCGGCGACGTTTTTTTCGGAGTTTGAGGTGAGGATCGCGAGGCGGAACCCCTCCGCGCTCAGGCGCCGAAGCAGGTCGATCATCCCCGGCAGCGGCGCGATCTCATCCATCCGCTTGCTGAGCTCCTCCTTCCCCCGGCGGGAGATCCGCGACATCCGGGTGGCCGGGATGCCGAGGAACTTCATGAGCTCGCCGGTGCGCATGTCGCGGGCGCCCGCCACATCCTCGTCGCGGAGCGGGCGGTAGCCGAACTCCGGAGCCATCAGGTTCAGGATCTCCACGCCGCTTTGGAACGTGTCCGCGATCGTCCCGTCAAAATCGAAAAGGAGAAGCTTGGGCCGCGCCGAAAGGCATCCGGCCGCACCGGCGCGCCGGCGTCCGCCGCGCATCACAAACCGCGCAAATCGCTTCACGCGGGAACTTCGTCCAGCACCATGGTCCCTTTGAATTTTCCCTCCTCTGGTTCAAGTCCGAAATGGCTGGCGACGAGCCCCTGGATGCGGTCGAGCTCGGCGGGCGTGAGCGCCGGGGTGTCGGGAGCGGCGGCAAACTCGCGAAGCTGCTCCTCGTTGTAGATGTTCGGCAGGGTCGAGGCGGTGCGGTCGTCCGCCAGCAGCCACTGCAGGGCGGCCTGGCCGAGCGTGCGGTCGCCCCGCTCCAGAAACCGGAGCTGCTCGATTTTTTTCACGCCGTTGACGAGCCAGCTGCGGGGACGGTGGTTCCGGTGGTCGCTCGGAGGAAAAACCGTGTCCTCCGTGTACTTCCCCTCCAG
>JBGTAT010000304.1:0-1502 GCA_041749755.1 Terrimicrobiaceae bacterium | reverse complement strand
GCCGCGAAAACTCCGCAGATTTTTTCCGCTGGTCCTCGCCCAGGCGGACGACGATTTCGGTGCGGCGGTTCCCGGCGAGGAGCTGACCGGCCGGCTGGCCGCCAAGCGCGTGCGAGACGACCCGGTTGATTTCGTCCCCGTGCACGCCGAACCGCTCGAGCGCATCGCGCTTCGGCACGATCTCGATCATCGGCTGCCGGCCCATCGCCTCAAACTCGACATCCCCTCCCCCGGGAACCCGGTTCAGGATGTCGCGCGCCTGCCGGGCCAAATCCTCGAGCGTCACAAAGTCATCGCCAAAAATCTTCAGCGCGAGGTCGGCCCGGGCACCGGCCATGATCTCGTTGAACCGAAGCTGGATCGGCTGGGTGAAGAGCAGCGACTGCCCGGGAGCCTGCTCGCTCAGCATGTCGCGCATCAGCTCGATGAGTTCGGGCTTGCTCACGGTCCGCCCGTTCACCTTCCGCCACTCCCGCTGGGGTCTGAGCTGCACATACGTATCAGCGACGTTCGGGCCCATCGGGTCCATCGCGATCTCGGCCGTGCCGATCCGCGAGAACATGTGCGAGATTTCGGGAAAATTTGCACGCAGCAGTCGCTCGGACTTCTTTTGGAGCTCGAGCGACGCCTCCAGGCCGACGCTGGTGCTCCGGACCATCTGGAGCGAGATCGTGCCCTCATCGAGCTGCGGAAGGAACTCAGCCCCTAAGCGGGAAAACACCACGAGCGAGAGCGCAAAGATCGCGGCCGATCCGGCGACGACCGCCGCGCGGTGACGCAGCGCAAAATCCAGCAGCGGCGTGTAGAGCGCCTTGAAAAAGCGGACCACCAAGTTGTCGGCCTCGGCCATCGTCCCGCTCAAAAAAAACGAGCAGAGCACGGGCATCAGGGTGAGCGAGAGCACGAGCGCCCCGACCAAGCAGAAGATGACCGCCAGCGCCATCGGCTGGAACATCTTCCCCTCGACCCCGCTCAGGGTGAGAATCGGCACGTAAACAACCGTTATGATCAGGACCCCGAAAAACATCGGGTGGCAGACTTCCTTGGCGGATTTGAGCACCTCGACCGCGCGCTCGCGGGCGTCGAGGCGGCGGCCGAGAGCGCGCTGCCGCTCGCCCAGATGCCGCACGATATTTTCTACCATCACCACCGCCCCGTCGATGATCAGCCCGAAGTCGATCGCCCCGAGGCTCATCAGGTTTCCAGACATCCGGGTGGCCGCCATCCCGGTCATGGCAAAAAGGAAGGACAGCGGGATCGCGAGCGAGACGATCGCGGCGGCCCGCCAGCTGCCGAGCATCGCAAACAGGACAACGGCAACCAGGATCGCGCCATGGAAAAGGTTGTCCTCGACGGTGTGGATCGTCCGGTTGACGAGGTCCGCCCGGTCGTACCCGTCGCGGATCTCGATCCCGGCGGGCAGCTTCGTCTGGATCTCTGCCAGGCGCTGGCGCACGGCCTGCGCCACAAGCCGGGTGTTCTCGCCGGCGAGCATGATCGCC
>JBGTAT010000303.1:0-3575 GCA_041749755.1 Terrimicrobiaceae bacterium | reverse complement strand
GCCGGTCCAGCTCAGCGGCGGCCAGTGCCAGCGCGTCGCGATCGGCCGCGCGCTCGTCAACAACCCAAGGATCCTTTTTGGCGATGAGCCGACCGGCAACCTCGACTCCACGACCGGCGAGCACATTTTGAAGATGTTCAGGGACCTCAATGCCGCCGGTAAGACGATCGTGCTCGTCACCCACGATCCGGATATCGCCGCCATCTCGCGCCGGGTCATCGAAATTCGCGACGGAAAAATCACCCGGGAGTACGCGCCATGAATATCCTGGTCCCGCTCCAGATCGGCCTGCGCGAGATCTCCTCCCATAAGTTCCGGAGCTTTCTTTCGATGCTGGGGATCGTTCTCGGCGTCAGCAGCCTGATCTCGACGCTAGCGCTGACGACCGGCATCGAGCGCGGCACCCGCGAGTTCATGCAGCAGATGGGCGGGCTCGAGTACGTGAGCGTGGTCAACAAGGAGATCTCGAATGCGAAGTTCGAATTCTGGAACCTCTCCCCCGGCCGGACGCTACGCGATGCCCAGGTGATCAGAGAATCCGCGCCGCTCGTCTCCCACATCTCTCCGGAGCTGAGCTTGGGCGTGGGCATCTCCTCAGGAACGCAGTCGGACCGCGGGAGTGTGCGAGGGGTCACTCCGGATCATTTTGTGGTCTCGCGCCACGAGCTCGCTGCCGGGAGGTTTTTGACAGACATCGATGTCGAGCGCGGACTTCGTTCGGCCGTGATCGGCAGCGATATCGCCTCCCTGCTCTGGCCGGAAGTTCCCGCGGAGGACATTCCCGGAAAGATCCTCCAGCTGAACAACAGACCGTTTGAGGTGGTCGGGGTCTTCCCGAAATACCAGCGCGAGGAGGATAAGCGGCGCCAGGGCGGCGGCAAACCGGTTTCGCGCATGGGACGCCGCTGGGACCCGTTCCGCTCAAAAAATGAATCCATCCTCATCCCCTACTCGACGATGTTTTATGATTTCCGGGCCGGCGCGTTCCCGCTGGATTCGATGGAATCCGCGCGCCTCGACACGCTCACGCTCCGGATCGCCAACCTCGATAACTTCCGGGCCGCCCTCGACCAAGTCAGGAGTGCCCTTGAACTGACGCACCGCGGGGTGGATGACTTTGATTTGGAGACCCGCGAAGAATGGTTCGACCGGATGGAGTCGAGCATCCGGGCCACCCGGCTCAGCGGCGGCCTGATCGCAACGATCAGCCTGGTCGTCGGCGGCATCGGGATCATGAACATCATGCTCGCCAGCATCTCCGAACGGGTGCGCGAGATCGGCATCCGCCTTGCCGTGGGCGCCCGGGGCAGGGACATCTTCGTCCAAATCATTGTCGAGAGCATCAGCATCGCCCTCATCGGCGGCCTGCTCGGGGTGCTGGCGGCATTCGGGCTGATAGAAATCCTCAAGGCAATCGCCCCGGGCGAAAACGTGCCCGTGATGACGCTCGGCGGCATCGTTTTTAGCGTCGCCTTTGCTGTCTTTGCCGGATTTGTTTCCGGAATTTACCCGGCCCTGCGGGCCTCGCGCCTGAACCCGATCGCCGCCCTGCGGTACGAGTAGTTAAGCGGCCTCAGAGACCCGCTCGACGCGAACGCTCCGGGCGAGGTCCCGGCCGATCGCCACCCGCATCCCCATCAGCAGGCAAAGGCAGGTCCCGCTATCCGCCACCTTACAAATCTCCGCCGACTCGCAAAACCCGATCTCCCGGAGGCGGTTAACCGCCGCCGACTCCCGCCCAACAGCCGTGATCCGCAGCCGCTCACCGCAGCGCGCAGATGACAAACTTTCCTCAGAGGGCGGCTTCATGAAGAAAAACCATACATCAAACCGCGCGGATGTTGAGAGGAAATCTCATTATTTTTCGAGAATCATGCCCGCGAGCAATTCTGCAATATGCTAGTTCCGGGGATGCCAGCGACGGTCACAGGCCGCCAACCCTCCCGATTGGTCGGTCTGGCCTATGACAGTCTGCCTTCTTCCGCCTGTTCTTCGATCTGATGCTCGAGCGACTCGACAGCCGTTTCCATCTCCGCCAGGCCAGGGTGCCCGGAGGAAGAAGAGGATCGGTAGAAGAGGTAAACGAGGCCGCCGACCAAGCTCCAAAGAACGGCCATGAGGAATCCGGCGATCGAGATCGACATCGCAATTTCCTTGGGCGTGAGGTAGAGGGCACCGAGCAGGGTGATGAAGAGCCCCTCGCGCACGCCCGCCCCGCCGAGGCTGATGGGAAGCGCAGTTACGGCGGATACGACCGGCATGACGCTGAAGATGGCCAGCAGGCTCAGGCCGCTGTCGAACGCCTGGGCCGCAAAGTAGAACGTCGAAAAAATCAGGAGGTGGGCGGGGAGCGAGATCAAAAATGCGGCCCCGACCGATCCGCGCGCGCGGGCATATTCGGAGAATGCGGCTGCGGCCTCGGCGATCTTTGCGTGCATCGGAAGCCAGGCCGGGAGCTTCGAGGTGAGGTTGAGGCGGTCCACCAGCCAGGCGGTCGCAATAAACCCGATCGATCCGCCGAGGATGACCGCGACCGTCAGGACCCCCATCGGGGCGGAGGCCATGAGCTCCTTCCACCGAAGCAGGATGACGACCGTCGAAACGGCAGCCAGCGCCAGGACCCCGACCACCCGGTCGATGAACACGCTCAGGAAAGCTCCCGCCTTCCGGTCGGGCGTCTCGCGCATGATAAAGAAGATCTTGATGACATCCCCGCCGGTCGACCCGAGAAGAAACAGGTTAAAAAACATGCCGCAGAGCATGATCCGGAACGCCCGCATGTAGGTGATCGTGATGTCCTGGACACGGAGGAGGATGATCCAGCGCTGGGTCTGGAGCATTATCGCCAGCCCAAGCGCCAGCACGCCGGGAAGAAACCACCAGACCCCGCCATCGGAAGCCGCCTTTTGGATCGCCCCCAGCATCTTCTGGTTCTGCTCGGGATCGCGGAAAATCCACCAAAGAAGGCCGACCGTGATCGCCAGCTGGATAAAGGGAAGTAAGAATTTTTTCATGGAATAACCAGCTGCTGCCAGCGTTCGGCCGCAGTCCGGAGCTCCTCGGCCGGCGTGCGCGGGGAGACCTCAAATACCATGGCGCAGGATTTTGGAAAGAGCGGAAGCAGGGCGGGGAAATCGATTTCGCCGGTCATTGGCGCGCAATGATCCCGGAACGGCCACCGGAGGTCGTGGACGTGGCACCCGAGCGCGAGCGGGGCGGCCACCTCGAGCCATTGCCGGTGGTCGAGGAGCCCGAGGTTGTGCTTGATCTGGGCATGCCCGAAATCGTGCCAGTACCCGGCATGGGCGGAATCCAGCCGGCGGAGAAAGCTCACCAACTCGCGCTCGGTCGGAACCGCCTCGTAGTATTCGCGGTTCTCGATCCCGATCCGGACCCCGCAGGTGCCTGCGTAATCCACCGCTTCGGTCAGGCACTCGAGCACGCGCTGGGTGTAAACTTCGGCGACCGCCTCCCGCTTGCGGACGGCGGCCAGCTTCGCCCGTCCATACTCGCGCCCCGGGGCCAGCCCCTCCTCGACCATCGCGCGCAGCCGCGAGGTCAGATCCAGCGAGCGA
>JBGTAT010000302.1:0-3339 GCA_041749755.1 Terrimicrobiaceae bacterium | reverse complement strand
GTGCGAGCGGGGCAGGAGGCCGACCTCGCCGGAGAGCGCGCGGATGTCGTGCAGGCCGCGCCCGTCGCAGCGCTGGCGCTTGTCCAGGATGCTCACGCGGAACGCCTTCTTCTGCAGGTAGTCAAACGCCTGGGAAATCTCAAACTTCGAGGCGGTCGGGAATTTTTCCAGGACAGCGGTTTCGACTTCGGTGCGGAGCGCGTCGACCGCCTTGCTGCGGGCAACTTTTCCGGAGGTGTAAATGGCGGACTCGATGCGGTCGCCGGCGACCTGGTAGGCGATCTCGAGGACCGGGTCGGCCACCTCGAAGAGCGGGACAACACGCTTGGCCTTTCCGACTTTCTCGGCGAGTTCGCGCTGGGCGGCGACGATCAGGCGCACCGCGTCGCGGGCGAAGTCGAGGGCGGCGAGGAACTGGTCCTCCGGGAGCTCTTCGGCGGCCCCTTCGATCATGATCACCTTCTCGCCGTCGCCGACGTAGATCAGATCGAGGTCGCTGTTCGCGCGTTCGTCATGGTTCGGGTTGGCCACGAAGGTCCCGTTGACCCGGCCGACGCGCACGGCGCCCACAGGGCCGGCAAACGGGATGTCCGAGACGCAGAGCGCGGCGGAGGCCCCGTTGATCGAGAGGATGTCGGGGTCGTTCTGGCCGTCGGCGCTCAGGAGGAGCGTGATGATCTGGGTGTCGTAGAGGTAGCCCTTCGGAAAGAGCGGGCGGAGCGGACGGTCGGTCATCCGGCAAACCAGGATTTCCTTCTCCGAGGGACGGCCCTCGCGCTTGAAGTAGCCGCCGGGGAACTTGCCCACGGCCGCGGCCTTCTCCTTGTATTCGACGGTCATGGGGAAGAAGTCCTGGCCCTCTTTAATGCGGGTCGCCGAGACGGCGGTGACGAGGACGATCGTCTCGCCGCAGCGGACGGTGACTGCGCCGTCGGCGAGTTTGGCGAGCTTGCCGGATTCGATGATGATTTGGTTTTGCCCGATCTGGGCGGTAACGGAATAAGACATAATGATGTAGGGTTGCGCCCCCGGAAACCCCGGAGGCAGGGAGAAAAAAAGCCCCGTGCTGTTGGCGGGGCTTTTAAGGGTTTGTGTTAGACGCTACTTGCGCAGTTGGAGCTTCTCGAGGACCGACTGGTAGCGGTCGGATGCCGTCCGCTTCAAGTAGTCGAGGAGCCGGCGCCGTGTGGCGACCAGCTTGAGGAGTCCGCGCCGGGACGAATGGTCCTTCGCGTTAACTTTGAGATGCTCGGTGAGTTCGTTGATCCGCTTCGTGAGAAGCGCGACCTGAACGTCTGCACTGCCGGTGTCTTTTTCGTGGAGTCGAAGGGTATCGACTTCTGCTGCTGTTGCTACCTTTGCCATGAGTTTCGTGTTTTGTGTAAGAGCGTCAGAATCTCATGGCTCCCGCAGGCTGACAAGTCAAAAGTCCCAAAAGTTGATCGGGTCCTACCGGGGTTCGCCGATATCGTTCCTTCTTTGGCAACCGTCGAACGTAATGAGGTCGGCGGCGGCGTAAGCGTTTGTGCGGGCGGCTGTGAGGTCGGGTCCGGTCGCTGTGACTCCGAGGACGCGGCCTCCATTTGTCACAACCTCCTGTCCCGAGGCCTTTGTCCCGGCATGGAAAACGACCGTTCGGTCGACGGCAGCGGCCGATTCGAGCCCGGCGATCGGCTTGCCCTTTTCGTAGGGCCCCGGGTATCCGCCGGAGGCGAGGATGACGCAGCAGGCGGAATCTGATGACCACGCGGGCGACTGGCCGGCGAGTTGGCCGGACGTGCAGGCCAGGAGGAGTTCGAGGAGGTCGGACTCGAGGCGGCGGACGAGGACCTGGGTTTCCGGGTCGCCCCAGCGGCAGTTAAACTCCAGGACCTTCGGCCCGCTGGCTGTGAGCATCAGCCCGGGGAAGAGCATGCCGCGGAAGTCGAGGCCGTCCGCCCGGATGCCAGCCAAAAAGCGGTCGAGGACCTCGGTGCGGACCGTCTGGGCGAGCGCGTCGTCCAGCGACCCGGACGGCGAGATCGTTCCCATACCGCCGGTATTTGGGCCGAGGTCGCCATCGAACGCCCGCTTGTGGTCTCGGCAGTCCGGGAAGAGAAGGTAAGAGGATCCGTCCACGAGCGCGTGGATCGAGCATTCGACCCCCTCCAAGAACTCCTCGATCACGATCTTTTTGCCGGCGTCTCCGAACTCGCACGCGTCCATGCATCGGCCGATGGCATCTTCGGCCTCCACCAGGTTGCCCGCAATGATCACACCCTTGCCGAGCGCGAGGCCGTCCGCCTTGATGACCAGCGGATAGGTTGCGGTCCCACACCAGGCGCGGGCCTCCACGCTGTCGGTGAATTCGCGGGCGGCGGCGGTCGGGATCCCGTGCCGGCGCATGAAATCTTTTGCAAACGCCTTCGAGGATTCGAGCCGGGCGGCCGAGGCCGTCGGCCCGAAGATCGCCAGGCCGGCCGACTGGAATGCGTCCGAAATCCCTGCGGCCAAGGTGTCGTCCGGACCGACAACGGTCAGCCCGATTTCATGCTCCCTGGCAAACGCGAGCAGGGCAGGGATGTCGTCGGCGGAAATCGGCACGTTCTCGCCAACCTGGGCGGAGCCGGCATTTCCCGGCGCGCAAAAGACTTTGGTGACGTTTGGCGAGCGGGCGAGTTTCCAGGCGAGCGCGTGCTCACGCCCGCCGGATCCGACGATGAGGATTTTCATGAGCCGAAGTGAAGGGTAGCGGTTTGGAGGGGGAGCGCGGCCCGGGAAAATCCCGCCGAGTTCCCGCCAGCCCTCAGGACCTCGCCATAGGACCATCCGCCGGCGCCCGGCCCCATCGGGATGACGAGCCGCGGCCGCAGCCGGGCGATCACCTCCTGCCGGTCCTCAGCGGAGAGCGACCCGCCCACCGGAACAAAAACCACATCGACCGTCCCGAGAAGCGAGGCCTGGGCGGCGGTCAGGGGTCGCTGGAGGGCTCCCAAAAAACAAAATTTCATGCCATCCATCTGCCACGAATAGACGACGTTCATGCCATCGACCGTCTCGACGTCGGGGTTGCGAAATGTCGGGATCCCGCGGATCCGGATACCGGTGGCATTGTTCACGCCCGTGCCGACGCTCCCCCGGAACACGACCGGCTGGTTATCGACGCCATCGACATGGTCGGCTTCCGGCCGCTCGTGGCTGATCAGGACGATGTCCGGCTTGAGCGGCGAGGGCAGCGTGCGACCACCGGTGCCGGGGGAAAACGGGTTTGTCAGGATCGACGTCCCGATCGACGACGTGATCCGGAACGTCTGGTGGCCGAGCCACTCCACGCGCGTCTCACGCGGCGCGCCAGCCGGG
>JBGTAT010000301.1:0-6960 GCA_041749755.1 Terrimicrobiaceae bacterium | reverse complement strand
AACCGGCGACGGCCTCGCCGAGGCCGCCGCCCTGCGCTTTTTGAATGCCCACCCCGGCGCGCCAGCCGAGCCCGAAGTCCTCATGAAACTCGGGGAAATCCTCTTCCGGAAAGGCGATTTTGCCGGAGCGAGGATGCGGCTCGAATCCCTCGCAAGAAAGTTTCCCGATTCTTCCCGGGCGCAGCCGGCCCTCTTTCTTGCCGCGCAGGCGGCCTCCCGGCTGCAAACGCCCGCCTCGGCCAACGAGGCCATGATCCTCTACGAGGAAGTCGTCGCAGCTGCCGGCCCGCTCGCCTTCCGGGCGCGCCTCGAGCAGGCCGTGCTCCAGACGATCCTTGGAAAACCCGCCGAGGCCACCGCAATTCTCGACCGCCTCCTCGCCTCCAACCCCGACCCGGAAACGCGCGCAGCTGCGCTCATGGAAAAAGGAAAAACCCTGCTGAGCGCGCCCGACCCGGGCACCCGATCGGCTGCACTAAAAATCTGGTCCTCCCTCGCCTCGGACGCCTCGCTTTCGAGCTCCTGGCGCAACCAGGCCCAATTCCGCATCGGTGCGGCCCATGAGCAGGCCGGAGAGTCCGCCCCTGCGGTCGCCGCCTACTATGATGTCCTCAAGCGCCCTTCCCAGTCCCCCCCGGAGCTTTTCTGGTTCTACAAAGCCGGATTCAGCGCCGCCCGCCTCCTCGAAGCCGAAAAACGCTGGGACCAGGCAATCAAAATCTACGAGCTCCTCGCCGCTACCGATGGCCCGCGCCGCGAAGAAGCCACCTCGCGCATCAATAAAATCCGGCTCGATAACCTCCTCTGGGATGAGCCCCCAACCGCCCGCTGACCCGCCGCGCTAACAGGCTTGACCTCCCCTGCATTAAGATTTACTTCCTAGCCCATGCGTCTGGTTGTTTGCCCGCGGGATGAACTGCCTCAATTCCATGACGCTGCGATCACTCACTTCGTCAGTTTGATCGACCCGGAGGACTGGCGCAGTCCGCCGTCCTCTCCTGCCAAGGCCCTTCACCGTGTTCAGCTGCTCTTCCATGATCTCGACGATATCGAAGTTGAGCTTCCGGACTATGCCCGCTACCTCGCCCCCACGGACGAAGATATTCGGGTTTTGGTGGATTTCGGAAAATCGCTGAGGTCGTTGGAGGATTGGGGGCTTCTTGTCCACTGCGAGGCGGGCATCAGCCGGTGCTCCGCAGCGGCGATCACGCTGCTTGCGGCGGCAGGCTACCCGCCGCAGATCGCGTTTGGCCTCGTGCGGCGGGCCTGCTCGGAAATGCTGCCCAACCGGCGGATTTTGAGGATTGCAGATGATTTGCTTGGATTGGGGGGGCGCCTCCATCGGATGGCGGATAACTACCGGCGCAAAGCCTTCCTGCGCGCCGGGGTCGAAGACCCAACAAATGTCCTGGCCGGAAAAAGCCTCCGGCCCGGTGCCGGATTTCATAAGATCCTTGGAAAAATGTCGCACAGCTGGCGCACCCGCTTTGGCACGCGTGCCGGGGATTCCCGCGGGGGGAGAGGCCCTGCATCGCAGGAATCGCCCGATGGGTCGTCGGGAGGCTCCTCAATGAATGTGAGGGTAAAGATCTCCCTCCATCACGGGATGGTTTATGTCCTTGATGGTGATGCGCCGCTGTTTGTGATGCCGACAACCAACGGCAATCCCAACCGACCGACCCCGCTGGGAAGCTTCCAGGTCATCGAAAAGATCGAGCACTACTGCGCGAACACGTTTGGCTTCTGGACCAAGGAGAACTCGATCGTGTCAGGAGACAGCACCCAGTGCCCGGGCCCCGGGTATCGATACAATGAGTTTCCTCTCGACTACTGGGTTTCCTTTTATCCCCGCTACGGGCTCCACGTGGGGGCCGTCTGGGATACCTCGCTGGACCACGGCTGCCTGAGGCTCCACGAAAAGGCTGCCCGCGACCTCTATGCCACGGTCCGCACAGGAACCCCGGTCAGCGTCGCGGAAACCCAACCCGAAGACCTCACGCTCGGAAGAAGGCACCCCAAACATTTGGATTTTTCTGAGGACGACTTGCCGGGCCCTTCGTCCGCCTTGGGAAGCCACTGGGTTTCTTAGGAACCGGGTCAGATCCGCATCTCGCCCGACGAGCTCCGCAGATGGATCGTCTTTTGGGAGAGGTTGTGGACCGCCCGGATGTATCGCACGGTCTTGCTGCGCGAGCGCATCAGAATCGAGTGCGTGACCGCCGTGTTGCCGACGAGCTTCACGCCGGGAAGGAGCGCGCTGTCGCTGATACCGGTCGCGCAGAAAATCGAGCTTTCCCCGGCGACCAGGTCGTCCCGGTAATAGATCCGATCCAGGTCGGAAGCAGAAAATTGCGTGAGGAGCTCGGCGCGTTCCGCATCGTCCCGCGGCCACATGCGGAGCTGGATCTCCCCGCCCAGGGCCTTGAGCGCCGCCGCCGTGAGAATCCCTTCGGGTGCCCCGCCGATGCCGGCGTAAAGATCGACTCCGGAGTCCGGGAGCGAGGGCGCAACAGCTGCCGCAATGTCTCCATCCGCAATCAGGCGCAGCGAGGCACCCTCCTTGCGCACGGTGTCGATGTAGGACTGGTTGCGCGGGCGGTCCAGCACGACCACCACCAGGTCGCTGATGCGCTTTTTGAGCGCGGTCGCCGCGATCACCAGCGTCCGGTAAAATGGGGAGTCCAGGCGGATCGGGGCCAGGTCGTTCTTGCTGATCGCGCGGGCCACCTCCGGACCGTACGCGATCTTTTCCACGTAGAAGCTCGGGATGTTGACCATGCAGCGCGACTTGTGCCCGGGCACCCAGGCCGAGGCCATCACCGAAATCGAGTTGGGCAGGCCTTTCGAGATGTTGCTCGTGCCGTCGATCGGGTCGAGCGCGATGTCAAATTTCGGGGCCCCTTCCTTCCAGGTCCCGAGCTTGTCTCCGAGGAAGATGCCGGGCGCGTTGTCCTTGATGCCCTCGCCGATGACGACCTCCCCGCTGATGTCCACCAGGTCAAACACCCCGTAGATCGCGTCGCAGGCGGCCGCGTCGGCGGCCTCCTTGTCGCCGCGCCCCATCCAGTGGATCGAGTTGAGCGCGGCGTTTTCCGTCGCGCGGACAAATTCAAATTCAATCGTCCGCTCGACGTCGTTGTCTGTCTGTTCGGTTTCCATATTTGTTAATCCTCGTGGGCGAGGCAGGCTGCGGTGAATCCCTTGAAGAGCGGGTGGGGGGAGTTCGGTTTGGACTGGAACTCCGGATGGTACTGGCAGGCGATGAACCAGGGATGTGTGGAGAGCTCGATGAGCTCGACGAGGTCTCCCTCGGGCGAGGTCCCGGCGATCACGAACCCGCGCTTCTCCATCGTCTCGCGGTAGGCCATGTTAAATTCGTACCGGTGGCGGTGGCGCTCCAGGATTTCCGAGCGGCCGTAGACCTGATGGGAGAGGCTGCTCTTGGCGAGGATGGTCGGGCACGTGCCCAGGCGCATCGAGGCCCCCTTGTCGGTCACCTCTTTCTGCTCCTCCAGGATGTGGATGACCGGATGCGGGGTTGCCGGATCAAACTCCGTGCTGTTTGCGCCCTCCAAGCCGCAGACATTCCGGGCAAACTCGATCGTCGCCACCTGCATGCCCAGGCAGAGCCCGAGGAATGGCGTGCGCGATTCGCGCGAGTACCGGACCGCCTCGATTTTCCCCTCGACCCCGCGGTCTCCAAACCCCCCGGGCACCAGCACCCCCGCCACCCCGCGCAGGTACTTGTCCGCCCCCTCGGTTTCGATATCCTCCGCGTCCACGAGAACGAGGTCGATCCCGCAATCGTGCGAGGCCCCCGCATGGGTGAGCGATTCGTAGATGCTCTTGTAGGCATCCTGGAGCTCGATGTACTTGCCCACGATCGCGATGCGGACCCGCTTCTTCGGCGCAATCACCCGCTGGACAAACTTTTTCCAGTCCGTCATGTCGGGCTGCGGGGTGTCGAGGCGGAGGATTTTGCAGACGATCGCATCGAGCCCCTCCGACTGGAGGTTGAGCGGCGATTCGTAGATCGTGTGCTCGACGTCGCCCGCCTCGATGACCGCCTCGAGCGGCACGTTACAGTAGAGAGAGAGCTTCTGCCGGACCTCCTGGTCCAGCGGCATCTCTGTGCGGCAGATCAGGACCTGCGGCTGCAGCCCGATCTCGCGCAGCTTCGCGATGCTCTGTTGGGTCGGCTTTGTCTTGAGCTCGCCGGCCGCCTTGATAAACGGCACCAGCGTGACGTGCATGATGATCGCATTCTCCGACCCGACCTCCAAAATAAATTGACGGATCGCCTCCAGGAACGGGAGCCCCTCGATGTCGCCGGTCGTGCCGCCGATCTCCGTAATCACGATGTCTCCGCCCGAGCTGGCGCCGAGCTGGCGGATCCGGCCCTTGATCTCGTCGGTGATGTGCGGGATCACCTGCACCGTCTTGCCGAGGTAGTCGCCCCGCCGCTCCTTTGCCAGCACCGTCTCGTAGACCTGACCGCTCGTGAGGTTGTTGGCCCGCGTGAGCACACAGTTCGTGAACCGCTCGTAATGGCCGAGGTCGAGGTCGGTCTCCGCACCGTCGGCCAGCACATAAACTTCCCCGTGCTGGAACGGGTTCATCGTACCGGGGTCGACGTTCAGGTAGGGGTCCAACTTCTGGAGCACGACGCTCAGGCCGCGCCGCTCGAGCAGGGTTCCCAACGATGCCGCCGCCAGCCCCTTTCCGAGGGAGCTCACCACGCCGCCTGTCACAAATATGTACTTCATTTTGCGGGATACTAGGGGGATGCCGGGGAAAATCCAGCAGCTTGTCAAACAAAGGGCAGCCTCCTCGCATCGCCGGTCACTGGCGCCGCCCTGGCGGCCGCAAACGTTCGCTTTTGAACGGATTTCCAGGCGGTGGGGGGAGGCTTGGGCGGCCGGGGATTTTAGTTGAGCAAATGATCGGGCTCGGACAGGTTGTGGGGTCATGGAACTCGTGAACTTGACGCGGAGGACGGAGATTGGCTCGAATTCTTACTGGCTCAAGATGGGCGGGAAGAACCTGATCCTCGACGCCGGGCTGCACCCGAAGCTCGAGGGTCTCGCTGCCGCCCCGGACTTCTCGCTCGTTCCGGAGGGAAAGGTGGACGCCGTTGTTTTGACCCACGCGCACCAGGACCATGTCGGCGCGATCCCGCTGCTCACGCGCCGGGAGCCGCAGGCCCGGGTTTTTATGACCGAACCGACCGCGCGCGTGGCGGACGTCATGCTCCACAACTCGGTCAACGTCATGCTCCGCCAGCGCGAGGATGACGGGATCACCGAATACCCGCTCTTCACCCACCGCGGGGTCGAATTTTCGGCGCGCGCCTGGCACCCGCGCCCGCTCAGGCAGCGGTTCAACCTCGAGGGCGAACGCTCGGACAGCGACAGCGAGGTCACTCTCGAATTTTTTGATGCCGGACACATCCTGGGCTCGGCAGGCGTCCTGATCCGGCATGGCGGAAAATCGGTTTTTTACACCGGGGATGTCAACTTTGAGAGCCAGACACTGATGCGGGGAGCCACGTTTCCCGAGGACGGCGTGGATGTCTTGATCATGGAGACGACGCGCGGGGATTCCCCGGTTCCTACCGGGTTCTCGCGCGCGAACGAGGAGGAGCGGCTGGCCAGGGGGATCCGGCGCGCCTTTGAGAGCGGCGGCAGCGTGACGATGCCGGTTTTTGCGCTGGGCAAAACCCAGGAGCTCCTCGCGATGCTCTGGAAGATGCGCCTGAAGGGGCTCCTTGCGCCCGTGCCGATCTACATCGGAGGGCTCAGCACAAAGATCACCGGAATCTACGATGCTCTCGCCGCCACGGCCGTCCGTAACCACCCGGAGCTCCTCCTCCTCCAGGAGATGGCCCCGTACGTGCTCTCCGGAAATGAGATCCAGACGATCTCCCCGAAAAAGAAGTGCATCTTCGCCCTCTCGAGCGGGATGATGACCGAACACACGCTCTCAAATATTTTTTGCCGCCGGATTTTAGGCGACCCGAACCAGAGCCTCTTTTTTGTTGGCTATTCCGACCCGGCCTCGCCGGCCGGGAAGTTGCGCCGCGCCGCGACCGGGGACACGGTCCAGTTGGAGGAGGGCCTGCCCGGGATTCCGCTGCGCTGCCATATCGAGGAGTTCCAGTTCAGCGCTCATTCCAGCCGCGACACCCTTCGAAACTACGCGCTCCTTCTGAAGCCGAAAAAAGTGGTCCTCGTGCACGGTGACAAGCCGGCGATCGATTGGTTCCAGCTCGCGCTCTTCAAAGAGCTCCCCGGCACCGAGGTGATCATCCCGGAGCCCGGCCGCCCGGTCGCACTGGGATAAGCGGTTCCTCCCGACCTGTGAATCGACTGAAATCGCCCCGCCTCTGGATCGTCGTTTTTCAGGTCGCCGTGAGCGCGGGGCTGCTCGGATGGATTGTTTCCCGACCGGATTTTCGAAAAACCATCCACACTGTTCTGGCTCAGGCCGACCTGCGCTGGCTGGCCGCAGGGCTCGCTCTCGCGGGAGTCGTCCATCTCCTCTGCCTCGCGCGATGGAGGGTTTTTCTCTCGATGGCCGGGGTCCGGGTCGGGTGGACCGAATCTGCCGGGATTTTTTTTGCCGGCCTCTTCAGCGGCCTCTTTCTTCCGGGCGGGGCCGGCGGGGACCTGGTGAAGATCGGGCTGCTCGCATCTCGCGGTCACGACCCCGCCCTCTCCGCGCTTTCGGTAATTATGGACCGTCTGGCCGGCTCTGTGACGATGATCCTCCTGGGAGCCTCCCTGCTCGTTGCCCAGTACCCGTGGCTTTCATCGAACCCTGTGACCGCAGGCATCGTCCAGAGCATCGGAATCTACCTCCTCGTCGTGGCCCTGCTGATCGCCGCCTCCGTCGTGCTGAGCTCGCAGCCGGTGGTCTCGCGCCTCCCCGCCGGCTGGCCCGGGCGTGCCAAGCTGGTCG
>JBGTAT010000300.1:0-11161 GCA_041749755.1 Terrimicrobiaceae bacterium | reverse complement strand
CAGGCGGCCTGCTCGGCGGGCTGCTGGGCAAAGCCGGCGGACTGCTCGGCGGAAACCTGAGCGGGGCAGCCGAGGCGGTCGGAGCCCTCCAGCAAGCGGGCGTACCGATGGACAAGGCGGTGCCTTTGCTCAGAGAATTTTTAACTCAGGCCCGCACGGTGGCCGGGCCGGAGGCAGTCGATACGATCCTCAGCAAAGTGCCTGCCCTCCAGGCCCTGCTGGGCGGGAGCAAATAGTAAAAGCCTGCCAAGGCTGCCTGCTCTTCCAAGAGCAGAAAGATGCTTATCCACAGATTTGCGCCGATTCGCGCAGATTTTGCGAATGCCGATTATTTCTTTAATCTGCGGACATCCGCGTGAATCTGCGGCTCGACTTTCTCCGTGAAAACTTCGTGCGCTAAGGAAGCTGGCTGGATCCCATCAGGAACCGGTCGACCTCGCGGGCGGCCCCGCGGCCCTCGTTGATCGCCCAGACGACGAGCGACTGGCCGCGGCGGCAGTCGCCGGCGGCGAAGACGTTCGCGACGTTCGTCGTGTATTTTTCGTGTTCCGCCTTGGCATTGCTGCGGGCGTCGCGCTCGACATTCAGGGAGGTAAGGACCGGGTCTTCCGGCCCGAGGAACCCCATCGCGAGGAGGACGAGCTCGGCAGGGATCACCCGGAGCGTCCCCTCGATATCGCGGGGCGCAAACCGGCCCTGGGCATCTTTTTCCCAGCGGATATTGACGATCTCAACGCCGGATAGCTTGCCGTCGGCTCCGGTGATAAATTTTTTCGCGGTGACTTCGTACTGGCGCGGGTCCTGCCCCTGCTTGGCAGCGGCTTCCTCCTGGCCGTAGTCCATCTTGTAAACTTTTGGCCACTCCGGCCAAGGGTTGTCCTTCGCGCGCTCGAGCGGCGGCTTGGGAAGGATCTCGAGCTGGGTCACGGACGCGCAGCCGTGGCGAAGCGAGGTGCCGACACAATCGGTACCGGTGTCGCCGCCGCCGATGACGACAACATTTTTTCCCGCCGCATCGATCGGCGGACGGCTCCCGTTCGGAGCGCCGTGGTCGAGAAGGAACCGGGTGTTTTCGGTGAGGAACTCCATGGCGAAGTGGACGCCGGGGATCTCGCGCCCCGGGATCGGAAGGTCGCGGGGCTTGGTCGCACCGGTGCAGAGGACGACCGCGCTGAAGTCGGCGAGGAGGCGCTCGGCATCAAGGTTTGCGCCGACGTTCACGCTGGTTTTGAACGTGATCCCCTCGGCCTCCATGAGGCGGACGCGGCGCTCGACGACCTCGCTCTTGTCGAGCTTCATGTTCGGTATCCCGTAGAGCAGGAGCCCGCCGATGCGGTCGGCTCGCTCGAAGACGGTGACCGTATGTCCGGCCTTGTTGAGTTGGTCGGCGCAGGCGAGCCCGGCCGGCCCGGATCCGACGACGGCGACATGCTTGCCCGTGCGGACCTCCGGAGGATTCGGCTTGATCCAGCCTTCTTCCCAACCCTTATCCACGATCGCACATTCGATGGTCTTGATCGCGACCGGCGGCTCGATAATCCCGAGCGTGCACGAGCCCTCGCAGGGAGCCGGGCAGACGCGGCCAGTGAACTCCGGGAAATTGTTCGTCTTGTGAAGACGGTCCAGCGCCTCGCGCCAGAGCCCGCGGTAAACGAGATCGTTCCACTCCGGGATAAGGTTGTTCACCGGGCAGCCGCTCGCCATCCCGCTGATCAGCCTGCCGGTGTGGCAGAACGGGATTCCACAGTCCATGCAGCGGGCCCCCTGCGTGCGCAGGCTTTCCTCCGGCATGTGCAGGTGGAACTCGTTCCAATTTGCGATCCGCTCGGTTGGCGCCGCGTCGGCAGCCACCTCGCGATGGTAATCCATAAATCCGGTCGGTTTTCCCATAATCAGTTTCCTCCCACACGCGACGTGTCGCGCGCATTGGCTTCGAACGCCGCGTTGATCGCCTCCTCGCCGGTCAGCCCGGCGGCCTCGGCCTTCGCCAGCGCCTCCAGGACGCGCTTGTAATCTTTCGGCATCACCTTCACGAATTTTTTCAGTTCATTGTCCCAGTCGGCCAGGACGTTTTTCGCGCGGGTGCTTCCGGTGAGTTCGGCATGCCGCGCGATGAATGCGCGGAGGTCTTCGGCCTCGGCGGCATCGGTGACCCCGCTGAGCCCGACCATCGCCTTGTTGCAGCGCTTCTCGCCGAAGTCGCCGGTCTCATCGAGGATGTATGCCACACCGCCGGACATGCCGGCAGCAAAGTTGCGGCCGGTCGGCCCGAGGACCACGACGCGCCCGCCGGTCATGTACTCGCACCCGTGGTCGCCGATCGCCTCGACGACCGTGTGGACACCGGAGTTGCGGACGCCGAAGCGTTCGCCCGCCATGCCGCGGATGAAGACCTCGCCCTTCGTCGCGCCGTAGAGAGCGACGTTGCCGGCAATGATGTTGTCCTCCGCCGGGAAGGTGGAGCCTGCGGGAGGATAGACGATGATCCGTCCTCCGCTGAGCCCCTTGCCAAGGTAGTCGTTGGTGTCCCCCTCAAGCTCGAGCGTCATCCCGGGCGGGACAAAGGCTCCGAAGCTCTGGCCCGAGCTCCCGGTAAAGTGGAGGTGGATGGTATCGTCCGGAAGACCGGCGGCGCCATATTTGCGGGTGACCTCGTTGCCGACGATCGTGCCCGCCACGCGGTTGATATTTTTGATCGGGACCGTCGCGCGGACCTTCTCGCCCTTTTCGATGGCCGGCTGGCAGAGGTCGAGGAGGACGCTGACGTCGAGCGATTTTGCCAGGCCGTGGTCCTGCTCCATCTGGCAGTAGCGCCCGACCTCGGGGCCGACCGGCGGCTGGTAGAGCATCGGCGAGAGGTCGAGGCCGCTCGCCTTGAAGTGGGCGACAGCTTTGCGGGCCTCGAGCTTGTCGGTGCGGCCGACCATCTCGGCGATCGTGCGGAACCCGAGCTCGGCCATGATCTCGCGGACCTCCTGCGCGATGAAACGCATGAAGTTGACCGTGTGCGCCGGGTCGCCGGTGAAGTTTTTCCGGAGCTCCGGGTCCTGGGTCGCCACGCCGACCGGACACGTGTTTTTATGGCAGACGCGCATCATGATGCACCCGAGGGTCACCAGGGGAGCGGTCGCGAACCCGAACTCCTCGGCCCCGAGCAGCGCCGCAACAGCGACGTCGCGACCGGTTTTCAGCTGTCCGTCGGTCTCGACCGCGATCCGGCTGCGGAGGTTGTTCAGCACGAGCGTCTGATGGGTTTCGGCCAGGCCGAGCTCCCACGGCATCCCGGCATGCTTGATGCTCGAGAGCGGCGAGGCTCCGGTGCCGCCGTCAAACCCGCTGATGAGGACGACGTCCGCATGCGCCTTCGCGACGCCAGCGGCGATTGTGCCGACCCCGACCTCGGAGACCAGCTTCACCGAAACGCGAGCGCGGCGGTTCGCATTTTTCAGGTCGTGGATCAACTCGGCGAGATCCTCGATCGAGTAGATGTCGTGGTGCGGAGGCGGCGAGATGAGCCCGACGCCGGGCGTCGTGCCGCGGGTCTTCGCAACCCAGGGATAGACCTTGGTGCCGGGCAGTTCGCCACCCTCGCCGGGCTTCGCGCCCTGCGCCATCTTGATCTGGATCTCGCGCGCGTTTGTCAGGTAGTGCGCGGTCACGCCGAACCGCCCGGACGCCACCTGCTTGATCGCGGAGTTTTTGGAGTCCCCGTTTTCATTCGTCCAGGTGAAACGCTCGGCATCTTCGCCGCCCTCGCCGGTATTTGATTTTCCGCCGACCCGGTTCATCGCGATCGCGAGCGCCTCGTGGGCCTCCTGCGAGATCGACCCGTAGCTCATCGCCCCGGTCTTGAAGCGCTTCATGATTTCCTCGACCGAATCGACCTCGTCGATCGGAATCGGGGATGTGTTGGCAAATTCCAGCAGCCCGCGCAGGGTGAAGTGCTTGCGGTCCTGGTCGTTCACGAGCGCGGCGTACTTTTTGAACGTCGCGTAGTCGCCGGTGCGGACCGCCTTCTGCAGCGAGTGGATCGTCTCCGGGTTGAAGAGGTGCTCCTCGCCCTCATTCCGCCACTGGTATTCGCCGCCGGCGTCGAGGGTCGGGTGGATTTCTCCGCGTGGGTCAAACGCGCGCTCGTGGCGGCGCATGAGCTCGAGCCCGATCGCGTGCAGGGTCGCGCCTTCGATGCGGGACGGGGTCCAGCAGAAATATTTGTCGATGACCGAGTGGTGGAGGCCGACGGCCTCGAAGATTTGGGCGCCGCGGTAGCTCTGGATCGTGGAGATCCCCATCTTGGCCATCGTCTTGACAACCCCCTTCAGGGCCGCCTTCACGAAGTTTTTGACCGCCGTCTTGTGGTCGATCCCGGGCAGCATCTGCTGGCGGATCATGTCGTCGAGTGATTCGAACGCGAGGTACGGGTTGACCGCGCTCGCGCCGTAGCCGATGAGCAGGGCGAAATGGTGGACCTCCCTCGGCTCGCCGGATTCCAGGACGAGGCTGACCTTCGTGCGTGTTCCGGTGCGGATCAGGTGGTGGTGGAGTCCGGAGACGGCCAGAAGCGCCGGGATCGCAACGTGGGTGGCATCGACGCCGCGGTCGCTCAGGATCAGGATATTCTGGCCCTCGGCGATGGCCGCGTCAGCGGCCGCGCAGAGGCGGTCCATCGCCGGCGCGAGGCCGTCGGCTCCGTCCGCCGCAGGAAAGAGGATCGGAAGCGTGACGGGATGGAACCCGTCGCGCTCGACATGCCGGATCTGCTCGAGCTCGGCGTTGTTGATGATCGGGCCGTCCAGCTTGATCATGCGGCAGCTTTCCGGCTTCGGCTCGAGGAGGTTGCCCTCGGAGCCGAGCATCGTGACCGTAGCGGTGACGATCTCCTCGCGGATCGGGTCGATCGGCGGGTTGGTCACCTGCGCAAAGAGCTGCTTGAAATAGTTGTAGAGGAGGACCGGCCGGTCGGAGAGGACGGCCAGCGGGGTGTCGGTCCCCATCGATCCCAGCGGCTGCACGCCGTCGCGGGCCATCGGCCCGAGGATGACGCGCTGGTCCTCAAACGTGTATCCGAACGCGAGCTGGCGGTGCAGGATCGTATCGTGCTCGGGCAGCCGCTCGTGCGGGGGCTCGGGCAGGTCGGTGAGGAGGACGTGGTTCGCCTCCAGCCACTGGCGGTACGGATGCTGGCGGATGATCTGGCCCTTGATCTCCTCGTCGGAGACGATGCGGCCCTCCTCGGTGTTGACGAGGAACATCCGGCCGGGCTGCAGGCGGCCCTTTTCCTCCACCCGCTCGGGGGCGATCGGAAGGACGCCGGCCTCGGAGGCCATGATCACAAGGCCGTCCTTCGTAACCCAGTAGCGGGACGGGCGCAGGCCGTTGCGGTCGAGGATCGCCCCGATGACGGTGCCGTCTGTAAAGGCGATCGAGGCCGGGCCGTCCCAGGGCTCCATGAGGCAGGAATGGAATTCGTAAAACGCGCGCTTGTCGTCGGGCATCGTCTCATGAAGCTCCCACGGCTCGGGGATCATCATCATGATGGCATGCGGAAGCGAGCGGCCGGAGAGGGTCAGCAGCTCGAGGCAGTTGTCAAACATCGCGGAGTCCGACCCGTCGCTGTTGATCACCGGGAACGACTCGGCCAGCTCGTCGCCGAAGAGCTTGCTGGAAAGCAGCGACTGGCGGGCGTGCATCCAGTTGATGTTGCCCCGCAGGGTGTTGATCTCTCCGTTGTGCGCGATGTAGCGGTACGGGTGCGAGCGGTCCCAGCTCGGGAACGTGTTCGTGGAAAACCGCGAGTGCACGAGCGCGAGGGCGGACTCGACGTCCGGGTCCATCAGGTCGCAGAAATACGCGTCGACCTGCTCGGGCATGAGCATCCCCTTGTAGACGATCGTCCGGCTCGAAAGGCTGGCGACAAACCAGAGCGGGTCCTGTCCGGATGTCCGGATCGCATTGCTCGCGCGCTTGCGCACGAGGTAGAGCTGGCGCTCGAACTCCAGGACGTCCGTGCAGCCGGGCTTGCGCTCGATGAAGACCTGGCGCATCCGGGGCTCGCTGGCGCACGCGGTTGCCCCGAGCGAGGAGTTGTCGGTCGGCAGCTCGCGCCACCCGAGCACGGCAAGCCCCTGGCCGGCGGCCAGCTTCTCAAACGTCTCCTGCGCGGCGTCCGCCTCGGACTCGTCGGGCGAGGTGAAAACGATCCCGACCCCGTACTGGCCGAACTCGGGCAGCCGGATCCCGGCCTCCACGCAGGCGCGGCGGAAAAATTTGTCGGGGATCTGGATGAGGATGCCGGCGCCGTCGCCGGTATTCGGCTCGCTGCCGACCGCGCCCCGGTGGTCGAGGTTGCGGAGGATCGTGAGCGCATCGCTGACGATGGCATGCGATTTCTCCCCGCGGATGTTCACGATGAACCCGACGCCACACGCGTCGTGCTCGAAGGCCGGGTCGTAGAGTCCTTGCTTTGGAGGAGGTCCGGTCAGGCGGGTCGTTTTAGTCTGCATGCTTGTTTATACGTTTGCTGGATCTTCTGGTATTCCGGGAACTTTCCGCGCGACCCCGGGGCGGACCGCATCTTCTATCTTCCAGATGCCAGTGGGCACAACAAATTTATGAGCAGAAATGATGCCGAAATCGAAAAAAAACTCCCTCTGGCGCGGAATCGCGGGACCTGCTCTATTACCTGCTGCCTATGACGGATTGGAAATCACAGACATTGACGCTCGGGCATTCCCCGGACCCGGACGACGCCTTCATGTTTTACGCGATGGCGACCGGACAGATCGACCAGCGGGGGTACCGGTTTGAGCACATTCTTCAGGACATCCAGACGTTGAACGAGCGGGCGACGCGCGGGGAGCTCCACATCACGGCGGTGTCGATCCACGCGCTGGCCTACCTGCTCGACAAATATGCTCCGCTGCCCAGCGGAGCCAGCATGGGCGACGGGTACGGGCCGATGTTCATCACGCTCGACGAGACCGCCCGGGCGCTGCCGGACGACGACGCCCGCCGCGAATGGCTCCGGGCGCGGCGGATTGCGATCCCCGGAAAAATGACGAGCGCCTACCTGGCCGCCCAGATTTACCTCGGCAAGGACTTCTCCTACGAGGTCGTCCCGTTTGACCAGATTTTTGATGCGGTGCGGGACGGCCGGGTCGATGTCGGCCTGATCATCCACGAGGGGCAGCTGACATATGCGCGGGACGGATTCCATCTCGTGCGCGACCTCGGGGCCTGGTGGAAATCCGACACCGGGCTGCCGCTGCCGCTCGGAGGGAACGTCGTCCGAAAAGATATTCCTGCCGGCGTGCGGAGCGAGCTCTCCGACATCCTGCGCGAAAGCATCCGGCACGGCCTGGAGAACCGCAGGGCGGCGGTGACGCACAGCATGGCGCACGCGCGCGGCATGGATATCCCACTGGCCGATGAATTCATCGGGATGTACGTCAACGACTACACGCTCGACTACGGCGAGACCGGGCGCGAGGCGATCCGGAAATTCCTCGGCACCGCAGCCGCCCTCGGGCTCATCCCGCCGGTCGCGGAGATTGAGTTTGTGGAGTAGCAAAACCCATTTGCAAACCGTCCGATGCGTGCCTACTTTGCCGGGCATGAGGGAGGGCATGGTCAGAATCGTCGTGTCAGCGTGCTGTGTCGGGGCGGCACTTGCACAGTCGTATGTCTCCCCGTTTGCGATTACGCTTTCTCCGGAGATTGCCACTTGGACGTCCGACTTTTCATCGCGCCAGGCGGTAATGACGGCGGACTCCTCGCCAGTGCCCGCAGACTGGTACAATACGGCCCCTGCCAGCGCCGCGTATGGCCCGCTCAACCCGCAGCTCTATTCGGTCGCGAACCCGATCAATGCCGGCAACCAGGCCGCGTATGATGCGCTGCGCTGGGACCGGGGGGACGCGGTGGCGTCGGTGGCTATCAACTCCGCCCCCACAGGCGTTGATTCCTCGACTTTTCAGCGGCAGCGGCTCATGCAAGCGGTCTCCCAGCTCATCGGGACACATTACCAGCATCTCCACCTTCCAGATTTTAACCCGTGGGCGAACGGGTACCAAACCCAGCTATCGGGCGGCCCGGATCCGGTTTGGCCATGGTCCCCGGTGAGCAATAGTGCCACGCTCCACACAACCCAGGGAACGTCGCTCGCGAACATCTATCAGGGAACCTACGGGACCGGGATGGCCGGCATCGACTGCACGGATACCTCGGCGTATATCTATAACCTCGCCCTCGGAATCCAGCTGAACTCCGGCACCTCGACGCAGGTGGAGTTTTCGTCGGGCTCCCAGCCCGAGCCGGATAACTCCCCGATGGCCACGATCCTCGATGCCGAAGGATCTCAGATCACCCCGACCTTCTTCAAATCCCCCAACTACGGGACCGCCACGATCAATGCCCCGGGAAGCCTGGAGTCCAGCGTCTTCTCGTACCTCGAACCCGGCGACCTGCTCTACATCACCGGCGATCCCGGAGGCGCCATCTCGCATGTGGTCATCTGGCTCGGCGAGTATGGCACGAATGCCGACGGCTCCCCCTCATCCGTGCCGCTGGTCATCAGCAGCCATGATAATACGCCTGCGATCTTCGACGTTTGGGGCGAGGATCTAAATGCCAATGGCCTGCCGATTGATGGCGATATTGCCGCCCACCTCCCTCCCCCCGGGGTCCATATCCTGCCGATCACGTCCAATACCTGGTTTTATCAAAACTTTGCCGTCGCCAGCCAAATCATCCCCGTCCCCGAGCCGTCCACCGTCCTCCTGCTTGGCCTAGGCGGTGCTGGACTTGCCCTCGCCCGCCTCCGCAGGTCCCGGGCAAAAAGGTTAGCGCCTGCGAGAGCGGCGAGCGATGTCAGCCGGATGGGAAAGCCACGCCTCGGAAACGAAAGCAACCCAACGACGACCCGCTGAAGGCGAGGGCCCAAAGCCTGAATTCATTTCCAGGGATTGATCAGAGCGACTTCGGACGGGTAGTCGCTGGTGTTTCTTGTGACGAGGGTCAGATCGTGGGCGAGCGCGGTTGCGGCAATAAGGCTGTCGAGGACCGGCAGGCGCCGACCCTTGCGCTGATGACGGGCGCAGAGGCGGCCCCATTCACGCATGACCTGCTCCGTCGGAGGGAGCAGTCGGTTTTCGCACCATTTCTCCAGGCGTTCAAACCATGTCGCAATTTCGCCTTTTCTTCTGCCGGCCGGGAGAAGTTCGACGCCTTTGACAATTTCACCGAGCGAGATTGTGGAGAGGGAGATTTCGTGATCGTGGACGTCCAGCCAGCCCATGACTCTTTCATCGGGCTGGGGATTTGAGGACTCGCTTAGGACATCCGTATCGAGCAGGTAGCCCATTTTACTCAAAGCGGAGGGTGCGTCCCGTATCCTTGTCCCGGGAAACCTTCCACCCCTTCGCCGGGCATTCGCGCAGGATCGCAGAGAGCTTCTCTTGGCGTGTTTCGCGGGCGTATTGCCCGGCGGAAACAATGACGACCGTCGCCCGGCCATGCCGGGTGATCGTTTGCGGGCCATCGCTGAGCGCCCGGTCCACCACTTCGCTGAACCGGTTCTTTGCCTCTTGTAATTGCCAAGTCATAGAGAAAAATATAGCCAGTCTGTCTAGAATGTCAAAATAAGAACCTGCGTTCTTTGTTTACATCCTCCCGGGTGGGAACGATCCTAACCCGGCTAAGCGGCCCTGCGCGTCCGGGCTTCGTATACACTTCCATGATCACCTTCCTTCGCATCTTCTTCCTCGGCATTCTTGCCGCCATGCTCTGGGTGACGACCCGCGCGAGCATGGAGACGGCGATCTGGGCTCTCCCGGCCGCGCTGACCGGCGACCTCTGGTTTCAGGCAACGCTGGCCGATGCCTACTTCGGCTTTCTGACCTTCTTCGTCTGGGTTGCCTACAAGGAGAACGGCTGGCTTGCCCGCGTGGTTTGGCTGGTCGCGATTCTTCTGCTCGGAAATATCGCGATGGCCGCCTATTGCCTCATCCAGTTGTTCCGTGTGCCGGCCACGGCTGATCTGCGGGAGGTTCTTCTGAGGAGGGAAACCGCGTGAAGGGCGTCAAAATCATTTCGCGCCGGGGAACTACACTGACCCTCCTGCTCATCGCGCTTGGCCTCCCGCTTGCCGCCTGGGCACAATCCGCCAGTGATCTGGTGAGCGCGGGCGACGCGCTCGACGCGAAGTACCGCAACCAGGAGGCGGTCGATTTTTACCTGAAGGCGGATGCCATCAAGCCGAACGACGCCGAGATCCTCCGGCGCATCGCGAAGCAGTACTCCCAGCAGGTGGTGAGCGAGTCGCGCACTCCGGAGAACCGAGAGCTCGCCCGCAAGTCGCTCGAATACGCCCAGCTCGCGGCGAAAAGCGATCCGAATAATGCGGATGCCCGCCTCTCGCTGGCGATCTGCTACGGCAAGTCCGCCTTCCTTGAGGGCGCCCGCAAACGCATCGAGATGTCCCGCCTGATCCGCGAGGAGGCCGAGGCCGCGATCCGCCTCAACCCGAAGAGCGACTACGCGTGGCATGTGCTCGGGCGCTGGAACTACGAGCTGGCAAACTTAAATGCCGCGCTGCGCTTCGTCGCCGAAGCGATCTACGGAAAGATGCCCGATGCCTCGAACGAGCGCGCGGCAGAGTGCTTTGAGAAGGCGATCGCCCTCCGGCCGGATCGCGTGATCCACCATGTCGAGCTGGGCCGCACCTACGCGGCCCTCGGGCGGAAGCCGGAAGCCCTTGCCGAGCTTAAAAAAGGCCTGAGCCTGACCTCCCGCGAAAAAGATGACGGCGAAAGCAAGGACCGCGCGCGGAAAGCAATGGCGGCTTTGCAGTAAATGGCCTCCCGCGCGCAAGCGCGTCAGGTTAACGAACCCCACATGGGCAGGATGCCCATGCCACACAGAGCCAGAGCGCCGCGAAGCCGTACATCGCCGTAGCAGGGGCATCTTGCCCATGCCTAGACGAACGCGCCGGGGGAAAGCAATTTCTTGCCAACCGGCCGGGAAGAGACGATGGGTGGGGCTGTGAATAATGAGCGCCCTCAGGGCAGGAAACAAAACGGGGGGCAGTCTGCAAAGTCGGGTTCCGGGTCGGATCAGCAAAATTCCCAGCGCCGGAGGCGCGGGCGCGGAGGCCGCAGGGGAC
>JBGTAT010000299.1:0-2796 GCA_041749755.1 Terrimicrobiaceae bacterium | reverse complement strand
AGCTTTGCGGATCGGATTGGCGGCTAGCCCGCAATGCTGTTCCTTTGATCGGGCTGCCCGCTGCGCGGGCCATAGGTCGCGGCTGCGCCGCCAGCGGTTTTCTGCCAGGGCCAAGAATGACCCTGCTCCATAGGCGCGCGGCGTGGTTCGGGCGCTATAAGGGGCAAGGGCATTTCTGCCCTTGGTCGTTTGAGCTGCCCGCTGCGCGGGCCATAGGTGAGCGGCTGCGCCGCCAGCGGTTTTCTGCCAGGGCCAAGAATGACCCTGCTCCATAGGCGCACGGCGTGGTTCGGGCGCTGTAGGGGCAAGGGCATTTCTGCCCTTGGTCGTTTGAGCTGCCCGCTGCGCGGGCCATAGGTGAGTGGCATGCGCAGCTCGCCCGTGTTTCTGGCGCGAGTATTGTATTGTAGATTTCCCGGAGCCCGGGCATGATTTCCGGGAAATATGAGCACTCTCACTCCCCCCAAAAAAGTCAGCTTCATCGTTTATTTCATCGGGTTCACCGCCGCGCTGGCGGGCCTCCTCTTCGGCCTGGATGTCGGGGTCATTTCCGGGGCGGAAAAGTTTATCCAGAAGGATTTTAAAATTTCCGACGACACGATCCAGCTCGTGGTGAGCTCGCTGCTGTGGGGGGCGGCCTTCGGGGCGCTCTTCAGCGGGATCCTCTCCAGCCATCTCGGGCGGAGGAAGACGATTCTGATCAGCGCGGTCAACTTCATCATCGGGGCGATCCTCTGCGCGTTTGCCCCGAACGAACACGTCCTCATCATCGCGCGTTTCATCCTGGGCATCGCCGTCGGGGTGGCGTCGTTCACCGCTCCCCTCTACCTCTCGGAGATTTCGCCGCAGTCCGTCCGCGGATCCATGATCTCGATGTACCAGCTGATGATCACGATCGGCATCGTCATGGCATTTTTGAGCAACACCTGGCTGGCGACGTATGCGACGTTCGACGGGGTGACCGGGGGCCATTGGCGGCTGATGCTCGGCATCATCGCGATCCCGGCGGCGGTGATGTTTATTGGTGTCTTCATGCTGCCGGAGAGCCCGCGCTGGCTCTTTCTCAAGGGGCTCCGCGAGCATGCGGTCAAGGTCTTCAAGCAGATGCACCTCGACGATGCGGAGATCGCCGCCGAGGTCCGCGAGATCGAGGACAGCATGAAGGTGAAGCAGAACGGGTTTCAGCTCCTCATGCAAAACTCGAATTTCCGCCGGGCCATCGGCCTGGGAGTCGGGCTCCAGATCATCCAGCAACTTACGGGCATCAACGTCATCATGTACTACGCCCCGCGCATCTTCGGCATGGCGGGATTTGAGAATACCAACGAGCAGATGTGGGGGACCGTGATCGTGGGGGTGACCAACGTGCTGGCGACGTTCATCGCGATCGCCTTCGTGGACAAGCTCGGACGCAAGCCGATCATGTATGCCGGATTCGTCACGATGGGGCTCGCACTTCTCAGCGTGGGATCGCTTTTCCTCATCGGTGGCGAAACGCACATGACGCCGAACGAAAAAGGTATCATGGAGGCGTCCATCGTCCTGAAGAGCCTCGACTACGCCTATCCGGCGATCTTTTCCCTGCTGATTTTCATCGTGGGGTTCGCGATGAGCGCGGGGCCGATCATCTGGGTGATCTGCTCGGAGATCTACCCGCTGGCCGGGCGTGATCTCGGCGTGACATTCAGCACCGGGACAAACTGGATCGCCAATGCGATCGTGGGCATGACGTTCCTTTCCCTCATCAACGGGTTCGGCCCGGGGAATACGTTCATCCTCTACGGTGCGCTGAACGTCCTCTTCATCGTGTTCTTCCTGATCTTCGTGCCCGAGACGAAGGGGATCTCGCTCGAGCAGATCGAGCGGAACCTGATGTCCGGGCTCAGGCTGCGGAAGATCGGGCGCTGATCAGAGGCCCTGACGGAGGACGCGGAAGATCTCGGTGTTGTCCTGAAACCCCTGCAGCGCCTCGGTGCCCGGACCGGAGCTGACGGCGATCACGTCCTCCGCCGTGCCCACGGCAGCGGCGGTTTTAAACGCTGAAGGTTCGGTTTGGGAGAGACCCTGCGGGGACGGGTTTGGTCCGGATCCGGGCCCAGTGGACCAGGTGAGCGAGGGGAGGCCCTGGGCATTGATGCCCAGCACGGCTGCGCCCTTGTCGTTGCGGAACGAGTAGCCATTGAGCCGGACGCCGCCCGGATTCGTGCGGCCCGCGACCACGATAAGCGCCTTCTCGCCCGCGTACGCCACAGCCGTGGCGACCGCCCGGTTGAGCTCGACGATCTCCTGCAGCATCCGCTCGCCCTGGTTCTGCTGGGCCGCCTTCCCGGCCAGCCCGGCATCCACAATGAGAAGGTAGCCCTTCGGGTTATATTGGAGCATCAGGATGGCCTGGAGCACCATGTCCGAGAGCGACGGCTGGGCCGCCGCGGCCTGCACCTCGTCAGAAAACGCCATCGGCCCATCGCTGAAGAGCCCGAGCACCTTGGGAGCCCGCCACTGCGGAGTGCTCTCCATCTCCTGCCGGTTGCGGACGATATCGTAGCCGCGGTTGCGCATCTCCAGGATCAGGTCCCGCCCGTCGCGCCGCCGCCCATCTTTTCCGTCCGGAAGCAGGTCGGCCGCCCCGCCGCCGAGGAGGACGTTGATATCCGACTTCTCAGCCAGTTCGCGGCCGATCGTCTCGAAATCCAGCGGGTCGCTGGTGCCCGCGTAGAACGCAGCCGCCGTCGCCTCGGTGAGCGTCGTGTTGGACACGATCCCGGTCGCCCGCCCGCTTTTCCGGGCCAGCTCGAT
>JBGTAT010000298.1:0-8357 GCA_041749755.1 Terrimicrobiaceae bacterium | reverse complement strand
CAGGCTCGCCGCGCCTTCGCGGCTCACGAAGACGAGCTCGATCTGCCCGCGCTGCACGACCGCCGCAGCAGGGATCCGGATCGAGTCGGCAGTGCCGACCGGGATCGCAGCCCGTCCAAACTGCCCCGCCCGAAGCGCGTCATCCGGCGGCAGGTCGAGCTTGATAAAATACGTCCGGCTCGCCGCATCTGCGGTCGGGGAAACCTCGACCACCTCGGCGGTCAGCGTCTTCTTCGCCGTCGGGATCGTGACGTCGATTTTCTGGCCCGACGAAACCCCTCCGATCAGCGCCTCCGGAACATCCGCCTCAAACCGCAGCGTGCCGCGGTCCTCGACCTCCAGGAGCGGCTTGCCGGGAGCAGCCAGGTCGCCCACCTCGGCCAACTTGCGCGCCACGACCCCGTCAAAAGGGGAGGTGACCCGCGCGTAGCTGAGCATCGTCTGCGCCTCGCTCAGCGACGCCTCTGCCACCCGAAATTTTGCCTCCGCTGCATCGAACTCCTGCCGGCTCGAAACCTGTCTCTTCATCAGCGTCGTCGCCCGCTCCAAATCCCGCACCGCCTGGTCGCGCTGCGCCTTCGCCTGCTCGTACCGGGCCCGGATCTCTTGCGCGTCAATCTCCGCCAGCACGTCCCCGGCCTTCACCGTCTGCCCGAGCACGACCGGCATCTTCCCAATCCGCCCGCTCACCTTCGCCTCCACGACCGCCCGCGTTTTTGTGCGCACCGTTCCCACAACCTCCTCGACAACATCGCGAGGGCTCGAGGCCACCGTCCAGGTCTCCACGCTCGTCGCAGGAACTTCCGCCTCCGCAGGCACCACAGGCCTCCCGCACGAGGCCATCCCCGCGAGCACCACAGCGCCCACGAGCCAAAGCATCCCCATCGCCATCCATCTTTTCTTTAAATTTTTCATATCACTCTCCCGATCACCAAACCCATCACGGCCCCGTAGGCCGCACCGCCCCACCACGTCGATGTCAGCGGACACGTCCCTGACTGACAGGAACCAAAATACCCGACCACCGCGCCAATCAAAGCGCCTCCCAGTACAAATGCCATGACCCGGATCATATTGCCCTTGCCTCCCCGGCGGACCCGCCGTTTATTAAATCGTTCGTTAAAAATGCTCTCATGCGGTTGACAGTATGACTACACAGTAATATAGTCAAGTGCAGATGGCCAACATTTTTCAAATTATGGGGAACCAATCAAAGCGGCGGCGGATGGGGGAGGAGGCTTTGGAGCTGATTGCGGGGAGGTTTCGTGTGCTGAGCGAGGCGAGCCGGCTGAAGCTGATCATTGCCTTGGAGGACGGGGAGAAGAACGTTTCTTCGCTGGTGAAGGCGACCGGGCTGACGCAGGCGAACGTTTCGCGGCAGCTGCAGACGTTGACGGAGGCAGGGATTTTGGGGAGGCGGAAGGAGGGACTCAACGTGATTTATCGGATTGCGGACCAGACGATTTTCGACATGTGCGACCATGTTTGCGGGAGCCTGCAGAGGCGGATCGAGGGACAGGCGGAGGTTTTTTCGTCCCGGTCGGGGGCGTGAGGGGGCGCGGCATCACTTTTTGCGAACTTGCAGGAGGGGGAGACTCGCTTTAAAACGGTCGGCTCGCCAGAT
The DNA here is from genome assembly GCA_041749755.1 of Terrimicrobiaceae bacterium. Classification (GTDB taxonomy): domain Bacteria; phylum Verrucomicrobiota; class Verrucomicrobiia; order Chthoniobacterales; family Terrimicrobiaceae; genus QYQL01. The sequence goes on along the minus strand of JBGTAT010000298.1, from coordinate 6,733 downwards.
GATCAAAGTCGAACAGCTCACTAAAAAGTATGGATCCGTCACCGCGGTGGACGGGATCGGATTTTCCGTCGAGAAGGGGGAGATCGTCGGGTTTCTGGGGCCCAACGGGGCGGGAAAGAGCACGACGATGAAGATGCTGGCCGGATTTTTACCGCCGACGTCCGGGACGGCGTCGGTGGCGGGAAGAGACGTTTTTCGGGAATCGCTGCGGGCGCGCGAGCACATCGGCTACATGCCGGAGAACGTGCCGCTGTACCCCGACATGCGGGTGAGCGAATACTTACGGTATCGCGGGGCGCTGAAGGGGATCCCCGGGAGGCGGCTCAAGGAGAGGGTGGGGGATGTGCTCGAGCTGTGCGGATTGGAAGATGTGGACCGGAAGATCATCGGCCGGCTTTCGAAGGGATACCGCCAGCGCGTCGGGCTGGCGGATGCCATGATCCATGAGCCCGACCTCCTGATCCTCGACGAGCCGACAATCGGGCTCGATCCGAACCAGATCCGGCAGGTCCGAGACCTGATCCGCAACCTCAAGCGGCATCATACGATCCTGCTTTCGACGCATATTCTTCCCGAGGTCGAGATGCTCTGCTCGCGGGTAATCATCATCAACAAGGGCAGGATCGAGGCGATGGATAGCCCGCAGAACCTGCGCGCGCGCCTCGGGGCCGCCGGACAGGTCTTTTTGGACGCCAAGGTTCCCGATGCCAAGCTGGCCGCCGCCGGGCTGCGCCGCCTCCCCGGGGTCGGGAGCGTGGGCATCCGCTCCGACGGTCCGTGGACCATCTTTACCATCCAGCCATCCGTCGGCCAGGACCCGCGCGAGGAGCTCTTCCGCCATGCGGTCGAAAATGCGTGGCCCGTGCGCGAGCTGAGCCGCTCGGCCGTCTCGCTCGAGCAGGTGTTTGCCGAGGTCACCCATGCGGAGGATGCGTAGGCTATGAGACGTTTTCTGACACTTTTAGGGCGCGAGATGGCGGCCGCATTCCACCAGCCGCTCGCGTATGTCGTCCTGTTCTTTTTCCTCGTCGTCACGGGGTTCAACTTTCAGGCCGGCGTCTCGTTGCTCAACCGCGCCGCCGGGGGAACAACGATGGTCGAAGCGTTTTTTAACACCGTCTATTTCTGGTTCCCATTTGTCCTGGTTTTCCCGCTGATCACGATGCGCGTGTTTGCCGAGGAGGCGAAGCTTGGCACCGTCGAGACCCTGATGACAGCGCCGGTGCGGGACGGGCAGGTCGTCGCGGCGAAGTATGTCGGGGCGCTGCTCTTTTACCTAATCCTCTGGCTGCCGAGCCTGGTCTACTTCCTGGTCTTCCAGCAGGTCTCTTCGGTCAGCGCGGCGGGCGCAGTGGGGTCGTACCTCGGCGCCTACCTCATGCTGGTGCTCATCGGAATGCTCTACACCGCGCTGGGATGCCTGGCCTCCGCGCTGACCGATAACCAGATCGTTGCGGCGGTGATGGCGTTCGCGGCGATCCTCTCGCTATTTTTCCTCGGCCTGCTCTCGCTCTTTATTCCTGCTGCCGGCCCGGTCGTGCGGGAGGTCATCTACTACTTCTCGCCGGTTCAGCACATGATGGATTTCTCGCGCGGTATCTTCGACACCCGCCCGGTCGTCTTTTACCTCACCTCGACGGCGGTGGTGCTCTTCGCCACCTTCCACGTGTTCCAATACAGGAGGTGGAAGTCATGATCCCGCGCTCCGGCATCCGGCTCAGCATCGCCCTCCAAGCCCTCGCGGTGGCCGTCCTCTTTGTCGCGGCGAACTACCTGAGCTTCGAACACTACCTGCGCGCCGACTTTTCCCGCTCGCAAAAATTTGCGCTTTCGACCCAGACCCGGCGGGTGATCCGGGAATTCCCGAAGCCGGTGACGATCACGGTGATCTCGTCGCCGACGATGTACGGTCCGGCCTCGCAGATCCTGGGCGACGTCCGCAACCTGCTTGCGGAGATCCAGTTTTCCGGGCGCGAGCGGGTGGTGATCGAATACGTTGATCCGACCCGGAACCTGACCCGGATGCGCGAGCTGCAGGGCAAGCACAAGCTGACGGCGGTCGACCAGCTGATCATCCTGGAGCACGACAACCGGACGCGTCTTCTGAACATTGCCGAGATGGGGGAGTTCGACATGCGTCCGCTCGCGCAGGGTGAGCCTCCGGTTCTCCTGGCGTTTCGCGGCGAGCAGGCGCTCACGAGCGCGCTGATCGCCTTGAGCGATCCCGAGCTTCAGGTGGTTTATTTCCTTCAGGGCCACGGCGAGCCGACCGCAGGCGAGGGCTCGGGCATCTCGACGCTCGTCCGCTCGATCCAGGGCCAAAATGTGCGGGTCGACATGCTTTCGTTGGCCTCTTCAGATGCGGTCCCCAAAGATGCGGCGGCCCTGCTCATCGTCGCCCCGAAATTTGACCTTGAGGCGCGCGAGGAGGCCGTTCTTGCCGGCTGGCTTCGGCTGGGCGGGCGGCTTCTGGTTCTGCTTGACCCGGACGCCTCGACGCCGAGGCTGCATGGAATCCTGGGCGCGAACGGGATCATCCCCCAGGACGACCGTGTGCTGCGGACCGTGCGGCTGCCGTTTGCGACCGGAATCCTCCGCGAGGTGACGGCCGAGATTTTGCCGACGACCGAATTCACGCGGCGTCTGGAAGGTCTCTCTGTGATGCTGCCCGGCAGCACGCAGTCGCTCATCCTGGATCAGAAGCTTGCCGAGAAGGAAACGATCAAGCTGCGCCCGCTCCTCCAGGCAGCAGAGGAGTTCTGGGGGGAGAAGGATTATCAGCCCAACCTGCCCGCTGGGGTGCGCTACGATGACGGCCGGGACAACGGGCAACCGCTCACGGTTGCAGCCGCAGCCGATCGGGGGGGCGTGGAGGACGACCGGGTCGAGGTGCAGACGTCGCGGGTCATCGCGGTCGGAAGCTCGCAGTTTGTCTTCGACGCGGCCGCCTCGCCGCAGGGAATCGACTTCCTGCTCTCCGCCATCAACTCACTGCTTGATCGGAACCGGATCACCGGGGTGACGGCAAAAACGGTCACCCATTTTGCTTTGAATCTGACCGAGGCCCAGGTGAGCCGGATCGCGCTCTTCACGATGGTTGTGATCCCCGGGTGTTCGGCGCTGGTCGGGTTTGTGGTCTGGTGGAGAAGGCGGTCATGAGCCGGGGGGCGACAATATTTCTGGTCGTGCTCGCCCTCGGGGCTGCTGTCTTTGTGGCGCTGTACGTCCCGCTGTCGCGCGATGCCCGCAAGCCGGTCGGATCGCCGCTCTTCACCTTCGATCCCGGCGAGGTCCGGAACATCAAAATCACGAACGGCGACCGGGTTGTTGAATTAAAAAAGTCGGAATCCGGCTGGCTGATCGGCCCCGATCCTGAGGACCGCGCCTCGGTGAATGCCGTCAAGCTTCTCCTCGAGACCGCCCGCTCGATCCCGGTGCTCGACCGCATCGATGGCAACGAGCTCGACGGGCGCGACCAGCTCGGGGAATACGGCCTCAAAAAGAGCAGCGTCCAGTTCGACATCCGGGGGGACAGCGAGGAGCCGCTGATGATCGGCAAGGACGCCGCCGACGACAAGCGCGTCTATGCGCGGTTTGAGGATTCTCACGACGTCTACCTGATCCCGGATGATCTGGTGCGGATGATTTTGAGTCCGGCCGAGGATTACCGCGACCGGATGCCGGTCCGCCTGCGCCCGGACCGCGTCGAGCGGGTGGTGATCCAGCGGCCGGCCGGCGAGATGGAGCTCAGGAGGGACGCGAGCGGGTGGGTCCTGGTCAAGCCCCTCTCCGCGCCCGCCAGCACCGAGGCGGTCGAGGCATTTTTGGACAAGCTGTTTCGGACCCGCATCGAGGGGTTTGAGTCCACGAGCGACCCGGCCGCGTTTGGGTTGGCCGAACCTCTCGCCGAGGTCCGGGCCTACGGGGAGGGCGAGGACACGCCGGAATCGATTCGGATCGGGCGGCAGGCGCCCGACGGCACCTGGTACACCGGGCTCTTGCCGAGAAAAATTATCGCCCGTCTTCCGTCTTCAGTCATGGAACTGCTCGCGGTCGATCCGACGACCTTTCGCGACCGCTCCCTCGCCCGCATGAATATGGATCTGGTCGATCTGATCCGGGTGGCCACGCCGGCTGGGGTAATCACGATCCGCCGGAGCGAGGGCGGGTGGACGAGCGACCGGGGGAAGGTGAGCGAGGCGGCTGTGCAGCGGCTGGTTGGCGCATTGGCGGAGGCGCGCGCCTCGCGGTATGCGAGCGCGACGCCGCCCGAACTCGAGAAGGCCGGGCTGCTCCGACCGGAGCGGGTCGTCGGGTTCTATTCGGTCACATCCGAAAACACGCCGGAGAGCACGGCCGGCGAACACCTGATTAAGGAACTTCAATTTGGCAGCCAGGGCGGCGAGGTCGCGGTGTATTCGACGGGATCCCCGGAGATCGCCTTCACCTCCGACCCGGTTCTAGAATCCCTGCCCCCGGATCCCTCCGGCTGGGCCGCCCCCTAGTAGGTTGTTTTTTTATCCCATGACGTCTGCACAAATCCGCCAATCGTTCCTCGATTTCTTTCACGAGAAGTCGCATTCCATCGTGCCCTCTTCGAGCCTGCTGCCCGACTCGCCGAACCTGCTCTTCACAAATGCGGGCATGAACCAGTTCGTCCCGATTTTTCTGGACCAGCACGCAGCGGATGTCTCGCGCTGGGCCGGGGCGATCCCGGGATCCGACACCCGGGCGGCGGATACCCAGAAATGCATCCGCGCGGGAGGGAAGCACAACGACCTCGACGACGTCGGCCTCGACACCTACCACCACACGTTTTTTGAGATGCTCGGGAACTGGTCGTTCGGCGACTATTTTAAGGTCGAGGCGATTTCGTGGGCGTGGGAGCTCATCGTCGAGCGGTGGAAGTTTCCGCCGCAGCGGCTCTACGCCACAATCTACAACCCGGCCCCCGGAGATCCTTCCGAGCGCGACGTCGAGGCCTGGGAGCTCTGGGCAGAAAAATTCCGGTCCGTCGGCCTCGACCCGGACGTCCACATCGTCAACGGGAATAAGAAGGACAACTTTTGGATGATGGGCGAGACCGGTCCCTGCGGGCCGTGCAGCGAGCTGCACGTCGATCTGACCCCGGCCGGCGACACCCGCGGCGCGCTGGTCAACATGGGGACCGCCGAGTGCATCGAAATCTGGAACCTGGTCTTCATTCAGTTTAATGCCAACGCCGACGGCACGTTCGTCCCGCTGCCTGCCAAGCACGTCGATACCGGCATGGGGTTCGAGCGCGTGTGCTCGATCATCCAGGGAACCAGGGGGTTCAGCAACTTTTCCGGCGCCCGGATTTCTAATTACGAGACCGACGTCTTCCGTCCGATTTTTGACGAGATCGGGAAGCTCAGCGGGTGCGAGTACACGAGCACGCTGCCCGACTCGCCGGCGGCGGTCCAGCAGCCGCAGTTTGCCAAGGACATCGCATTCCGCGTGATCGCCGACCACATCCGGACGCTTTCATTTGCGGTGGCCGACGGGATCCAACCAGGGAACACCGACCGGAACTACGTGCTGCGCCGGATCCTTCGACGCGCGGTCCGCTACGGGCGGACGCTCGGGTTCCACCAGCCATTTTTTTACAAGCTGGTCGACGTCCTGGCCCGTTCGATGGGCGATGTATTTCCTGAGCTGCGCAAGAAGCAGAAGCATATCGAGGAGGTCCTTCGCCGCGAGGAGGAGGCGTTCAACAAGACCCTCGACAAGGGGATTGCGCTCTTCGAGAGCGAGGTCTCGAACCATCCGAAAACGATTTCCGGGGCGTTTGCGTTCCGGCTGTACGACGAGCAGGGGTTCCCGCTCGACCTGACCGAGCTGATGGCGCGTGAGCGCGGGCTGACCGTTGACGGCGCAGCATTTGAGGTGCTCATGGAGGCGCAGCGGGCGAAGGCAAGGGCCGCCCAGAAGAAGCAGGTCATCGAGCTTTCAGAGGTTGAAACCAAGATTCCGACCGTTTTTGCCGGCTATGACAGCCTCTCGATGGAGGCGACGGTGGTGGAGGTCCTGAGCCTGAAAGACCGCACCGCGGTGATCCTCGATAAGACCCCCTGCTACGCCGAGATGGGCGGCCAGGTCGGCGATACGGGAGAGATCGACCTCGGCGGACGGCTTTGGACAATCGAAAGCACGCAGAAGACCGGCCAGACGTGGCTCCACTTTTTGGATTCGGCCGATGCTCCGGAAGCGGCCGCGCTTGTCGGGGTCTCTGTCGACGCCGCGCGGCGGGCCGCGATCCAGCGCCACCATACGGTGACCCACCTCCTTCACTGGGCGCTCCACGAGGTCGTCTCGCCAGAGGCCACGCAGAAGGGCTCGTTTGTCGGGCCCGATAAGCTCACGTTCGATTTTAACAGCGCGCCGCTCTCGGCCCAGCAGGTCCGGGACATGGAGATGCTGGTCAACGAGCGGATCGTGGAAAATGCCCGCGTCCTTTGGCAGGAAGTCCCGTATGCCGATGTGCGCGGGAACCACGCGATCATGCAATTTTTCGGAGATAAATACGGCGAGTCGGTTCGTGTCGTTCAGGTCGGCGGCTCGGCGGGCTCGCTCGACGGCTACTCGATGGAGCTCTGCGCCGGGAGCGCGAGACTGACATGGTGTCTACCCGCGATGTGCAGCGACTTGGGCCGGTTCGCGACCGCCATCACCTGGATGCCGCGTTGAGGGAGCTGGAGGATGCGGGCAGGCT
>JBGTAT010000297.1:0-17862 GCA_041749755.1 Terrimicrobiaceae bacterium | reverse complement strand
GCGCGACCTCGCAGCCGACTACTCGAAAGCGCTCGCGCTCGAGCTCGGCGGAAAAAATTCGGTGCTGGTTTTTGCGGATGCCGACCTCGCGGCTGCCGCGGCGGCGGTTGCCGATGGCGCGTGCCTGACCTCCGGCCAGAGATGCAATGCGACCTCCCGGGTACTGGTCCATGAGTCGGTGGCACCAGAGTTCCTTAGCCTGCTTCTCGCCTCGCTGGCCCGGTATGTTCCGGGGGATCCGCTGGATCCGGCGACGTTGCTGGGACCGCTGGTAAGCGAGGCGGCCGCCGACCGATACATCGCCCTCACTCGACTGAAGGTCGGCGAGTGGGTTCTTCCCGGCGAGCGGGCCGAGAGCATTTCCTGGGGAAGGCGTGGGCATTACGTGCGGCCGGCCGTTGTGGTCGCCGGTCCGGAGATCGATGAGACCCCGCTCGCCACCCAGGAATCGTTTGTCCCGATCATCGTCGTCGAAAGATTTTCCGGCGAGGAGGCTGCGGTCGGTCGCCACGAGGCCTGGAGGTTCGGGCTGACGGCGTCCGTCTTCACCGGCGACGAGGCGAGGTTCCGCCGGGTGGGCGACCAGCTTTCGGTCGGCAACCTCTACTGGAATCTTCCGACCACATTTTCGCCATCGACCCTCCCGTTTGGCGGCTGGGGGGCCTCGGGGAACGGGCGTCCCGGCGGACGCGGATTCGTCCGGTTTGCCGCCGAGGACCAGGCGGTCCAATGGAAGGCACCATGACCAAAGGATTTCTCGACAAGCTGATTGAGCGGATCCGCCTCGTCCAGCCGGGCGAGGTCCAGAGCTACCTGGTCGAGATCGCACGCGAGAAAGGGTTTCTCGAAACAATTTTTAACACGATCCTCGAGGGGGTCATCGTCACCGACCCGCGCGGAAGGATCATCTACCTCAATCGCGCCGCCTGCGGGATATTCGGGATCGAGGCGGAAAAAAACTTGGGCCGCCCGCTGGGCGAGGTCGTCCGGGGCCTCGACTGGGACGCGCTGCGCGGGCCGGGCGGAGAGATCGTGAACCGCGATCTCGAAGTCTTTTACCCGGACCACCGGTTCTTAAATTTTTATGTGGTCCCGCTAATGAGCGACGCCTCCGACGGCGTTGCTCCCGAGATGGCGGGCGGGGCAATCATCCTGCGCGATATCACGCAGAGCCGCCGGGCGACGCAGGAGACGATCGAGAGCGAGAGGTTTTCCGCCCTCACCCTTCTGGCCGCCGGGGTCGCCCACGAGATCGGCAACCCGCTGAACTCGCTCGACATCCACCTCCAGCTGATGCAGCGGCAGCTGCGGAAGCTTCCCGCCAGGAGCCGCGGCAGCCTCGAGGAATCGGTGAAGGTCGCCCGCGGGGAGGTCGCCCGGCTCGACCATATCATCACCCAGTTCCTGCGCGCGATCCGACCGCAGCCGCTCGAGCTGCGGCCGGCAAACTTTAATGCGATCGCCGGCGAGACGCTCGCGTTCCTGGCCGCCGAGATCCAGGACCGCGACATCCTGGTCGAAACCGATTTCGAGGCCAACCTGCCCGCGCTCGAGCTCGACAGCGACCAGATCAAGCAGGCGTTCTACAACATCAGCCGAAACGCGTTCCAGGCGATGAAGTCGGGCGGGATCCTGCGGATCCGGACGTTTTTCGACGAGACGCATGTCAGCATCTCGTTCGCCGATACCGGAGGCGGGATTTCTCCCGAGCATATCTCCCGGATTTTCGAGCCCTACTTTACAACAAAGTCCGGTGGCAACGGCCTCGGACTCCTCATTGTGCGGCGGATCGTCCGCGCACATGGCGGGGAAATTGTCCTCGAGAGCAGCCCCGGCCGCGGCCTCACGCTCACCATCCGGATCCCCCGCGCAGACCGCCGGGTCCGCTTTTTGGAGCAAGGCGGCACCCCCGACGGCGGGCTAGCCTAATGCTGCCTGAGCATCACCCGCGGATCGGCACCACGATGACCGGGCAAGCACTGTGCTTGAGGACGCCGGTGACGACGCTTCCGCTGAACAGGTGATAGAGCGCCCCGTGGCCGTGCGACCCAAGCATGATATACGTGCTGCCGAGGATTTTTGCCTGTTCGAGGATCTCATCCACCGCAAGCCCGAGGACCGCCTCGCAAGTGACCTCGAGACCTTTTGAGCGCAGCGGTCGGGCCAATTGGTCCAGGCGGGCTTTTGCGTTTTCCAGCTGGGCCGGATCCAGATCAGGCGGAGCGGTGGTGATGACGTCCATGGCCGCCCCGACCGGCACGTACGATGCCAGCGGCTCGATCACGTGGAGGAGAGTGAGGGATGAAGGAAGCTTGGAGGCGAGCGACTCCGCCTGCGCGAGGACCTTGGCTGCACTGGCGCTGGTGTCGAGGGGAACGAGGAGGTTCGGCATGATGCCAAGATACGGCATCGCGTCTTGGCTTGCGAGAAAAACCAGCGATAGTCGCCGGGTGGACGACTTTTTCCAAGAAACCCAGCCAGCGCTCCCGCCGGACGCTCCACTCGCCGCGCGGATGCGCCCGCGCACGCTGGAGGAATATGCCGGGCAGCAGCATATCCTGGGACCAGGAAAGCTCCTCCGCCGCGCGATCGAGGCCGACCGGATTTCATCGCTGATCCTGTTTGGTCCTCCGGGAACCGGGAAGACGACGCTGGCGCAGGTGATTGCGGGAGCGACTCAGGCAAAATTCGAGCGCCTGAGCGGGGTGGAGAGCAACGTGGCCGACATCCGGCGCGTCATTGCCGGGGCCTCCATGCGCCGCGCCCAGACGAAGACAATCCTGTTTGTCGATGAGATCCACCGGTTCAACAAGGCACAGCAGGACGTCCTCCTCCCGGAAGTCGAAAGCGGACAGATCCGGCTGATCGGTGCCACCACCCAAAACCCGTTTTTCAGCGTGAACAGCGCGCTCCTCTCGCGCTCGCAGGTTTTCCAACTGGAGCCGCTGGCCGAGGCGGACCTCCTCGATCTGATGCGCCGCGCGCTCGCCGACTCCGAACGCGGGCTCGGGGGAAGAGGGATCACGATCGAACCGGACGCCGCCGCCCACCTGGCGAGGCTCTGCGATGGGGACGCGCGCAAGTGCCTGAGCGCCCTGGAGATTGCCGCTCTCACAACCGCGCCCGAAGAGGATGGGACCGTGAAAATAACGCTGGTGGCTGCGGAGGAGAGCATCCAGCGCAAGGCTGTCGTCTACGACGGCACCGGAGACGAGCACTACGACACGATCAGCGCGTTCATCAAAAGCATGCGCGGCAGCGATCCGGACGCGGCGCTCTACTGGTTGGCCAAAATGCTCCAGGCCGGCGAGGACCTCAGGTTTATCTGCCGGCGCATCGTGATCTGCGCGAGCGAGGACATCGGGATGGCCGACTCGAACGCGCTGGTCGTGGCGATGGCTGCCCAGCAGGCGGTCGAATTTGTCGGCTTGCCGGAGGCGAACCTCATCCTCGCCCATGCCACCGTGTACCTGGCGACCGCACCAAAAAGCAACCGCTGCACGGTCGCAATCGGTAAGGCCGCCCAGGAAGTGCGCGACGGCCGCACGCTGGCAGTCCCGGTCCACCTGCGCGACGGCCACTACAAGGGGTCCGAGCGGCTCGGTCATGGGAAGGGGTACCAATACAGCCACGACTTCGAAGGCTCGTACGTCCCTCAGGCATACCTCCCCGAAGGCCGCACATACTACGAACCCACAGAAAACGGCCTCGAAAAGCGCATCAAGGAACGCCTCGCCCACTGGAGGAGCCTCCACGAGGCCAAAACATCAGTCGCCGATCAGAAGGAACCGTCTAGCGCGCTAGACTTGAAGAGGTCAGAAAAATGACCGATATCCAAACTAGGGGTCGGTAGTCAAATCTTGACAAAAAGCGAAAGCCCTCGCTTCAATCTCTCGCCTTCCTGAGGAATTTAAAAAGGCCCGGGGGAAGCTTTTTTTCAAGGTCCCTCCACGATATCCTGCGCAGGGCTTGGCTGACATTGGCCGGGCTCCCCATTGCCAGTCGCCTGGCAATCCAGCCTTGGGAAACGGTCGTCTTTTCCCAGGCCAATTTTGCCAGCGCGACTTTCCTAGCGTCGTTTCCCATCAAAGCCTGCAGCTGAGCGGTATCGAGGCCAGCAATCCTCAGGCCCTCGTCGACCCACAGTTCCGCTTGCTTCTCTCCATGCGCCAAGGTCTGGCCGCTTCGCCGGTACGAGCGCGAGCGACTCTCCCCCAAAAGTTTTCCTGAAATTTTCAACATCTGCTCCCCGAACTCCTGACGTCCCCAATACCAACCCCGCCGCAGGTGGCTCATGCGTGCATCCACTTCCGCCGGAAGGGGCACCAGGCCGCAGCCATCCCCCTCCTCAAGGATTCTGCGGTCCAACCGCTCTACCATTTCGCGACGCCCGGACGTGCTGTCTTTCAATCCCATCACTGCCAGTCCTGCGGACGCAGAAAACCATTTTGCCCGCTTTTCTGGGGGAAGTGCGTATCCGCCCGCCAGGCTGCTCCACCGATAATCCAGAATACTCTCCCCTTTTTTTGCAGTTACCCAGTGTGCGCGGGCGGGATTCAAATGGATGTAATCCAGAAGGGTCTCAAAATAATACGGCTGCTCGCCCTCGACCAAGATCGCTTTATAGCGATCACCAAAAAGGTGGCCCCACTTCTCGTGCCGGATGTTGAACCGCCTTGCCACAGTGACCTGCAACCATTTCATGCCCGCCACAAGATTCGCTTCCGGGGTTTCAAGAAACAAATGGTAGTGGTTGCCCATGAGCACCCACGCGTGAACCAACCACCCCGTCTGCTCGCACGCCTCGGCCAGCGCTTGAAGAAAAAACCGACGGTCGTCATCATCAAAGAAGATCGCCTCCCGGCGGTTTCCGCGCGCCATGACGTGGGTAAATGGTAATTTACAGGCAACACTCACTGTGGTATATATTTCTCATGCAGAGGGCATATTCATATTTGCGGTTCTCGACTGCGGATCAAATCCATGGGGATTCATTGCGACGGCAGACGGCTTTGGCTCGGGCTTGGTGTTTGAAAACTGGCATCACACTGGTGGACAATTACCGGGATCTTGGCATCTCGGCATTCCGAGGCAAGAACGCAGACAAGGGGGCGTTGAAAGCTTTTCTCGACCGCGTGGAATCCGGGGTGATTGAGCCGGGGTCCTACCTGATCGTGGAGAGTCTCGACCGGCTTTCGAGGACAGACATCACGTATGCCCTGCAAATGTTCCTCGGGCTCATCAACGCCGGGATTGTCGTGGTGACGCTGGCTGACGACCGGGTCTACGACCGGAATCGGATCAATGACGGCAACTTCACCGACCTGATTATCAGCCTGACGATTCTGAGCCGGGCGAACGAGGAAAGCCGGATGAAGTCCTTGCGCATCTGTCAGGCGTGGGCGGCGAAGCGAGCCACGGTCAGCGAGAAGAAAATGACGGCGCTTTGTCCTTTCTGGCTGAAACTCAGCGCGGACCGGTCGAAGTTTGAGATCGTGCCGGAGAAGGCGGAAATTGTGCGCAGGATTTTCGAGATGGCAGCCGAGGGGAAGGGCCAGAATTTCATCGCCAGGACGTTCAATGTCGAAAATGTGCCCAAGGCGGAAGACTCGAGCCGGTGGCATGTTTCGAGCGTCAGCAGGGTCCTCAAATCGCGGACCGTGATCGGGGAATTGCAGACGGCGAAAATGGTTGACGGGAAACGCATCCTCCTCGACCCGGTGCCGAACTACTATCCCCCCGTGATCCCGATGGAGCTTTATGCTACGGTGCAACGGATCCGGCAGGCGCGGCCATCGTATCGGGGCAGAGGCCGGGACAACCCGCTGGCGGGGCTGTGTTACAGCGTGATAACCGGAAACAAAATGCTCCGGGCCGTGAAAAGGAAGAAATATTTCTACCTCATGGATAACGGTGCCGACGCGGGCCTCGCTCCCTACGCGGCTTGGAACTACGAGAAATTTCTGCCCAACCTCCTGAGCGCCTGCGAGGCGATCACGACGAGCCCGCCATCGGCGAAAAAGCAAAACCGCGAGCTGGAAGCGGCGCTCAAACGCAAGGATGAGATCGAGGCGCAGATCCCGCGGTTGCTCGACTTCATCACCGGTGGGTTTTCCACTTCTGCCGACAGCAAATTGCGCGAGCTTGAAAAGGAAAAGGAGGCTCTGGAAAAGCAGATTGCAACGATGCAGATCGGAAATTCCGCGCCGGATTTGAAACTCGACAAGATCGACTGGCGGGACACTTCCACGCTGAAGGACAACGCGCGGGCGGTCATCGAACGCATCGACATCCACCCGATAGAAAGGTGGTTCGTCGTCAAAACCTTCGATGGTCGTGAGGTCCGCTACACGGAAAAGGACAATTCGATCGAGATCCTTTCGAGCGAGTCGGCAGGCCCGGTTGCTTTGCCGGTTAGCGTCGAGCCCCAAACGAAGAAAATCGACCCTGCCAAAAAGCGCAGGCAGCGCATTTGATGGATCACGATTGAAAGCCAGCCCTCCACGATTCAGAATCACGCCATGCGCTACCTCCTCGCCATCGTGTTACCTCCGGTTGCGGTGCTGCTTTGCGGGAAGCCGTTTCAGGCGATGCTGAATTTGATCCTCACGCTCTGTTTCTGGATCCCCGGCGTGGTGCATGCCCTGTTCGTGGTCAACAGCCATCTGGCCGACGTGCGCGCGGAAAAAATGATCGCCGCGGTCAAGCAGGAGACGATGCGTTTTATCAAGGAGTGAGCGTCACGGCTTACCGTCCGGGATCCTGCCGAAGTGAGGGAAAGGTTGTTGCGTAACAACTGATGTGCTCGGTGCGCCTTTAATGCACCCGTGCTGCAGCTACGCTCCAAGCCAACTCGGTGATACCTTTCGTATATGGCTGCTTTTCCTCTTTTGCCCGGAATGGAGTTCTCCTGGGTTGACCCCGTGGGCACACCCAACCGCCGCTGGCGCGTGCGGATGTCTAAGGAACTTTTTCAATACGTCGTGAATTTGAAACTTTTCGGGGGAAATCCCCCGCCCGGAGAACGCCCGATGTTCGGAAAAAAACGGGGGAAACAGCCTGCAACGCAAAAGCCGGTGACTAAAGGGAAAAGCAAACAGCGTAGAATGCGTTGTCGGAGGAAGAGTAAGACTTCCAAGAAGACCGCTGTATGATGCGGTTAATCTGGGAGTGAGCGTCACGGCTCCGGCAGCACGCCGAGGACCAAGACCTGTTCCTCCAGCCCGGAAATCGTCTTCAAGGCGTCACGGGTAAAAGCGGGAGCGGCAACTCGGGCTTTTTCGGCTTCCTGCGGGTAGGATTGAAGGAGGCGGCGGACGTTGCCGTCGGGGAGCGGAGGAACGATCGAAGTCGTTACGCAACAACCTTGGCTACAAAGGAGGAGAGCCGCCCCGATCGATCCAATCGTCAATCTTTTCACGTTCATGCTGTTTGGTGTCGCGGATCTTGTCGATCTGCCGCTCCCGCCGGGTTGGTGTGAGCTTTTCCACGATCCGGGCCACGACCGGGACGGATTGAAGGAGGGCGAGGATGGCCGTCCACATCGGATCAGGCTTTGAACGAATCGTTCTGCTTCCCGTCGTCCACGAGATCTCCGACCCGATTCACCACGTCCTTGAGGATCGAGGCCCCTGCGAAGATGAAGAGGCCGTATTCAGCCGGGACGAAAGGGATGGCGTTCAGACCGGCGATGACCCCGGCAACTTTGCCGACGAGAGTGAGGATTTTGATGGCGTTCATACCACCGGCGCGGGTGTCAACCACTTCCCCTACATCGGTCGCCGGAAACGCGATAAAACCGGCTGATACACGCAATCCCAGCGGGACTACAACCGTCCCAAAAACTTCAGCACCGCGACCACGCCGACCACAACGCCCGGAAGCGAAGTTCCAACGGCGATCCATCGGATGGCTTTCTTCTCGAAAGAATCGAAGCGTTCGCAGAGGCCCGTGAGTTGAGCCTTCATCCCGTTGCGGCCATCCTCGCCGCGGACGACGATTTCCAAGGCGAGTAGGCGGCGATCGAATGCGGCAAGGCGGTCGCGCACGGATTCCCGGCACAGATCGCATCGACCAGCGAGTTCATGAAGTGGATCGTTTTCCATTATTTCGGTGCCAGTTCGCTCACGGATGTTGCCGCAGCGATCCCAGCTTGTTTGGTTGCGAGGACGACTTCCTTCGTCTGGATTTTCTGCCCGTAGCTACTGAGCAGGGCCAGGAGGTCTTGATTCGTGATCGGGTGGATCGCACCCGTTTTGTCGGGAATGACGGATGGTGCCGCAAGAATGGCGTCCCGGCCTGCTTTGTTTGATGCAGCCAGAAGCGCCGTCTGCAGTAGCGTCACCATTCCCGTGAATTTGTTCTGCCACTCGATTTCTGCCGGGAGGGCGAATGAGGCCCCGTCTGGAGTGATCCCGTCGCGGAGAGATTTCTCATGGGCCTGTTGGAGTTCGGCAATGGCGGTTTGCTTGGCGACGAAAAGCGCGAGCGGCTGTATTCCCATCGCCGTGAGAAAGGCCGCTTCGGATTCGTAGTCCTTGCCGTTTTCGGCAGTGACAATGTTCACGCGCCGACCGTTCTTGGCAATGTGAGTTCCGGTGGGAGATGGGTTGATGGAGAATTTCATGGCGATTACGGGAAGACAGTGTCGATCTTTGCGAGGGCTGAGGGCTGCCCCGCCCAAATGTAGAATCCATCGGAGAGTAGCCAGGAGACGCTTCCAGCCAGCGTATAGGTGTTCTGCAATGCCAGTGTGATCTTGTCGAATCTCTTGACCGTATTGTTATTGGCGAGGAACAGGCTGGCATCTGTCAGAGCCACGACGTATGGCCATGTGAGCGAGTTTTGGGGCAATTCTCCCAGGAATGCTCCGGTGGTTGGGTTGACCTTGTAAACCGTGTTTGTTGAACCACCACCACCAGCCTGCCACAAAAAGGAGCCGTCATATAGGTTCGCGCTGAGATTGAAGTTGTTTGGCATCGAATACGTCGCCACCCGCACTCCGTCGCTGATTCTCACCCTGCAAATGCCTGGAGCTGCTGATGTCCAGTCGCAGGGAACAAACAGGTCGGTGCCATCCGTCGCAAACCTGGAAATATACTTGGCGTCAGCCACGTTGTATGTCGCCAAAACAGCACCCGTGGCGATGTTGATTTTAGACAGGCTCAGCGGCGAGGCCCCATAATGGCTAACCCAGAGATTCGCCCCATCGAAGCACAGGCCGCCCGTCGCCCCACCCACTGTGTAGGAACCGATACTCGCCCCCGTGCTGCCGTTGATCTTGAAAATGGTGGTGCTACCATTCGTCATCCAGATATTGGTCCCGTCGAAGCAGACATCTTGGCAACTGGTTCCAGTCGCTATGGAATACGTTCCAACCACAGACGGGACTGACGTGCGAACGTCGATCTTCGCCAGGCTCGTGCCGGATGTCACCCAGAGGTAGGAACCATCGAAACAGCCTCTGATCGGAGTGAATGAGAGTGCGAGACTTTGAGGGGGCAGATGAAAAGCCCTGTGCATCCCCAGGCGAGGAAGCTTGGCGCTTGAAGCACCAGCGGCTCCCGCAGCTCCCGCAGGACCGGTGGCTCCTGTGGCACCCTGCGAACCTTGCGGTCCTTTGATGTTGAGAACAAAGAACCAGCCGCTGTCGGAGCGGTGGTAGAAGTTGCCGTTGTTCAGATCGACGTATCCGTTGCCAAGGGAGCCGACACTGTTGGATGGCGCACCGTATCCCGAGAGGAAATCCACGGTGTCGCCGATCCCCTTGTATCCCCCGGCGTTGCCCAGCGCAGAGACGTCGCTGACAAGGAAGGTGCCCGGCGGCACACCCGTAACCCCGTCGGTGAATGACGCCTGCCAGAGCTGACCGTTCCCGCTCGGATCGTAGAAATTGGGCTGCGATGGGAGTTGGCCCGAAAAACTGTAGGTGGCAGTGACAACCGTTCCATTCACCGCGACATTCAGGAACGGGATGTTGTTCGTAAGGGAATTGGCGATTTCCTGGGCGAATCCCTCAGCAGGCATCGGACCGTAAATCCCTGAATAGGCTGAATAGTAATTCCCGCTCTGGTCGTAGAAATTCCCGTAGAAACCGAACTCCAATTGATCCACTCCCGGGGTGACAACATTCAGATTCGCAAACCCACCTGAAAGCGAAGCCCCCGTAGTCCCTGGGGAATTGAACGTGAAGGTCAGTGCGTCGGCATTATCGCCGTGCGGAGTGCTGCATGATCCAAAGTTTACCAGCGCGTCATAAATTGCGGTTGCATGTTCACCGGCAGTGAGCGGGCCGGGCGTGGTCACCTGGTCGCTGGATCCAAAATTGGAGAAAAGCTGAAATCCGCTTATTTCTCCCTCCGGGACAGCAGAAGCCGTGATTTCGACAACCTCCTGCGCTCCACCGGGAACCGCACTCGTCACCTCGATTTGCAGCGATGCTGACGAGGAATTTCCCAATTGCCGGATGATGTCACCGACCTTCCAGCCAGTGTGGGCGGCGGTGAACCGGTTCGGTGTTTCGTAGAGGGAAGCACTTGTGTGTGGCAGTTGGGCGACCGGCACTTTCCCTGAATCATCCAAGCCCGCGTAGCCGCTGTTTTGGCCTTTCCTGGCGATCAGTTCGATTGCGCCGGGGAGCGGGTAAACCGGGCCGCCCTCATCGGCTACGCCCTCGTCACCGCGCACGATGTCGTTTTCGAGCGTGACGGCAAGCGTGTTGGAACTGGTGCGCAGATCGGCCTCGGCCCATTCGATTTCGAGCATGAGCGCGACCGATGATGGCGTTGGTACGCCGGCAAACAGGGCATTGATCTGAACGGTGTTCAGGCTGAGGTCGAACCGGTAGGTCGTAGCGTCGCCCGTGCCGAATTTCGTCCATTCGAGGTCGGAGGCTGCGAACGATCCGTTGAAATCCTTATCGGCCTTGAGTCCGAGTTTTCCGGTGGCTCCGGTGGCGAGTTCGACAACCACCCCGCTGCGGAGAAATTGCACGTCCACGGGCAGGTGGTCGCGTCGCTTGAGCACGAGCGAGGAAACCGTCCGCTGGAACTGCGCGGATTCGATGAAGGAGCGCGTATCGAGATCGAGGAAAAGCCTCATGCACGGGGAGCCCGTGTCAATCGCTCCACTTGCCAAGCGGGCATTTTTCCGTGGCGAGCCAGCGTTTCATCTTCGTGCAGCCGCATTTTATGTGCGTGCATTTGCCAAGCCCGAGGCGGGCCGCAGCATCCCAGAACTCGCATGGAGCGCAGATGGCCGCACGGTCATCGTAGATTTCGCGGGATACCACCGGAAAACCCGCCGCCGACCACCGGGCGAGTGCGGAACTGAAATTGGCGGCCAGTTCGGCGGCTGTTGGTTCCTGGGGGCGAGGCGCAGCGCTTGTTCCACGATACTTGCCGGCGAGGATCTGGTAAGCCGCCTGGTCGAGCGTGACGGAGTCGCCTTCCACCGAGGCTGCCGCGAGCACGTCCTCCATATATCCTGCTGGGCGAATTGCCGCCTTTTCCCGCAGTTGATCGAGTGTGAAGCGGATCATGGGGCTGGGTTGCAAAGGTCGCGGATGTCGAAACTCTGTGTGAGCCCCTCCTGCCCGAAGCTTTGACTGAAAACCTCGCCGCCGGGGCCGTTGATGGAAAATTGCGTGTAGGTGTTGCAGCAGTTCGTGCCTTCGAGGCGGAGGGAAATCGTGAACTTGCAGCAGGCGTCGAGGTCGGCCTCCTCGATCGTGATCGGCACTTCGATGCGGGTTTCCGGGCAGTCCTCGCCGGTTTCGTAATCAGAGCCGCAGCACCCGGCTGGTGTGGATACGAGATCGATTTGCCGGATGAAGCGCTCGGAGCCATTGGAACGCACGATGTAGATGCCAAAGATGTCGTCCTCGCACCGGTTCATGTCCACATGGACAAGCGTGAGGTCGCATGGGGCGTCTAGGCAGGCGACGCAGCCGCCGCAGTTGCCCCCGTCCGATGGCTGGAGAAGCTTTTTTGCCATGCTTACCCCGGTGCGTCCTGGACGAGGAACGTCTTCGTTTGCGCCGATCCGTCCACGCAGATTTCGATGTCCTCTTTTTTGATGAGCCCGGTTTCGCCTGTGCTCTGGATGGCGAATGCCTCAATCTTTTGGGGTTCGCCGTTATTATCGAGGTAGTTCACGTCGATCTTTATCGAACTTCCCTTGATCGGAGTGCCAACCGTGTTGACCTCGTAGATGTCGCCATCCGAGTTTACCAGCTCCAGGGTTTCTGAGTTCACGGCCTCCGGCATATACGTGCCGTCCCACATCAGAACTTTCATCGCATGGCCGTTGCCATCGATCCCGATCCAGTCGATGTCCATTTGCTTGGTGACGCCAATGCAGGTGCCCAGTGCCACGGACGGGGCCGTATACATCTGTCCGTCATGCCCGACATACGTGATCGAGTTGGTCGGGTTTTTTAGCAGCGCGATGTCCGCCAGAATCTCCGTGATCTTTTCCTGGAGCGATGTGATCGCCTCGTAAACCTTGGTAATTTCCGCCCAGAGGAGGGAAACATTATCCAGCGCGTAGGTGAGGCTATTCCACATTCTGTTGATCTCGTCCCACACGGTTTGAAGAGCATTGGCGATGAGGCCGGGGATGCTGGCAGCGAGGGCGTTGATCGCGTCCCAAATCAGATCAAGCGCAGCCTTCACCGCACGCCCGACGGCATCCGGAATTTCATCAAGCTTCGAAAGAGCGTTTTTGATGAAGCGGGCGAATGTTTTGGTGAGTCCCGCCACCGGGCCAGCAATGAGATCGACCGACTTCTTGATGAGGTCTTCGCCGATCCTGCCCAGCATCCGGCAGATTGCCCCGATGTCTGGCGCGGGGAACGTCGTCAGGGCGCACCACCAGACGCGGGTGTCCTCCCCGCCTCCTTGCGGGGCTGATCCCACTTGGAAATGAACCCTCCAAACCAGGTTCGCCGTCGGGATGCCGGACTCGTAGCCAACCGGGAACACCGTGTAAAGGATCCCGAACTCTTCGCAATACAGGTAGTCGCCTGGACTCGGGGGGCTCGGTTTGGCCTCTCCCTCTCCGGCGTTTGCCCCAGCGAAGTGCGCGGTGATGAGCGTCCCCACGTTCGCGTAGGCTTCATACTTTTCCTGCACCAGCGCGTCGATCCCCTCCATAACATCGAGCGCAGGCTGGAAATAAGGCATCAGCATTGAGGCGATTTCCTCCGCGCCCGGAGCCGAGGTGGCGAAGCTGTCGAACAGAGTCTCAAAGGAGAGTTCCGCGCCGCCGCCACCGATGAGATACGATTCGATCCGTGATTGGATGATGGCCGCAACCACCTCGGCAGTGGGCATGTAGTCGTCCATGTTCAGGAGCTGGTTCTCGATCACCCCGGCGATTGCTTCCGCCGTTGGCAGCGCCTCGTAGAACGCGTTGAGGATTTCGTCCATCACCTCCTGCATGATCTTGAACGGGTCGGGAATGAGATCCTCGAAATCGACTTGATGCAGAGTCATCGTCCCCGACTTTGCCCCACGCGGGATGTTGGCCGCCACCGTCGTTCCGTTCGGGCCACCGGTGATCCTGATGCCCGCGCCGGGGAGCACGCGGTTCGCCCGCACGGCATCCGCGAGTGTCTGGAGATCAGCCGCCCAAAGCTTGTCGCCTTTTTTGAAAGTCGGGATCGTCATGAGTAAATGGCCGAATTCCATCCAGCCGGCCCGCTGGACATGTATTCGTAGGTGTTGCTCCACTTTCCACCTTCCTGCCTCGCCCCGCTCGCGCCGGTGAGCATCCAGTTCGCCCCGCTCGGGAGTGTGGGAGCGCCGGAAGGAGCGTCAATTTTGCCGAGCTTGGAGAGTCTGGGAGAAGATCCCTCGCTCCGGGTGATGCGCACGACCGCACGGGGAACCAGATAATCGGTCACCCCTTTCTCATAGAGGGCGGCAAGGTCGGCCATCGCTCCGGTATCAGGTTTCCACCCCTCAAGGGCCTCGTCCTTCGTGTTGTTTTTCCAGAGGTTCCACTTCTTCCAGTCCGCCGCGCTGATGTTTTTGAACTTCTCGTGCGTCTCGATCGGCTCTTGCGACATGCTGCCCTCGACGCTGTATTCTTCACCGGTGCTGTCGGTCGGGGTGTTGTCGAACGTGAGTGTGTGCTTCCCGTCGGTATGCGTGCGCTTGATGTTCGATGCGCCAGAGGGCGCTGAGGGAGCGCCGTCGAACGCCTCCCACGTTTCCGTGGTGATGGCGCGTCCCTTGGAATCGGTGGAGGTTTCGGATTTTGTGAGAACGGCGGCCATCGGTAACGAAGGAACCGTGTCAAGCGAGCGTGTAGTTGAGCTCTGTGCTCTGGCTGCCCTGGCGCGAGACGGACCGCGCAATCCGCTCGAGGATGGATGTCTGCCGGCGGTTTTCGGTCAGGATCGGATCCGAGCTTCCTGAAACGAAATTCCCGCCCGCGCCGATCTTGGCCATCGAGGAGGAATAGAGTGCGCCGGAACGTTCCTGTGCGGCTTGGGGGTCACCGGCGGACTGGGCGTTTGCCAACCGGGCGGCTGCGGCTTGCGCGTCGGCCTCGGGCATCACGTCACGCAGCCGGGCGAGCTCGGAGTTGTATTTTTGAAGCCACTCGATCCGGGCGGCCTCCTCTTTGTTTCCGGCCGCCTTCGCTTCGGCGAGTCGGGTTTCCAGATCCAGCGCGGTGAGCGTCTTTCGGTTTTCCTCGTCTTTTTGGGCAGCGACCGCCGTGTCGAGTGCGCCGACCTTCTCGTTTGCCAACCGGGCGGCTTCTTTTGGATCCAGTCCCGCCGAGATCCCCTGTTTGGTCTCCTGGGCAATTTGCACCTCGTGGTCGAGCCGCTTGACGGTTTCCTTGTCGCCGGAAGCCTCAGCCTGGGCACGGGCGATTTCGCGGTTCACGTCGCGGGTGAACTCGGCACGCTTCGCCGCTGCCTCTGCTTCCTTTTTCGCGTCCTCCTCGGCTTTCTTGGCCGCCTGTTCCTTTTCACGTGCAAGCTCACGCTCGATCCCGATGAGCTTTTCGCGAGCATCCATGAGCGATTGCATGCGGACCACTTCATCGTTGGTGAGCGCGGATGATTCCCGTTTGGCGGCCAGGAGGGCGATTTGTTGATCCACCTCCGATGTTGTGGAGTGCCCAACGCCCGAAAGAGTCGCGGTTTTCTGGTCGGTCGCGGATAGGTCGCTGAACGCTGCGTCGGCGAGCTTTTTGTCGAGCGCCTCTTTGTTTTTGCCCAGTTCTCCGCTGAGGGCCGCCGCCCTCCGCTGGCTTTCCGCCAGTGCTGCGGCGCGATCCTTCTCTGCTTGTCGTTGAGCCATGACCTCGGGCGTGATCCCGGCCATGCTCGCCTTCATCTGCTCCAGAAGCCGGATGCGCAGGTTGTATTCTTTGGAGATGTCGTTTCGCTGCTCGGGCGAAAGGTTTTCGAACTGGTCTGCGAGCCCGGCGAGCGATTCCTTGGCGGATTCGATGTCCTGGTCGATGCGCTTGCCTACATCGACTTTGTCGGCCTCGCTCGACACGGTTTTCATTTCTGCCGCGATGGATGTCACCGCCTTGAGCGTGTCGCTGCTCGCCGCCCCCGCAGCACGGGTCGCTTCCTTGGCCTGTTGGATTTTTCCGATGACCACCTCGATGGCAGCCGCGATTCCCGCGATCAGGATGCCGATGCCGGTGGAAATGAGAGCGCCTTTGATGGCCATTGCCGCTCCGCGTGCCGCCATGCCTATCCCGGCGAAAGCTGTGCGGGCTGCCGCACCCACGCTCGAAAAGTTCATCGTGGCGAGTGCGACGCGGACTTGGGCAAACGCACGAGTCGCAGCCGGGCCGATGTTGCTCATGGCGCTCACCACCTTCGTATCGAACCCGGCGCGGTAGAGGGCCATTGCTGCAACCACCCCGACGATCTGCGGGATCATGCCCGAAAGCGCCTGGCCGAAACGGATGGCTGCCGCTGCTATTTCGCCCAAGGATTCGCCGAGCCCTGTGAGATCAGTCGCGTTGAGGGCGTTGCCGATTTCCTCCAGCGCGGGGGCGATGGCCGCAGTGAAACCGGCCGCAAGCTGCTGGCCTTTCAGGTTTGCCGCCCCGAGGGCGTCGGATATGGAATCAAACTTGGATGCGTTCGCCTGCATCGTATCCGCAAGCCCGCCGACCTGTTGCCGGGCGACGTCCATTGCCGATCCATCCAGGAAAATCGCCTGCAACGCGGCTCCCTTGCGTCCGAAGATCCCCATGGCAGTTGCCGCCCGCTCGGTCGTGCCCGGGATCGCCGCAAGCGCAGCCGATACCCTCGCGAATTGTTCCGCCGGGTTGAGCGATTGGAGTTCACCCATTGAGATCCCAAGAGCTGCGAGCGCCTTGTTTGTCGGCTCTCCGTCCTCGTTGATACCGCCGAGAGCCTTCTGGAGCCGGTTGATCGCTGGCCCGACTTGCTCGGCATCCATGCCCGCGTTGGCGAATGCTTGGCGAAGCACGACAAGATCGCCCACCGCAATCCCGGTCTGGGCGCTCATGTCCGTGAGCTGGCCACCCAGGTCGAGAGATTCTTTGATTGCGGAGAAAGCGCTCGCGAATGGGGCAAGCGCGGTATTGGCGGCGGCAAATGCGCCTTGGACGGCAATTGTGGCTGCCGCTACACGGGCAAGCGCGGCATCAATGCCGGAAATATCGAGACGGAATCTGGCGGTGATGTCGGCCACGCCGCAGGGGGCGTGTCAATCAGGCCCTGAACCCCGCCTTCCTTGCCGCCTCGCGCACGGCAAAGTTCTCCACCCGCCGGACCATGGCTGCCGACTGCGAATCGAGGGCGCTTTGAACCCTTCGTTCCATGTCGAGCCGGGGAGCTCCCTTGACTTGGTTGGTGGCCGTCACCTCGATAGACACAGCATCGCTTTTGATCTTTCCCATGCCCGGAGCCGAGTGCCGGGAAATCCACGCCGGGAGGCCTGAGCCGAATTTTGCGGCTGCCGCTTTCCAGCCCGATGCGAGGAATCCAACCATCTTCTTTTTGGCCGCGATGTAGCGTTTGAGATCTGCCGCCTTGATTTTGATCCGGGGGTTGAGCTTGCGGTTCACCCGCCCTGTCGGGGACCGGTTGGCTTTGTGGATGGCGGCGGGCGACTCGTTGGAGGCTTCCTCAACAAACATGCCAGCAGCGCGCAGAATGTTGATGGGAGCTTTGGGAGCTACCCACGGCTGCATGAGTTTTAGAATGTCTCTTTCCACCCGCGCCTCCCCCCGCTTCTTGGCGGCCTGACCGGTGGCGTTTTTTCCGCCGGGCGGTGTCCACTCGATGATTTTACCGAGCGTGCCCTTCGCCTGCTCCCGCAGAACTACGGCTGCCGCACGCCTGCTTTCCGCTCGGAACCTCTTCAGGGCTGCATCAAACTTTGTCTTATCGAGTTCAAGGCTCATCGTCTTCGATCTGGAGCGCGGTTAACTGAGTGATCTGCTCCTCGACCGGAGCGGACGGAGCGACTGTCCACGCGCCGGATTGCCAGAGCGCACAATGCTGGTAGGCAAGCGCCCGCCAGAGCGGGAGTTCCCAGAGGATGAATGCTTCCGGCCAGCCGGTCTTTTCGGCCAGCGTGAATACGCGCGAGGCGATCCAGGCTGGCGCTAGGAGTTTGGGGGTGCGTCCTTGTCCTCGCTGCCGGGGCGCGAGATCACATCCACGGATTGCGAGGCTGCGGCGGTGAGACCGTTCTCGACCTCGCGGATGATCGCCGGGATGTCGGCAACAGGAATCGCCTGAGAAAACCGGAACACCTCGGCGTGGAAAACATCCGGAGACGAATATGCCGCCCGCAGGACCGCTTCCAATGGTGCCCCGTGGATGTAGGCGTATTCGAGCGCGGC
>JBGTAT010000296.1:0-7974 GCA_041749755.1 Terrimicrobiaceae bacterium | reverse complement strand
GCTTGACGCCGGGCGGACGTCGGCCGGACTGTGCCCGCTTTTGCGAGCGGATGGCGGCGCGCTGCAACTTGCTGGCCTCGCGTTGGGCTTCAAATTTTTCTGCCAGCCGGAGCCAGGCCGCTCGGCGGTTCATCTCGCGCGAGCGATGTTCCGAAGCGACAGCCGCCAGGCCGCTCGGGAGGTGGACCAGCCTGACCAGCGTCTCCACCTTGTTGACATTTTGCCCCCCGGGTCCGCTGCTGCGGGCGAAGCTCTCCGAGATATCCTCGAGCCTGATGCCGCAATGCCGGAGGCGTGCTTCAGCGGTTTGATCTGGTTTCATAGGGCCGGGGTCAAATCCTCGTTCGTCCCGTGAATGGCTTCAAGCCTGCAGCGATCCTTTTTCCGGCATGCCGCTGGGCCACGCGCCGCGGCAGACGGTCAAAATCCACGGCAGCAATGTGCATGGAGTTTGACGGCCTTCGAAAAATCGCGTTCCTTTAGCGCTATGGATGCTTCCTCGCAGCTTTTGGATTGGGAACAGTTGGACATGGTTGCTTTCGGCTACACGGCGGACTTTCTTGAGATCTACGCGGAGTTTCTCGACCAGACCCCCGGCATGCTTGCAAATGCTGCGGAAGCCGCCCACCAACAGGATGTTCAGCGGGTTGCCAACCTAGCTCACAAGATCAAGGGAAGCGCCCTGAACTTTGGGTTTTCCGGTGTCAGCTCCCCGATGGCTGAGGTCGAAGCCCAGGCGAAGGACAGGGGGAATCTGGACGGTGCGGTCGACCGGATCGCTCAGGCCGGGGTCAACTTTGAGCTCGCTAAAGCCGAAGTGGCGAAGGCCAAAAATCTTTAGAGCAGCTCACTGCGGGCGGCGGGGAGCTGGCGCTCCGCCGATCCGGACGATCCGCGCAGGCGGGAGAGCATTTTCGCCGTCTTTTTGACCATCTGATCCCATTTGAAACGGAGGCTGCTCCGGTAGTCGCGATCCAGCTTTTTGACCGGGTCCTCGTACCCCGCATAGTTGAAGAGCGCCTCGCGATGCTGCTGGGCGATCTGCTCCAGACTGGTCGTTTGGAAGATCTCATCCGCGATCCGGAGCATCCGGCGGTTCGGAAGGCTGTGCGGGTTGGCCTCGCAGACGATGTCGAAGGCGGTCTGCGCATCGTAGCCCAGGCAGGTCAGGCCGATGATCGCCGAGGCGGCCGACCGGCTCAGCCCGGATTCGCAGTGGACCAGGATGGCAAAGTGGTCGCCTCCGCCGGACTCCGCCTCGCTGATCTCGTTGAAAAACTGCATGACCTTCCGGACGTGTTCCTCGGTGGGCGCCCGGCATTTGCGGAACTGCGGGGCGTGCATCTCGATATCGTCCACGTCGTGGAACCGCATTTGGAGGATCTTCTGCGAGCGCTTCGGCAGGACGAGCGGCTCGGACTCGGTCCCGGGGTCGGGAAGGCTGACCACATACCGGATGTCGGCGTTCTGGTAGCGGGGCAAAGAGGAACGACTGGAAACGGCGAGCTGCATGCCGGAGTGAACGTAATAATTTCCTTCGCATTCCGCCATTTTTTTCCAAAGTTTTTTCTCCCCCCCTTGCCATCGATCACCCCCCCGGCATAGCCTGCTCGGATGGACTGCCATAGCGACCTCGAAAAGCTGTTTGCCCACAACCGGACCTGGGCGGAGAGGCACCGGGCGGAGGACCCGGAGTTTTTTCAGAAGCTCGCGCGGGCGCAGGTCCCGGACTTTCTGTGGGTCGGGTGCTCCGACAGCCGGGTGCCGGCAAACGAGATCCTCGGGCTGCCGGCCGGCGAGGTCTTTGTCCATCGTAACGTGGCGAACCTCGTTTCGCTCACCGATTTTAACTGCCTCTCGGTCGTGCAGTACGCGGTCCAGGTCCTGAAGGTCGGCCACATCATCGTCTGCGGGCACTACGGATGCGGAGGAGTTCAGACCGCGCTGAGCGGGGTCGAGCTTGGGATCGTGAACAACTGGCTGTTTCCGATCGATGAGCTCCATGCCACCCACCTGGGCGAACTCGAAAAAATTCCCTCAATTCCCGCCCGGGTCGACAAGCTCTGCGAGATCAACGTCATCTCGCAGGTGCGCAACCTCAGCCGCTCGGCGATGCTCAAGCAGGCCTGGAGGTCCGGCCAAAAGCTCTGCGTCCACGGGCTCATCTACGGGCTGGAAGACGGGATTCTCCATGACCTCCATGTGACGGTCGCCCGGGACGCCGCCGCCGAAAAGATCTGCCTCGCGGGGCTGCAGCGGGTCCTCTCCGTCCCGGGCCGGATTGTCGAGTGATTTGTCCGGCGCCGGAAGACCCCTCAAGGCTGCCCGCCCATCTGCCACGCCTTGATCGCCTCGACCGGGTGGATGAGCATGATCACGTTGAGCGTGAGGTTATCCCTGACCCAGAGCGCGCACCCGATCTCCATGGCCAGGAAGAGCAGGATGCTTGCCCAGACAGGTAGCTTCCAGGCCAGAAAAAAACCGAACGCCATCATCCCGATGTCGCTCAGGGAATTGAGGATGCTGTCGCCCGAGTACCCGAGCGCCATCGTGGCCTCCCGGTAACGGTTGATGATGATCGGCGAATTTTCCAGAATTTCCCACCCCGCCTCGATGACGACGGCGATGAGAAATCGGACCCGGAGGGGAAGCCTGCGCGCGACCAGCCAGAGGAATCCAAAGAAGATCAGCCCGTGGCCGATATGGGAAAACGAGTAGGCATCTGCGATGCGCTGCGAACATTCCGCGCTCCAGATATCCGCCTCCCAGAGCCCCGGGCGGCCATCAGGTCCGAAGAGCGATCGGCCGGCCCACCATTGGTAGCTTGCCGTCAAGACCACCACCCCCAGCACGGCCCAGGCAACAGGTGAGATTTTTTTGAGGCTTCGCGTGATGGCTCCCATCCGGGAACACCTACTCTTTCGGCGCTTTTTCGAACAGCTTCTTGTACTGGGGAAACCCTTCTTTTTCGAGGTCCTCCGCCGGAATGAACCGCAACGCCGCCGAATTGATGCAGTAGCGGATGCCGCTCGGACCGTCCGGGAAAACATGCCCGAGGTGGGAATCTCCTTTAACCGAGCGGACCTCGGTGCGAACCATCCCATGCGAGATGTCCTTCTTCTCCTCGACGGCCGCCTCGTCGATCGTGCGCGTGAAGCTTGGCCAGCCGGTCCCGGAATCAAACTTATCCTTCGAGCTGAAGAGCGGCTGCCCGGAGACGATGCAGACGTAGATCCCGTCGCGATGGTTGTCCCAGAACTCGTTTTTGAATGGGGGTTCGGTCCCGCACTGCGCGGTCACATGTTTTTGGAGCGGTGTGAGCATGGGTTTTTGATCTTCAGAATATCCGGTTCCGGCCACGAGGAAGACGATGGCAAAAAAACAGGATCTCATGGCGGACATACGCACACGCCCGGCGGTCGCACCAGCGAAAGTTTTGTGTGGGATCGGGTCGGGCGCATCTCCGAAAGTTGGAAAAGCGGCCTCCGCCTTGAGGGAGCTTGTTTGGAGTTCGGCGTTGACGCGCTCGCTCCCGCTCGTCTTGCCCTGCGGGCTGCACTCTGTGCAGTCTCCCCCGAGCCCTCCCGGTGCTCCGGTGGTCAGGCGGCGCATTTTTTCAAGCAGCCTCCCCCCTTGCCAGCCGCCTAAAGGCGGAACTCCGAACCCGGATGCCCTCCGCCTGACAGGCGTGCAACTTTCGGAGATACGCCCGCGCGGGGCCTTACCATCCGCCGCCTCCGCCCCCACCACCGCCGCCGCCGGATGAGCCTCCACCTCCGCTTCCGGAACGGGATCCCGGGGCATTCGAGGCGGAGGCGATCGCCCCGCTGAGGGCTGCAGTAAACGATGCGGCGGTGGCTGCATGGGCGACCCGCGCCCAGCCTCCCGTCCCCGATTCGGGTAGCCGGGAGGCCTCATCCAGGATGTCCGCAAAATTTTGCGACCAAGCCTGGTCGACACCAAGTGCCAGCGCGTACGGGAGGAATGTCTCGAAGAGTTCGGGCGTGCGTTCCGGCGGGTTTTCGAGGTCCATCCGCTCGGATTCGGCGACCGAGAGGTAGTGCCGAAACCCGCGGATCTCGTCCCGGAGCGCCTGCCCCTCCGGAGTGGGGCGCTTGAGGAGGTGCTGAAAAACCGCGCACATCACGATCCCGGTCAGGTACAGGGCGCTGACCCAGAGCGAGGCGGAATTCACCAGCGCCCAAAGCCCGAAAACCCACCCCGCGATGAAGGGGATCGAAAAGAGCGTGAGCGGGATCGCGGCCAGCTTGTTCGGCCCCCTCCAGGTGGAAAATACGGAGAGCGAGAGCGCGGCGCAGCCGAGCGACCAGAACGAGAGCCAGACGATCATAAACGCGGCCCCGGCGGGCTCCCGCGCGTCGAGGAGCGAGACGGCGAGCGGGACCAGCGTGGCTAGAAGCCCGATCACCCACACGCGGGAATTGCGCACAAAATACTTGCCGGCTTTGGCTTCGACGGCTGTGCGGAGAGCCTTCTTGGCGCCGGTGAGATTGGCGTGGTTTTCCTGCTTCAGGACAAGGGTTTTCCCGGAGCCGAAGAGCTCGTCCAGCAACGGATCTTTATCGGACGGCGGCGCGGAGGAAGTGAGAATTTCCAGCGTGAAGACGTGGCTTTCTGATTCCTTGATCTCGATCGCCTGGCTGGCCGCGAGGTGCATGATGGCTGCTGTGAAGCTGGTGTTATCGCAGGTCCCGAGCCGGTCCAGAAACCTTACATCCTGCGGCGCAAAGCCGTCGGGGGGAGCATAGCGGGCGATGATCGTGCCGCTTTTCGGATCGCGCCCGACGAGCGACCAGCTCACCAGGAAATACGCAAGAACTGCTGCGAACCCTGCGCCCCCGAGGATCACGCCGGCATTTGAGGTGAGCAGCGATCCCGCCCGCTCTCCCGGCGTGGGCTCGCGGACGATCCCCTTCGGCCATGTGGCCGCGATGGTCAACCCCTCGCCGGGCAGCAGGGTGGCCGTGGTCGCGACGGCCGAAGGACCTTCGAGAATAAACGCCTTGCCCTTTTCTCCCAATCGACCGGTGTAGGCCTCCAGGCTTTGCAGTGTAGTTCCTCCGGGCAGCTCAACCCGTGCCGAGGCATGCCGGATCGGGAATTTCCAGCCGTTCCCGGTCACATTCCAATACAGTTCGTCGTGACCCGCGAAAAACCCGACCTGCCGGCCGGTTCGGTACTTGAGCGTGTAGGTGAACTCACCAGGGTTGAGGAACTTGTTGGAATCGCCGATGTAGACCCTCACGCCATTCCCGTGCTTCTCGGAATGCCATGGCTCGCGCCGCCCGTCACGCTGAACATTCAGGACCTCGAAGGGGACTTCGGTCCGCAGCCCGAGGTCCCCGGAGTACAGCGTCGGAAAATCCCGGTAAATCCCGCGCCGGATGTCCCGGCCCTCCGACACAACCCGGATCGTCTCGGTCACGATCAGATCCGCATTCGGCCGAACCTCGACCCGGCTGTCAAAATCCAGGATCTCCTCGGCCGCCAGAACCGGCCGGAGAACAGCGGAGGCCGCAAGCACGAGGCAAAACAAATTTTTCATATCGCCGGCGCGATCGCCATGGGGGGCATCTCCGAAAGTTGCACGCCTGTCAGGCCCAGCGCTTCCGGGTTCGGAGTTCCGCCTTCAGGCGGCTGGCGAGTCGCATGGCTGCCAAAAATGCGCCTTCTGACCACCGGAGCACCGGGAGTGCTCGGGGGAGACTGCACAGAGTGCAGCCCGCAGGGCAAGACGAGCGGGAGCGAGCGCGTCAACGCCGATCTCCAAACAAGCTCCCTCAAGGAGGAGCCCGCTTTTGCGACTTTCGGAGATGCGCCCATCGCTAGGTCAGCTTGATTTCGGGGGCAGATTTTTCCAGAACTGTTTCGACCTCAAAAAATCCTGCCGGCACGAACCCGAAGACCCCGGCGATCATGTTTGTCGGGAACGATTCGGCCAGGTTGCGAAAATCCCGCACGGATCCGTTAAAAAACCGCCGCGCAAACTGGAGGTCGTCTTCAATTTTGACCAGCCGGGCCATGAGATCCTGGAAATTTGCGGAGGAGCGGAGGTCCGGGTAGCTCTCCGCCACGGCGATGAGCTTTCGCATGTCGCCCACGAGATCCCGCTCGGAGCGGAGGTGCGAGGCCTCGCGGAAAACATGCGATTCGTGGGCCGCATAAGCTGCGACGCAGGCGGCCAGCGGGGGGATCAGGTCGGCCCGCTTTTTGAGCTGCACATCAATCCCGCTCCATGCCTCGGACTGCTGATTGCGGGCCTTCACAAGCCGGTTGTAGGCGAGGGCGGCCCAACCGAAGAAGAGGAGCACGGGAACAAGGACAAAGAGGACTGTCATCGACGTTCTCCCGGCAGGGTGACCTCAAAGACGGTCGCGCCCCCTTTTCCCGCTCCCTCGCGGGGTTCAATCCCGAGTTCCTGGTACGCTTTTTCCAGGGCCGCGGGATCGAGACGGAGCTCGGGATAGAGACGCTTGAGGCGCTCCTTGACCCAGCGCTTGGCCATTCTCCGGTCGAGCGGGTTCAGCGGGGGCTCGCCCTGCAGCTTGCTGCGAAGAAATTCAAAGATCGTCATGCGAGGCGGGCCACAAGAAAGAGCACGTTTGTCGAAATCCAGGCGATCGCCCCCGGGGTCCACCGGCGGGTGCGCAGGCGCGAATCCACGGGCAGTGCCCAGCTCAAGGCCATCGCCGCAAAGCCCAGAACGGCCAGCGAAATAACCGCGCGCCCGCTGGCATTCCCATCACCCCACGGGTTCCAAAGCCACCAGAGCCGGTCGGACATCAAAAACGCGAGGCCGTTGAGGATCGTCACCAGAACCGCAGCGCCGGTCGCGGCAGCCAACCCGGTCCGCCCGGCGGAGGGGAGCGCAGCATCCGCCATCTGGCGGCTGGCCGAGAGCAGGGCAAATCCGAAGAGCGGAAGAACCAGCGGCAGCGCACCGCCAAGCCGCAATCCGGAGTGCTAGGTGAATCGCAGCGGGCCGACCGGCCACCCGGTCAGGGATCCAAGCCCCAGAAGGACCGCCAGCGAGATCACGACGATCCCGGCCGCCATCCGGGCGGACGACAGGCTCGATGCCTCGACCAGATCGGCATAGGCCGCGACAAAAAAGACCAGAATCCATGCGGAGTCCCACCAAGGCCAGGTCGAGGCCGGCTGGAAGGGCAGAGCGAGCCCGGCTGCGGTCGCTGCTAGAAAGAGGAGCCAGAAGATCCGGATCATCCGAGCTCCTCCCCGGCGCGCGCGGCTCGCCGCTTTTCTCGAAACTGCAGGAACGTAAGCATCCCGGTGTAGGCCACGATCGCGGCCGGGGTGGAAAGGAAAACCGATCCGACCAGCAGCGGGAGGCCGACATGCAGGAACGTCGTCCATTTCATCAGCTCCTTCAGATGAAAATGATGGTCGGCTAAAGCAGGTGGCGCCTCATGGATCCAGGTCAATATAAACGCCCCGATGTCGTATTCGATTTTGAGGAGCACCGGCCAGAATGGGGTGACGATATCGTGAAGCGAGACGGCCACAACCGCCGCGATCGGGTTGCAGCGAAGCGCATACGCCAGGCCCAGGCACAGCAGGGTCTTGAGGCCGAAGAGCGGGGTGAATCCGATGAACATCCCGATGGCCACCCCGCCGGCAATCGAGTGGGGCGTATCGTGCAGATCCAGGAGCTTGTGGCCCAGGGAGGCAAAATATCCGATGATCTTCTTCATCCAGCGCCCAATGACGCCGATCCAGCCCGCTTCGGCAAGCTTTCTGTGCCGGAAGGATCTGGCTTGTCAGGGAGACCAAATCCGGCTACGCGTGGCCCTTGTCATGAAAACGAACCCTGTTGTTGCTGCGCTGTCTAGCATTGCCCTCCTGTCCACTGCCTGTGAAAACCTGAGCCCGGGCGAGAACGCCGCGGTTTTTGGCGCGGCGGCCGGCCTCGCAACCGGCATCCCGCTCGCCGTC
>JBGTAT010000295.1:0-4476 GCA_041749755.1 Terrimicrobiaceae bacterium | reverse complement strand
CCACCGTGCCGCGCAGCCACTCGCAGGCGAGCCGGATCCGCCCCGCCGGAGTGGTGCCGGGGAGCGAGCGGAGCACCTCGCGGGACTGGTCGAGCGGAAGGGTGGGGAGGTAGGCGTTCACAAGGAGGTCCCGGATGCGGTCGGCTCCGACCAGCGCAAGTTCCCGGTCCAACTCGCCTGCAGAAAGGTTCCAATGCCGGTCCCAGTACGGGTGGGAAAGGGATTCAAAAAACCCGACAAATCCCTTGGTTCCGCCGGACTTGATGGCAGCGCGCAATTTCGAGAAGCTGCCGGCGACGGCTGCGAGAGCACCCATGCGGCGGTGCGGATGGTTTGCGGGGCGGAGCCCGGAGAACTTCCAGAGGCTTTTTCCAACCACCAGGCGGGCGAGCGGATCCCGGAGCGCCCACCACCGGTCCCAGAGCGGCTTCAAATACTGGCGGGTCACGTCGTCCGCCTGATCAAATGAGCGGGGTTCGAGAAAGCCCGCCAGCCCGAACAGCCGGGCTTCGCCATCTGGACCCGAGGCGGCGCGCAGTCCGTTCCGCTGGGCCGTGAGGAGGAACGGGATCGCGTTGTTTTTGTAGCCCAGGCCGGCCGCGACCGCGTGGAAAAGCGCTGTGTCGGCCCCGTGCAACGAGATCGCACGGACGCACGACTCATGCTTGAGCCTCAGGCGAAACTCGGCCGCCTCCTCAATCATCACGAGCGCCTCCGCCGTCGTCACGGACCCCGGAACGTGACGCAGCGGGCAGGTCGGAACGTCGCCCGCCTGAAGCCGGGCTTGGGCAACCTCGCGGAAGTCGGCCGTGCGTGCGAATGCCGCCGAGGAGGGGGCGTGCGCAAAAAGCTGGAGAAGCACCCCGTTGTAGGCCGGGTTTGTCGCGTGCCCATGGCGCTCCCAATCCCGGGTGTCCATGTCGACTTCGAGGTCGCCGCTGCATTCGTCTCCGCCATCAAAACGAAAGCGAGCCTCCTTGAAGTCCGGCCCGGCCTCGCGGTTCCACCGGCCGAAGCTGATGATCTCGACGGTCTTTCCGCTGGTCGTTTGCCAGCGGACCCCGAACTCGCCGGCAAAGAGCCTGGCCTGAATTTCGAGCTCCGGGATCCGGGTCGGCGGGGATTCGTTGAGCCTCATCCCCTCGCGGGCGAGTTCGTAGGCACTCATGGGCGAAGCTCGGGCAGCGGCGGAGGCGGGAGTGGAGTGGGCTCGGGCGTCGGCTGGGGCACTGGCGTGGGAGTCGGTGAGGCAGCAGCCGGGGTCGAGACCGGCTCCGGGATGGCTGCGGTCAGCTTGATGGGCTCGATCGAGGGGGCTGGCTGGGGGCCGTTGGTGAACTGGGCAAAGAGATCCCGAGCCGCCCCCGGGGGCATCGACGCCGTAGCGGAAAATGCGAGCTGAACCGCATCGGGTTTCCGCCCGAGCGCGACGAGCGCCTGGATCGATTCCAGATCCAGTCGCGTGCGCACGACCGGATCCTTGGCGAGGGCGAGGGCCGACTGGAAGCTTGCCAAGGCATCGTTCCATTGTCCCGCTCCGGCCTGCTCGGAGCCGAGGGCTTCCTCAAATATGCTGCTGCCGGTCCGTTCGGAGGCAGCCCGAAGATCGGCGGCTGCCAAAAGCGCGTTCCCAGAGGCTGCCAGCACGAGGCCCCGGTAGGTTTTCCATGGGTTGGAGGGATCCGCCGGCGCAGGGCCCCTCCAAGACTTGTAGGGTGTGTAGAGCGGATCCCCGATGACGACCCCCATCCAGGAAAGCGCCTTCTGCGCCATCCACCCGCTCTCCGCCAGCGTGAACCCGGACATGAGGCGGTCCTGAAAAACGTCGAGGTTGGCGGTCAGGGAAAGGTACGGCTCATAGACATTGCCCAGCGTGGCGGCGGCCCCGCGGGCCAGAAGCGGTCCGCACCAGTTTGCGGTTGTGCTGCGCAGGGTCGAGGCGCTGAAGGAGTGGATATGAACCGCCACGGCTCCGGGTCGGAACTGGAACGAGGGATCGGCAAATGGTCCGTCGGCATTTCCTGCGTACCAGCCGTAGTAGACGGCGGCGTCGGTGATCGGGTATCCGGCGGGAAATGTTGGAGGAAGATCATCAAAAATCACGGGGAGTCCCTGTTGCCGCATGAGGGTCATGCTGTTCGTCATCCACTGGTCGCCCTCGGCGTATCCTCCGGTCGTGATCCCGCGCGCATCCACGTACGACCATCCCCAGAGGCCGGACGCTTCCGCGGCCAGCCCGTCGTCGATCATGGCGCGAACGATCGAGGGAGTCGGTCCATCGAGGCGCGCCACCAGGAGAAATCCCGGATAGACCGGCTCGTCCCGGATACGTGTGAACCTCCTGTAGTAAGGGTTCGGGACGATCCCGGCCGGGCCGGGCAGCGGCATCCCGAGCGTGGTGAGCTCGCTGTCGACCGACGCGTCGTTCCGCCCGGCAATCAGCTCGGGAAGTCCCGGGATCGTCGTCGAGGGCGGGATCGTCGGGTCGGGCGCAATTTTGAGAGGGACGCCGCGGATGATCGCCACGTAGCGCACGGTCGTGGCCGTGACGATCGGCTTTCCGGCGACATCCTTGCCCATCGTCCACCAGCCCCGCTTGCGGAAGATGGAACGCAGGGGTGCGGCGATGGTAGATTCGTAGTCGGCGCGCTGGATCTCCTCGGCCGCCGGGCAGTCGAGGCCGACGACCTGGTTCGACGGGATGTCCCGCTTTCCGGCGTAGTAGGAGGCGAGGCCGCGGGAGTCGGGGTCGTTGCTGTTGAAGAGGACGAGCGTGGATGAGGAGTCGATCCCGGCGGCAGGGAGCGGCAACCTTCCCGCCAGGAGAAGGAGTGCGAGCACAAGCCCTGTCGGCAGGCGGCTATACGGTGATACGTAGCCCATCGTAAGAAAGCCGGACGTTGTCGGGAAGAAGGGCCTCCGTCACGGCATGGCCGAGGTCGTGGCACATATGGATGAAATAGGTCCGGGCCGGGCGCAGGCGGCTTACCACATCCAGCGCTTGGTCGATTGAAAGGTGGGTCGAGTGGGGGGCATGGCGGAGCGCATCGAGCACGAGCACATCTGCCCCGTGCGCAGCCTCCAAGGCCTCCTCGGGAACGTCCTGGCAGTCTGTCATGTAGGCAAGCCGCTTCCGACCGCCGCGCCAGAAGATCAGCCCGCTTGTGGTCATGCGTCCGTGAGGAAGGGCGACCGGCACGATCCGCGTCCCTCCAAGCTCGAACGCCCCTTCAAAAACGTGCGGTTCCGGGCGCACGTACGTCCGGAATTTCGGCGCATCATCGAACGCGTACTGGAAGACGCGTCCGAGATCCTGCAGCGTGCGCTCCGATCCGTAAACCGGGATCGCCTTGTCCTCGATCTCGCAGAACCGGCGCAGGTCGTCGAACCCGAGGATATGGTCGCTGTGCGAATGCGTATAGACGACCGCATCGAGCTCGACGATCCCCTCGCGGAGGCACTGCTGGCGGAAATCCGGCGGCGTATCGACACAAAACGAAAACCCTTGGGATCGGACGTGGATCGACGTGCGCAGGCGCTTGTCCCTCGGGTCCGGCGAGCGGCAGACCGCGCAGGAACATCCGATCACCGGGATCCCGTGCGATGTTCCCGTCCCTAAAAATGTGATTTCGAGCCCATCCATCGCGTTGCTTTCAGCGGCGACACTGGCATAGTCGGCGGATGTCCGCAACGCTGGCCTCACTGCGCATCAGAAATTTGGCATTGGTCGAGGACCTCCTGTGGGAGCCGGGTGGCGGGTTCATCGCGATCACCGGCGAAACCGGGGCGGGCAAGTCGATCATCCTGGGCGCTGTGAAGCTCCTCCTCGGCGAGCGCGCGGACAAGTCGCTGATCCGGACCGGGGCCGACGCCTGCACGGTCGAGGGCGTCTTTTCCCTGGAGGCGAGCTCTCCAATCCACCGGCTCCTCGAGGACTCCGGGGTCGAGCAGTGCGAGGACGGCTGCCTCATTATCCGGCGGGCGCTTGCGGCCAACGGGAGCGGCAAACAATTTGCGAACGGGTCCCCTTGCACGCTGTCCCTGCTCCGGCAGGCGGGCGACCTCCTTCTCGACCTTCATGGCCCGCACGACCACCAGAGCCTGTTTGCGCGCGACCAGCAGATGGTGCTCCTCGACAGCTTTGGCGGGGCCGATGGGCACCGGAAAACTTTTCAGACCGCGCGCAAGGAATGGATGCGGCTTTGCAGCGAAAAGCAGCGCCTCTCGGAGGATGCTGCGGCGATCGCGCGGGAGATCGATCTTCTCGGGCACCAGACCCGCGAGATTGCGGAGGCCGGGCTGGTTGAAGGCGAGGAGGAACCTCTGCTTGCGCGCCAGAAAGCCGCAGCCAATGCCAACCGCCTCTCGGCGCTCTGCAGCGAGCTCGCGGCGCTGCTGGGGGATGCCGAAGATTCGCTGACCTCCCGTCTCACCGACGCCGTCCGGCTCACGAGGGAGCTGCACCGCCTGGATCCG
>JBGTAT010000294.1:0-2713 GCA_041749755.1 Terrimicrobiaceae bacterium | reverse complement strand
CGCTTCCCGGCACCGGGCACCGGATCGCCGTGCTCGGCCGCATGGGCGAGCTCGGGTCCCACGCGCCGGAAGGTTACCTCCGCACAGGGATCGCCGCCGCAAAATTTGCTGACATTCTTGTGACGGTCGGCCCGGAAACTGCTCCCCTGGCCGAGGCGGCCCGCGCCGCAGGGATGGCCCGGATCCACGAGGTCCAAGATACCGCCTCCGCCGCACGGATGCTGTCCCAGCTGGCGCGCGCGGGCGACATCGTCCTCGTCAAGGGGAGCCGCTCGGCCCGCATGGAAACCGCGATCGAACAATTCTAATGCTCTACTACCTATCCGAACTCAGCGATTGGGCGAAAGCCCGCGGGATGGACAGCGACTTCCTGAAGGCGTTCAACGTGTTTTCCTACATCACGTTCCGCGCGATCTGCGCCGGGATCACCGCGTTCCTGATCAGCATCGTCTTCGGAAACTGGCTCATCCGGAAGCTGATCTCCCTGAAATTCGGCCAGCCGATCCGCAGCAAGGAGGAGGTCCACAAGCTGTTCGAGCTCCACGGGGCGAAGAAGGGAACGCCGACGATGGGCGGCATCCTCCTCGTCGGGGCGATCGTGATCTCCACCCTCCTCTGGGCAAAACCGGAAAACCCGTTTGTCTGGCTCGTGCTCTTCAGCACGGTCTTCCTGGGCGGCATCGGGTTCTACGACGACTGGCTCAAGGTCACCAAAAAAAGTTCGGCCGGGATCAGCAGCCGCCTGAAGTTCGGCCTCCAGTGCCTCCTGGCCGGGGTCTTCACGATCTTTTTCCTCACGAATCCAAAGGTCTCGGAGATCGCACAGCAGCTGTTCATCCCGTTTTCGAAGGAGCCGCTCGTGTTCAGCCTCGGCTGGGGGACGTTTATTTTTTATCTGCTGGTGATCGTCGGGACGTCGAACGCGGTCAACCTGACCGACGGCCTCGATGGCCTCGCGACCGGCTGCACGGCGACCGTAGCCGCCGCATACGCGGTGCTGGTATACCTTGCAGGAAATATTAAAGCCGCCACGTACCTCCAGGTCCCGTATGTCGTGTACTCCGGCGAGCTCACCGTCCTCTGCGTCGCCCTGCTCGGGGCCTGCCTTGGGTTCCTCTGGTGGAACGCCTATCCCGCGCGGGTCTTCATGGGCGACACCGGATCGCTCGCGATCGGCGGGATGCTCGGGGCCGTGGCGATCTGCTGCAAGCAGGAGCTCCTCCTCGTGATTGTCGGCGGCGTCTTCGTGATCGAGGCGATGTCAGTCATCCTCCAGGTCG
This sequence comes from Terrimicrobiaceae bacterium, assembly GCA_041749755.1. GTDB lineage: Bacteria > Verrucomicrobiota > Verrucomicrobiia > Chthoniobacterales > Terrimicrobiaceae > QYQL01. The sequence goes on along the minus strand of JBGTAT010000294.1, from coordinate 1,433 downwards.
CCAGCTTCAAGCTCACCGGACGCCGGATCATCAAGATGTCCCCGCTCCACCACCACTTCGAGCTCAGCGGCTGGAAAGAAAATACCGTGATCGTGCGCTTCTGGATCATGTCGGTCCTCTTCGCGCTTCTCGGGCTCGCAACGCTCAAACTTCGTTAACATGATCTACAGCGGCAAACATGCGGTCGTTCTCGGGCTTGGCCACAGCGGTGAGGCCGCCGCCCTGCTTTTGCAGGAGGAGGGCGCCCGGGTCACGGTCTGCGAGAGCGCCGACACGCCCGCGATCCGCGAGAAGGCGTCAGCGCTCGAGGCGCGGGGCATCCACGTGCTCGTCGGGCCGGGGTCGGAGTCGGACTCCACCCGCTACGACGTCGCCGTGCTCAGCCCGGGGATCGACCCTGCCGTCACGCTGGTTCAAAACATCATCGCCAAGGGGATCCCGGTCATCGGCGAGCTCGAGCTCGCCTTTGAGGAGTGCTCGTGCCCGACGGTCGCCATCACCGGCACGAACGGAAAGACCACGACCACCGAGCTCACGACGGAGATGCTCCGCGGCTGCGGGCTCCGCACGATGGCGAGCGGGAATATCGGGCTCCCGTTTGCGACCGCCGTCCGCTCGAGCCAGGAGCTCGATGTCATGGTCCTGGAGGTGAGCTCGTTCCAGCTCGAAACCGTCCGCTCGTTTCACCCGCACGTCTCGGCCTGGCTGAACCTCAGCCCGAACCACCTCGACCGCTACCCGGGCATGCAGGAGTACCGGGAGGCGAAGCTGCGGATCTTTGAAAACCAGACGCCGTCGGATACGGCGGTCGTCAACGCGGCCTCCGAGCTTCCCCCGCTGCGCGCGCGGAAGCTGACGTTCAGCGCGATCCGCCCGGACGCTGACTTCACGCTCGACGGCACAAGGATCCTCTTTGCCGGGCGGCCGGTGCTCGACCAGGCGGAAACCCAGTTGCGCGGGGTCCACAACGCAGAAAACCTGATGGCCGCTCTGGCGATCGGCCACGCGCTGGACGTCGATTTTGATCGGATGGCTGCCGCCGTCACCTCCTACCATGCCCCCGCGCACCGCTGCGAATTTGTCCGCGATCTGGGCGGGGTCCGCTGGATCAACGACTCCAAGGCGACCAACCTGGACGCCCTCGAAATGGCAATCCGATCGCAGGACCGCCCGATCGTCCTCATTGCCGGGGGCAAGGACATGGGGTTCGAGTTTGATGCCGTCGCCCCGCTCGGGCACGCGCGGGTCCGCACCGCCGTGCTGATCGGCGAGATGAAGGCCCGGATCGCCGCTTCGTGGGCCGGAACCGAGTGCCACAAGGCGGCCTCACTCGATGAGGCGGTCGGGATCGCCCACCAGCTCTCGCAGCCTGGCGACGTCGTCCTCTTCTCGCCGGGCACCTCCTCGTTCGATATGTTCCGCAACTACGGAGA
>JBGTAT010000293.1:0-17164 GCA_041749755.1 Terrimicrobiaceae bacterium | reverse complement strand
CGAGGTCGGGGATGCGGCGAAGCAGGTCCCGCTCGTGGCAGAGACCCACCTCATTGGCGGGGCCACGCGACAGCTCCGCGTCCAACTGGACCCGGCCCGCCTCGCCTCGCGAAACCTCAGCCCTGCCGGGATCGTCCCGATGCTCCAGCAGGCGAACCGCCAGTTCGCCTCCGGCGGGCTCACGAGCAACAACCAGGAAATTGCCGTCGAGACCGGCGGGTTTCTCCAGTCGGCGGAGGATGTCGGAAATGTCGTGGTCGGGGTGAACGCGGGCAGGCCGGTTTACCTTCGCGAGGTGGCGGACATCGTCGATGGTGCTGCGGATCCGGACCAGTACGTCTTCCACGGGGCAAAGGGAGATGCCTCCCGGGGGATCGAGCCGGCGGTCACGCTCAGCCTCGCCAAGCGCCCGGGGGCAAATGCCATCGCCGTGGCGGACGCCGTCCTCCGCAAGGTGGAGGCGCTCAAGGGCACGCTCATCCCGGCCGACGTCGAGATCTCGGTGACGCGCAACTACGGCGAGACCGCGGCGGAAAAGTCGAACGAGCTCCTTGTGCACATGGCGATCGCGGTCGTCAGCGTCTCGCTGCTCATCTTTTTTGCCCTTGGCTGGCGCGAGTCGGTCATCGTGGCGGTCGCGATCCCCTCGACCCTGGCGCTCACTCTCCTTGTCTTTTACCTGCTCGGCTTCACTCTCAACCGGATCACCCTCTTCGCGCTGATCTTCAGCATCGGGATCCTGGTGGATGATGCGATCGTCGTCGTCGAAAACATCGTGCGCCATTTCCACCTTCCGCACAACCGGGGGAAGAGCTGGTCAGCGATCTCGGTCGAGGCGGTCAACGAGGTCGGAAATCCGACGATCCTCGCCACGTTTGCCGTCATCTTTGCCGTGCTCCCGATGGCATTTGTCGGCGGCCTGATGGGGCCGTACATGCGGCCGATCCCGATCGGCGCGAGCGCCGCCATGTTCTTCTCGCTCGCGATCGCATTTGTCGTCACCCCCTGGGCGGCGGTCCGCGTGCTGGGATGGAAAAACGGGGCCGCACGGCTCCTCTCGCATGCGCCGGCTCCGGCGGATGGCCAGCCGCATTCCTCGTTCGAACATGAGGAGGACTTCTTTACCCGCCTCTACCGCCGGGTCATGGGGCCGCTGATCGTCAGCCCGCCGGCCCGGAACAAATTCCTTTTCGGCATCTGCGGGCTTCTTCTCCTGGCACTGGCGACGGTCGGGATCGGCTGGGTGAAGGTGAAGATGCTGCCGTTTGACAACAAGAGCGAGTTTCAGGTGATCCTGAACATGCCGGAGGGCTCGTCGCTCGAGCGCACGGCCGCCGTGGCGCGCGAGATGGCCGAGGTCGTGCGCCGCGAGCCCGAGGTCACCAACTACCAGATCTACACCGGAGTTTCCTCACCGTTCAATTTTAACGGGCTCGTCCGCCACTATTTCATGCGCCGGGGCGCCAACGTGGCCGACATCCAGGTCAACCTGCTCCCGAAGCATGCCCGCAAGGCCCAGAGCCACGACATCGCGAAGCGCGTCCGTCCGGCCCTCACCGAAATCGCCGATCGGAACAATGCCCGGGTCGCCGTGGCCGAGGTGCCGCCAGGACCGCCGGTCCTCCAGACCCTCGTCGCCGAGATCTACGGCCCGGATGAGGCGTCCCGCCACGCGCTGGCTCGCGAGGTGATCCGGGTTTTCAAATCCACCCCCGGGGTCGTCGATACTGACTGGTACATTGAGGCCGACCAGCCGAAGGCGCGGTTTGTGATCGACAAGGAAAAGGCGGCCCTGCACGGGGTCACCGCCGAGACGATCTCACAAACCCTGCGGCTCGCGGTCGGCGGACAGGCGGTCGACCTTCTCCACCTGCCCCGCGAAAAGGAAGACGTTCAGATCGTCCTCGAGCTCCCCCGTGCGCTGCGCACGACCCCGGAGGAACTCCTCGGGCTGCGCGTTCGCTCGGGTGACGCCAACGCTCTCCCCGAGCCGGGGGCGTCGGCCAACAACGCGCCGCTCATCCCGCTCCGCGAACTCGTCCGCATCGAAAACACGATCACCGACAAAAGCATCTACCACAAAAACCTGATGCCCGTGACCTACGTGATCGGCGACGTGGCCGGGGTCGTCGAGAGCCCGGTCTATGCGATCCTCGCGATGAATCGCGGTCTCGCCAAAATCGATACCCGGGCGGTCGGCGGCGACGGCTCGGAGCTCAAGATCTACAATGCGAGCCTCCCGTTTAGCGATGCCCAGCCGTCGATGAAGTGGGACGGCGAGTGGCATATCACGATCGAGGTCTTCCGCGACCTCGGCCTTGCGTTTGCTGCGGTGCTGGTCCTCATTTACGCGTTGATGGTCGGCTGGTTCCGATCGTTCCTCACCCCCGTGATCGTCATGGCCGCCATCCCGTTTTCGCTGGTTGGGATCCTTCCGGCCCACGGGCTCATGGGCGCCTTTTTCACCGCCACCTCGATGATCGGGTTCATGGCCGGAGCCGGCATCGTCGTCAGGAACTCGATCATCCTGGTCGACTTCATCGAGCAGCGGCTCCGCGAAGGAATGCCTGTGGCCGAGGCGGTCATCGATGCCGGAGCGGTCCGCTTCCGCCCCATGCTTCTCACCGCCCTCGCGGTCGTCGTCGGTGGCGCGGTCATTCTCTTCGACCCGATCTTCCAGGGCCTCGCCATCTCCCTTATGGCCGGAGAAATCGCCTCCCTCCTCATCAGCCGCATGGCCGTCCCGGTCCTCTACTACATGGCCCATGCCAAGGCCGGACTACATCCCAATGCCCACGGCAAGCGATAGTGTCGTCACCCGTATGGAGCGCAAATTCAGTGAGCCATTTTCGATTGGTGATTTTTGAATTTTAAAGACGCCGACACTTCAAAAATCAACAATCGGAAATCTTCAATCAGAGGTGTTTGAAAAACATCCAACCTGCTTGATGAACGACGCCAGCGCCGCCCTGGGTCTTCGTTAAAATGCGACCCTGCCCTGTAAGGGCTTCGCTCCTACAACCGGACGCTGCCGTCCTTGGAGAGAAGGACGGCGACCCACCTTGTGGACGGAAAGTTTGCCAGGATGATGACGATGATCACCGTGATCGGAACGCAGAGGAACATGCCGACCACCCCCCAGAGCATCCCCCACAGGAGGAGTGCCATCACAACAACGAGCGGGCTGAGGTTCAGCGTCAGCCCCATCAGGTTCGGCTCGAGGATGTTGCCGAGGAACTGCTGGATGATCGTGATCCCGACGACCAGGACGATCACCGGCTTCCACTGCTCGAACTGAACCAGTGCGAGCAGCCCGGGGAGGGCGGTCGCCACGATCGATCCAATCGTTGGAATAAAATTCAGAATAAAGACCAGGAGCGCCCAGAACTCCGCAAAGTGCAGGTCCACCCACTTCATGACCGCGTAGCTGAGGAGCGCGGTGAGCAGGCTCACGGCGGTCTTGACTCCGAAGTAGGTCTGGATGTCCCGGTCCACCCGCTTCAGGATGCCCTGGACACGGACCTGCCGGGATGGGTCCGGGAAGAGCGCGGAGATTTTGGCCGGAATAACCCGCGACTCGAGGAGGAGGAACACGCCGAAGATGAGGATCAGGATGGCGGTCTTGAGGAGGGACGCCAGGTTCGTGGCGAGAAGGGTCACGACCCCAGGGATGTCGAATCCGCCAAGGAAGTCGCGCAGCCCGGGGGCCTGGTCGATCCCGATGGCCGAAAAAAGTTGGGCCTGGATCGCGAGCAGGCGGGCCTGGTAGACGGGGGCGAGCTCGGCGACCATCATCGCGTTGTCCGCGATGATCGAGAAGAGGACGAAGCTCAGCCCGATGACCGCCAGAAAGGCAAGCGTGAGGCACGCGAGCGGGGGCAGCCCCCTCCCGGCGATTTTGACGTAGCCGATCCACCGCTCGAGGACCTTGATGAGGTATACGCCGATCAGGGCGATCACGAGCGGGATGAAAAGCTCCTTGCCCGCCCGGATGAGCACGAGCGAAATCGCGATGACCACGATCCAGCCGGCGGCCTGCAGGCCGCGGAGGCTGCGCGCGTTCTCAAATGCGTTTCCCATATCAGGCGTCGAGCCTACCATCCACCGGCTAGCCCGCAACCCAGAGCTTGATGAATATCGGGATGATGAGGATCGCCACGATATTGACGACCTTGATCATCGGGTTGACCGCCGGGCCGGCGGTATCCTTGTAGGGGTCGCCGACCGTATCGCCGGTCACGCTCGCCGCGTGCGCGGGAGAGCCCTTCCCGCCATGATTCCCGAGCTCGATAAACTTTTTGGCGTTGTCCCAGGCCCCGCCGCTGGAGGTCATCGCGATCCCCATGAACAGCCCGGTGACGATCGTGCCGACCAGCACGCCGCCCAGCACCTTAGGTCCGAAAAATGGCAGCCACGCGACCGCGATCACAACGACGATCGGTAGGATCGCAGGGATGATCATCTCCCGCAGCGCCGCCTTCGTGACGATATCGACGCACGTCCCGTAGTCGGGCTTGTCGCGACCCTCGAGGATCCCCGGCTTCTCGGCGACCTGGCGGCGGACTTCCTCGACGACCGCGCCAGCCGCCTTCCCCACCGCATCCATGCTGTACGCGGAGAAGATGAACGGGAGGCATCCGCCGATGAACAGGCCGATGATGACGTTCGGATCCTGGAGGTCGAAGGCCAGGTTGAAGTGGGCGCCCAGGCTTTCGTAGGCGACCTTGAGCTCCTCGACGTAGCTGCCGAAGAGCACGAGCGCGGCCAGGCCGGCTGAGGCGATCGCGTATCCCTTGGTCACCGCCTTCATCGTGTTCCCAATCGCGTCGAGGTCATCGGTCGTCTCGCGCACCTTCTTATCAAGCCCGGCCATCACGGCGATGCCTCCGGCGTTGTCGGTGATCGGCCCGAACGCATCGAGGGCGATGATGATTCCGGACATCGAAAGCATCGACATCACGGCGACCGCGATCCCGTAGAGCCCGGCGAAATGGTAGGAGAGCATGATCGCGATGCCGATGAAGGCAACCGGCAAGGCGGTCGCGTGCAGGCCCGCCGCCAGGCCGGCGATGATATTCGTCGCGTGCCCGGTCTCGGACGCCTTCGCGATCCGGCGCACCGGGCGGTGGTCGGTCGAGGTGTAGTAGTTCGTGATGAGCAGCACGACATACGTCATGACCAAGCCGATCAGGGACGCGAGAAAGATGCTCTGCGCCGAGCAGGTCCCCTTCCCTGCAATGTGGATGCCATCGGGAAAGAGGGCTGCCGTGAGCGGGAAGAACGCAGCGGCGGACAGCAGGGCGCTCACCAAAACGCCCCCCTGCAGCGCCCGGGTGGGAGGGATTTTTACCGCGTTGACAAAAAGGATCCCGATCACCGCGCTTACGACCGAAACCCCGCCGAGGAGAAATGGATACACCAGCGCCGCCGCAGCGGCATCGCCGGTCGTCGTCAGGGAGCCGACCAGCACGGCCCCGATCAAGGAGACCGCATACGTTTCAAAAACGTCGGCCGCCATACCCGCACAATCGCCGACGTTGTCGCCGACGTTATCCGCGATCGTCGCCGGATTCCTCGGGTCATCCTCGTCGAGCTTGCTCTCGATTTTGCCTACCAGGTCGGCACCGACATCGGCGGCCTTCGTATAGATCCCGCCGCCGAGGCGCGCAAAGACCGAAATGAGCGAGCTTCCGAGCGCGGTCCCGACCAGCGCGTCAAGCGCCGCGCGCACCGGTTCGGCGGACGACGAAAAATGGCGGACCGCGATAAACATGATGCCGACCGAGAGCAGGGCCAGACCGACCACGAGCAAACCGGTCACCGCACCGCCGTTAAAGGCCACCCGGAGCGCGGCATGCGGGGACTTCACCGCAGCCTGGGTGGTCCGCACGTTCGCCCGCACGGCAACCGTCATCCCGATATATCCAGCCGCCATCGAACAGATCGCCCCGACCAAAAAGCCGATCGCGGATTCCATCCCCCTTCCTGCCCACACGAGCGCGAAGATGACGACGGCGATCGCGCCGACGCTCATCATCTGGCGGCTCAGGTACGCGCGCGCCCCGAGCTGGATCGCCCCGGCAATCTCGCGCATCCGGTCGTTGCCGGACGGCGAAGCCAGGATCCATCGGATCAGGTAGCCGGCATAGATCAGGCCGAGAACGGCACAAACCAAGGAGATTTCCAGTCCGTTACGAACGAGGGAGAGAGCAAGCATAGGGGGGATGTTGGGAACGGCAGGGAGAATTGCCCCGCCTATTCCCGGAGGCAAGAGAAAAAGGGCCTGCGCATAAGGAGCAGGGTCATTCCTGGCCCTGGCGAAAACCGCTGGCGGCGGAGCCGCTACTTGTGGCCCGCTCAGCGGGCAGCGTAAACGACCAAGGGCAGAAATGCCCTTGCCCCTTATGGTGCCCGGACCACGCCGCGCGCATAAGGAGCTGGGTCATTCCTGGCCCTGCCCGAAAACCGTTGGCGGCGGAGCCGCTACTTGTGGCCCGCCCAGCGGGCAGCGCAAACGACCACGGGCAGAAATGCCCTTGCCCCTTATGGTGCCCGGACCACGCCGCACGCATAAGGAGCAGGGTCAGCGCCTCCGCTTCGCTACGGTTGCCTCCCGGCGAAACTTTCGACTTTCCCCTACCCAAGGTTGCGCTATCGCGCTGGTTTTCCTGGCCCTGCCTGAAAACCGTTGGCGGCGGAGCCGCTACTTGTGGCCCGCTTAGCGGGCAGTGCAAACGACCAAGGGCAGAAATGCCCTTGCCCCTTATGGTGCCCGGACCACGCCGCACGCAGGAGGTGCCGGACGATCCGCTTCCCCCGCCGCCTCTACTTCCAAGCCGGGAACGTATCGAGCAGGCCGCTGAGGATCATCTGGAGGGCGATCGCTGAGACCAGAATTCCGGCAAGGCGGGTGAGGACGTTGATGCCGGTCTGCCCAAGCCATTTCCCCACGGGCAACGCCATCCTTAGCGAAAGATACGTGATCGCAGCGGAGAGCACGATGAGGACAAGCAGGACGGCGTCGCTGGCCCAGATCGATCCGTCCTGGCCGATCCCCTTGCTGGAAAAAACGATGACGCTGCTGATCGGTCCGGGGCCGGCCAGCAGCGGGGTTCCCAGCGGCACGATGGCGATATCCCCGCTCCCTTCGGCTGGCGTCGCATCCGGCTTGGGGGACTCGAGGACCATTTTCAGAGCGATCAGAAGGATGATGACGCCGCCGGCGATCGTGAAGGTGGCGATCTGGATTCCGAATAAAAACAGGATGGCCTTGCCTCCAGCCATGGCGCCGAGGAGGAGGGCGAGCACGGTCAGCGACGCCCGCCGGGCGACCCCCAGGCGCACCGCCGTGCTCATCGATGAGGTGCGGGCGAGGAAGAGCGGAATCCCCTCCAGCGGGTTGATCAGGACAACGATCGCAATGAGGGCCTTGAGAATGTCGGGGATTTCAGGCATCAACCCATGCACCATGCGCCCGGATCCCTCAGAAAATCAAGCCCGCGTTCGGCTGGCCTACAGCCGGCTCTAGTCAGGAATGGCGCTAGCTTATAAGCCCCAACGGGGCTGCATCCCCTAGCCCAGGGCAAGCGCCAGCGCCGCCCTGGGTCTTGGAGAAATTACGTCCCTGCCCTGTAGGGGCAGCATCCCAAAACCGCCTTAAGTTAGCGCCATTCGGATCTAGTCAGCGATTTCCGGGTAGCAATCGCGGGCCATCCGGGTGCTGAGGTCGGCGATGGCGGCGGACTCCTCCATGAGGAGTACCTGCTGGACGAGGGCCTCACAGCGTGCGGAATCGAGGGACTGGACCGCCTTCTTGACGCGCGGGACGGTTGCGCTGGTGACGCTGAGTTCATCGACGCCGAGTCCGAGCAGGAGCGGCGTGAGGAGGACATCGCCGGCCATCTCGCCGCAGACGCCGGTCCAGATCCCGTTCGCACGGGCCGCCTCGACCACGATTTTGATCATCCGCAGGATGGCCGGATGGGTCGGGTTATAGAGGTGGGCGATGCGGTCGTTCACACGGTCGACGGCGATCGTGTACTGAATGAGATCGTTCGTGCCGATGCTGAAAAACCGGGCCTCGCGGGCGAGGTGGTCGGCCGCCATGACGGCGCTCGGGATCTCGATCATGATCCCGACCTCGATGTACGGGTGGAACGGGACCCCGCGCGCAGCGAGCTCGGCTTTTGCCTCCTCCAGGATCGCGTTGGCCTGGCGAAGTTCCTCGAGCCCGGAGATCATCGGGTACATGATCCGGACATCTCCAAACGTGGCCGCGCGCAGGATCGCGCGGAGCTGGGTGCGAAAGATCTCCGGGTTCTGAAGGCAAAACCGGATGGCCCGGCAGCCCAAAAACGGGTTTTGTTCCTCCGGGAGGTGGAGGCTTTGGGTCGACTTGTCGCCGCCGATATCGAGCGTGCGGATGATGACCCCATGCGGGCGGGCTTTTTCTGCGGCGACCCGGTAGTGCTCGAACTGCTCGTCTTCATCGGGCGGGGCGAGCCGGTTGAGGTAGAGGAACTCGGTGCGGTAGAGCCCGATCCCTTCGGCCCCGCTGGCGGAAACCTCGTCGATCTCCTCGGGAAGGTCCACGTTCGCGGAAAGCACGATGTGCCGTCCGTCCTGCGTCGTCGAGGCGGTCTCGCGGATGAGCCCGAGCCGCTCCGCGACCTGCTCCTTCTGGGCCTCGATGGTCGCGTATTCCGCAAGTGTCTCGGCGGTCGGGTTGAGGATGATCGTGCCGGTGTAGCCGTCGAGGAGGATCTGGTCGCCGCTTGCCAGGACCTGGCAGAGCCCGTGGATCCCGACGATCGCGGGAATTTCCAGCGAGCGGGCCATGATCGCCGTGTGCGAGGTCTTGCTCCCGATCTCGGTCGCAAAGCCCATCACCAGCGACCGGTTCAGCTGGGCTGTGTCCGACGGGGTCAGGTTGTGCGCGACGATGATGTGGGGCTGATCGTGAGCGGCGGGGTTGCGGGGAGCCTTGCCGAGCAGGTTTCGAATGATCCGGCGGGTGACGTCCTCGATATCGACCACCCGCTCGCGCAGGTACGGGTCGTCAATTTCGGCCAAGGTCCGGCAGTAGCGCTCGGCAACCTGGTGGAAAATGTATTCGACGTTGAGGCGCTCGCGATCGAGGCGGCGGAGGACCTCGTCGATCAGCGTGCGGTCCTCGACAACGAGGAGGTGCGCATCAAAAATACTGGCGTCGTTCGACCCGATCGCGGTCGCAATCCGCTGCTGGATCTCGAGGAGTTCGGCCCGGGTGGCGATGAGCGCGGACTCAAACCGGGCAATTTCCTCCGCGAGTTCGTGCGGCAGGATCTCTCTCCGCGAAATCTCCTCATCCTCCTCCCACTGGACGAGTACGGCCCCGCGGGCGATGCCGGGGGCGACGGGAATTCCCGTAAATCTTTGTTCGTCTTGGGTGGGCGGCTCCATCGAGGGGGCCATCCCTAACAGAAAAGAATGACGGTGTAAATACCGGTTACTCCTCGCCGAACCGGGTTTCGACAAGATTCTTGATCTCCGCCACGGCTTTTTCAGAATCCGTCCCCTCCGCGATGATCGTCAGCCGCGATCCTTTCCCGGCTGCCAGCATCATGAGCCCCATGATGCTCTTGCCGTTGACGCGCTCGCTGTCCTTTTCAACCCAGACCTCCGAGCGGTAGCGGCTCGAAATTTTGACGAACATGGCCGCCGGGCGGGCATGGAGGCCGTTGCGGTTTTCAATAACGACATCGGCGGTTGACCGCTGCGCGTCTTCATTCGATTTTTTTTTGGAGAGAATTCCCATCATCTGGTCCGTCGTTCGCTGATCATATGCAGCAATCTTTGATTAAATTCAACCGCGCTGTTTTCGCCCATGTCTTTAAGTTTCTGGTCAAGCGCCGCGACTTCCACGAGGCGCGCCAGGTCGCGGCCGGTCCTCACCGGCAGCGTGACGTGCGGAATTTTGATTCCGAGGATCTCGTAGGTTTCACGGTCGAGGCCGATTCTATCCACATCTTCCAGCTCATGCCAATCTTTCAATGTGACAACAAAATCGAGGGTTTTTTCCGCCCGGACCGCCCCGGCGCCGAACATCGAGGCGATGTTGATGATCCCGATGCCGCGGACCTCCATGTGGTAGCGGGAGAGGTTGTCGGACATGCCGAGGAGCTCGCGCCCCTCGATCGAGCGGAACCGGGTCAGGTCGTCGCTCACGATGCTGTAGCCGCGCTCGATCAATCCCAGGACGCACTCGCTCTTCCCGATGCCGCTGGCGCCGCGGATGAGCGTGCCGACGCCGAGGATGTCGACCATGCTCCCGTGCTCGGAGGCCGAGGGCGCGAAGTCGAACTCCAGCGAGATCGTCGCCGCGTTGATGAACTTCATCGTGATCATGCTTGTGCGAAAGACGGGGGTCTCGAACTCGGCCGCCGCTTCAAGCAGGACCTCCGGCACGGGGGCGTTCCGGGCGACGACCAGGCACGGCATGCTCTTGGCAAAAAGCGAGCGGAGCCGCTCCCGCAGCTCGGGTGCCTTCAGGCTGCGCAGATAGCTGAGTTCGGCCGCACCGACCACCTGGATCCGCTTCACCGCAAAATAGTTGTAGAACCCGCAAAGCGCGAGGCCGGGGCGGTTGATCGTCGGCTCTCGGATCAGGCGGTTGAGCCCGCGGGACGAGGAGCCCTCGAGCCGGAGGCCCAGCTTCTCGGCGTGGTTCGCATAAAAGTGGCCGACCGTGATGTGGGGCACCCGGTTGTCGGCGGTTTTTGCGGCAGGAGGTTTCTGGGGCATGGGAAATTCCAGACGGGGCGTCCTACATCGTGAACGATTCGCCGAGGTAGAGCTTCCGGCTGATCGGGTCGTTGAGGAGGAACTCCTTGTTCCCCTGGCTTTCGACCCGGCCTTCGTAGATCAGGTAGGCGCGGTCCACGATATTGAGCGTCTCCCGGACGTTGTGGTCGGTGATGAGGATCGCGAGGCCCTGCTCCCGGAGGTCCTGCACGATCTGCTGCACATCGTGGACGGCGATCGGATCGACGCCGCTGAACGGTTCGTCGAGCATGAGGAGCGAGGGGTTGGTGACCAGAGAGCGTGCGATCGTGAGGCGGCGCTTCTCGCCGCCGGAGAGCGTCAGCGCCTGGTTCTTGGCCAGGTGCTCGATGCCGAAGCGCGTGAGGAGCTCCTCGCAGCGGCTCTTGCGCTCGGCCTTGCTGGACTTGGTCACCTCCAGGATGGCGAGGATATTTTCCTCGACCGTGAGCTTGCGGAAGATCGACTCCTCCTGCGGAAGGTAGCCCATCCCGTGCCGGGCGCGCCGGAACATCGCCATGTCGGTGACGTCGGCATCTTCGAAGAAAACACGGCCGCCATTCGGGCGGATCAGGCCGACGATCATGTAGAACGTCGTCGTCTTCCCGGCCCCGTTCGGGCCGAGGAGGCCGACGATCTCGCCGCGCTTCACATTGATATCGACGCCGTTTACGACCGAGCGCCCGTTGTAAATTTTGACGAGCCCCTCGGTGCGCAGGAGCGGATCCCCGTCGGCCACCGGCTTGCGGTTCGTGCTGTCGAGCTCCACGGTCATTGCGCGGCTCCCGTCTCGCTGGTGTCGGTGATCATCGTCTTGCTCGGACCCTCGGTGCGGGACTTTCCGCTCCGGTTGAGGACCATAATCGTGCCGCGCTCGGTGGCGACCTGGTTGTTCATCCCCTGCTGGACCGAGGGCCAGCCTTTGAGAGTGACCTCACCCGTGGCTGGCACATACGTGGCCTGCTCTGCCTTCCCGATCGCCTTGGTCGTCTGCCCAGCCTTGTCGGTGTTCTCCTGGACGATGACAACATTGCCGAGCGCCTCCACCACCTCCATCCCCTTGCGGGTCTTGCTGAGGGTGACCTTCAGGCGGTCGCAGCTCAGCGTGAACTGCGGGTCGCGCACGATGACCCGGCCGACAAACTCGGCCACGCTGTTCGCGTTGTCGAAGGTCGCCTCCTTGTTCGCGGTGATCTCGGTTTTGGCGTCGGCAGGGCGGTCTTTGCCCAGGCCGGCAAAAGCGCCGACGGCCGGGGAGTCCTGCTTTTCCCCCTGGGCCATCGAGGGGCCGGTTTGGGCCATCGCCGAAGAGGCGGCGAGGACCAGAATGATGAGAGCGGTTGGTTTTGTCATTGTACGATGTCGGCGGATTGAATGATCATCCGGATTTTTCCGCGCAGGGTCGCCTGGCGGGTGGTTGTGTTAAATTCGACGGCGTCCCCGGTGATTTCGAAGTCGTCCCGCTTGATCAGCGCATGGGATTCGCCCTTCAGGATGCGGGTGTCCAAATTAAAGACCGCCTGAGGGAGGAGGATGTTGATCGTCTTCCCGTCGTCATCGAGCGACTCGATCGTCATGTTTTCCATCTCGATGTGCGACTCATCAAGCTTTTTGGCGACCTCGGCCTCGATCGTCATGATCAGCTTCCCCTCCTCGTTCCGGTGAGGGATCTTGATCCCCTTGACCGGGATTCCGATCGGTACCGGCATTTCGAAGCTGGCCGGCTTGGCGGCCTCGGCCGGTGTTGGCGATGGGTCGGCGGCCACGAGCGGGAGTGCGCCGGCCAGGAGGATGAGGAAGGGATTATACGATGGCATCGCGGATTTTTTTGAGCTGCGCCAGAAGGCGGGGAAGATCGCGGAGGGGGATCTGGTTGGGGCCGTCGGACAGCGCCTTGGCCGGGTTCTCGTGGGTCTCGATGAACACTCCATCGCATCCTGCCGCGACCGCAGCGCGCGCGAGGACCGGGGCAAGCTCGCCATCGCCTCCGGTCGTCTCCCCGGCACCGCCAGGCCGCTGGACCGAGTGGGTCGCGTCAAAGACGACCTGGACGCCAAGCTCCTGCATCCAGCGGATGCCCCGCATGTCGGCAACCAGGTTGTTGTAGCCAAACGTCGTGCCACGCTCGGTGAAAAAAAAGTGTTTGCACCCGGTGCCGGCGAGCTTGGCCGCGACGTTTTTCATATCCCAGGGTGCGAGGAACTGGCCCTTTTTAACGTTGACCACGCGTCCGGTCAAGCCGGCGGCAACGATCAGGTCGGTCTGACGGCACAGGAACGCGGGGATCTGGAGGACGTCGACAAACTCGCCGGCGATCCCGGCCTCCTCCGGCGAATGCACATCGGTCGTTACCGGGACCCCCAACTCCGCGCCGATCTCGCCCAAGAGCTGGCATCCGTCGCGCACCGAGGTGCCGCGAAACGATTTGACCGAGGTCCGGTTCGCCTTGTCGTACGATGCCTTAAAGACAAAATCGACCCCCTCCCCCGCGCAAATCTCGTGGAGCCGGCGGGCCATCCGCCGGGTGAACGCCGGGGTCTCGATCACGCAGGGCCCGAGAAAAAAGAGCAGCTCGCGACCGCCCAGGCGGTGGCGGCCAATTTTTACAACAGGTCTACGGGACATCCGGTCGACATTACGTGGATGCCGGGATTTCGCAAGCCTTTCGCCGTCAGCATTTCTCGCGCGCACGCCCCGTCCGCGCTGGCGCGGCCGCCGCAGGATCCGGGGGATGCCTTCGTGATCGTTTGCGATCGTTTCATTTGACGGGACGGAAAACTCGGGCAAGGTCTTTGTTTGTTATGCCAAAAATCCTCGTCCTCTACTATTCGACATACGGTCACATTGAAACCATGGCGGAAGCGGTCGCCGAAGGGGCCCGCGAAGTCGCTGGCTCCGAGGTCACGCTCAAGAGGGTGCCGGATATCATGGACGCCGAAACCCTCAAAAAGATTGGGGCGAAGACCGACCAGTCCGCACCGGCTGCCGACCCGAAAGAACTAGACCAGTACGACGCAATCATCTTCGGGACCCCGACGCGGTTCGGAAATATGGCAGCGCAGATGCGCAACTTTCTGGATCAAACCGGCAAGCTCTGGATGGAAGGCAAGCTGGTCGGAAAAATCGGGAGCGTGTTTACGAGCACCGGCACGGGCGGCGGAAACGAGAGCACGATCCTCACCTTCCTGCCCACCCTTCTCCACCACGGCATGGTCATCGTCGGTCTCCCCTACTCCTGCCCGGAGCTTCTCGATATTTCCCAGGTGCGCGGCGGATCACCCTACGGGGCCGGCACGATTGCCGGGGCGGATGGATCGCGCCAGCCAAGCTCGAACGAACTGGCCCAGGCAAAGTTCCAAGGCCGCCACGTGGCCACCATCGCGGCAAAGCTTCACCCGCGCTGAGGTAGCGCCGATACGACGGTATTTTGTTTCCAGCATGCGGCGAATTTGCGGCGAATTTGTTTGCCACGGTGTGGAACCAACGCATAGTGGCGCCCTGCAGTCATCTCGGGGTGTAGCTTAGCTTGGTAGAGCGCCTGGTTTGGGACCAGGAGGTCGCAGGTTCGAATCCTGTCGCCCCGACCATTTCCCATTGTCTGGACAGGTCGTGACCAGAGTGGACACGAGTTGACTATCCTTCTTATTTTCAACGCCTTGAAAATCAGCTCCAACCTTCAATTCCTTGACTGGAACGGACAGGCATTGACCTTGCCGGACCATTTTTTGTGAGGCTATTTGTGAGTTTTGTGAGTCTCCTTGTGAGTCATTTTGCTCGTCACCGGCAGGGAAAGAGAGGAAAGAAGGCAGCCTCGTGACAGCATCTGATACCGGCAGCAAGCCGGTGTCGGTATATGTTTTTGTGGTCAGCCGAATGTCGCTGTGACGCATGGCTTCCATGGCCACACGCGGAGCGGTGCCGGCCAGGGCAAGGTTCGTTCCAAGCGTGTGACGCAACGCATGAAAATCCACTCTCCTGCCCTTCGCGTCGATGCGTGGGATCCCAGCACGTTCAAGATCGCGCTTCACAGTGTCAATTTTGGGAACCGTGGCGAAAACCTTGCCTCCCGGCACCAGTGGTAATTTCCGCAGTTCGGTCACCACGTCGGAATGCAGGGCAATCAGGGCCATCTGGTGATTCTTGGTGGTCGAAGCCCGGACATTCACAAAAGGCTGATTTGCGTCCAAATGCAGGTCGTCAACCTCCAATTGCTTGAGTTCCTTGTGGCGAAGCCCCGTATGCACCGCTGTCAAGTAAACCACCTTTCGCGGTCCCGCCACGTCTAGCAGACGGATAATTTCTTCGCGGGTGTATGCGCGGCGGGGACGTGTCTGCTTTCCGTTGCTCTCGACTTTCTGCACGGGAAGCAGGGGATTGCGCTCAATTCGCTCATGCTTTTTCATCCAATTGAAGAGCGTGCGGACGGAGGCCAGATATTCATTGATGGTTTTTGGAGCAAGCGCCTGTTTGGCCCTCCACTTCACAAAAGAGTCGGAGGAAACATCCTTGAAATACTTCCACCCACATTCATCCAAAACGCGGGTAACCCGACTTTTCAAGTCGAAGACATACTGGGAGTCGCGACCGACGGCTTCGAGATCGGAAGCCAAATCCTGAAGGTGCGTTTCGAGCGGGATTTGTCCTGCGGCGCGTTGGGTCTGTGGGGCCAGAAGCCCGACCGATTCCATTTGCTTCTCTTTCACGATTTGCTCAAGCCGCTGCTGGGCTACGCGCTTATCTGTGGTGTTGAGCGGAACGTCCTCAATGCTGCCCCCTTTTTCGATGCGGTATCTGCCGCGATACGAGCGGGAAATATGGGTCTTGCCGTTCTTTGTGCGTTTGGGCCGAAAGATGGTGAGAATCATAAAATTTGAGATGGGTTGAGGGTTTGCTTGGGGACAGTCGATGGAACGAGGCGCAGGCCAACGACATCGGCTAAAAGACGTTGCCGGTGGTCGAAACTTGCAAATTTCCTGGCTCCGAGAATGAGAGCGGAAGCCACATGAAGGATGTCGAGCGAACGACAGGCCAACGAGGGGGTGTGCTTTTTAGAAAGCTCGCGGGCTTTGTCGTAGAGTTTGATTTGATTGAGGGCAGCCCTTTCCAGAAGGCGCTCCGCCTCGTCTGCGTCAATCTCCCGGATTATTGCATCATGGGAAGTCTGATCCAGAGAACCCGATCCAAGACCGCGATGCAAAACGTTCAAAATTTCGATTTCATTCAAAAGCGTGTAGGGAATCGCCTTGGTGAATCTTGCCGTCTCTTTGCGGGCCTGCGGGTTGAATACGTCGGTGGTCACATAAAGCGAGGTCAGAAATGAGGAATCGCAGTAGGTCATAAGCCGCGGTCTTCGATCAGCATTTGCGTGAGGTTGGTTGGATTCTTGGGACGGGCCAAAGGCGTCCCGAAGCGTTTTGCGAAAGCAGAACGCGGGGATTTTTCAGGCTCGGGAGCCGCCGTCGTGAGCATGGCGATTCGTTTTCCGGACTTGGTGATGGCGACCGGCTCTCCCTCGGCCAGCCACCTTTCAACGGACGGAAAATGGAGACGCAAATCACGGACTGAAGCTGTTTTCATGGCTACGTGAAACATATATTGTTACACGGTGAAAACAAGATTTTTCAACAAAAACAGCGTGAAAAATCAACCTTCTCTATCGGCGGATAGCGGGTCGTTTGTTTTTCAATCTTTCGAGATAGCCACGCACATCGGATTGATAGAGTCGGGGGGCACTGAGGATTTTTACCGGCTGGGGGAGATCGCCTCGCGCGATCAACCGGCGAACCGATCTCTCCGAAATATCTCCGAGCAAGCGAGCTGTTTCTTTGAAGTCAATCAAACGTTCTTCGGCGAATGGTAAAGTCTGGATCATTGTATTTTTGGAATCAGGCAAGGATTTGTTGAGTTTCTGCCCGGGATGGGACCGAACAGAAACCGGAGGGATTTGAGGCTCTTCAGCCGAGTTTGATGCCGGTGTTGCGGATGAAGTTTTTTGCCTGGGTGACGATGACCTGATCCTGCTTTTCGGCGGTCATGTTCGGACTGATGGTGGCCTTGATGCTCTTCACCAGGTCGGCCTGTTCCGGCTTTTCGAGCCAGGATTTGACCTTCGCGGTGTAGTTTTGTTTCTGCTCCTGGTCCTGCATTTTGCGCAGGAGGAACTTCCGCTCCAACTGCTCACGGGGGAGTTCCTTGACGTATTCGACCAGGCCGGGTTCCGCCTTCATGAAGGCGTCCAGTCGGGTGTTCACTTCGGGGTTGATTTTGAACTGTTGTGCCAGCTCTTCTTTCTTTTTTGGTGATGCGATTGCCATTTTGACATGTTTGGTTGTGCCGGACGTTTCGACCTTGCGGCCCCGTAGTC